>DAOUMU010000155.1:0-26974 GCA_034409055.1 Anaerolineae bacterium
GTTGGCTGGGGCTGTATTGTTAACAATCTCATTGCTATTGCTCAAGCCATTCTCAAGCCGCGTCGCCGAAAACGACTGTCTGCGGCATCTGTGGCTTGAACATGGGTTTCCAGACAGAAACTAGCTAATGACAAGCCCATTGCTCACGTTGCAACTGAAGTTGGTTTTGCTGATCAGAGTCATTTTACCAGGAAATTTAAGTCTTTTGTTGGCGCAACCCCCCGTCAATATCAATTAGCCAACCGTTAAAACAGCCTCGCTAATCCATTTGATAGCCGGCTAGACAGGTTAGTGCCTTAGATGCCCCATAATGATCTCAATAAAAATCGGGCATTTTTGGGGCTTTCACCCACACGTCTGACGGCATAAGGCCACCAATCTATCCCAAATGGCAGATAAAGACGTACCTGTTCACCCTTTTGAACAAGCTTTTTCTGTAAATCAGCCCTCACGCCGTAAAGCATTTCAAATTCGTATGTTTCCTTTGCCCATCCCCGGCAATGTGCCATCTCGATTATCTGATTGATGAGACTATCATCGTGAGTGGCAAAGATTGGATAAAAACCGCTTTGTCGGGCTTCTTCAGACAACATTATTTCCGCTAATCTCAAAAAATTGTCGTCAATTTCAGAGCGGTTGGTAAATGCGATCTCTTTTCCTTCTGCAAAGGCTCCCTTTACCAACCTGACAGCCCCACCGGTCGTTACAATCTTTTTTAAATCGCTTTCAGTGCGATACAGATAAGCTTGAAGTGTTAGAGCGGCTGGAAGCGATGCATCTCGTAGGGCGGTATAAAGCTTGATCGTTGCTTCAGTGACAGACGAATCTTCCATATCCAACATAAGAAAATGCGCGACCGAGCTATTTGCGGTATTTGTTAATTGCTTAATTTGTTGAGTAATTTCAAAGGCGTGATTTCGGCATAACTCAACGTCTATTTGATAGCCAATTTGGGTAGGGTCTACACAGATAAACATATCCAGGTTCGAAGCTTCAAGGTCTTTTGCGATAGCCCTTAAAGCTGAAACAGTTTGGTTGATGATAGTCAAATCTTCAACATACTCACCAAGATAAAACAGAGATGCTTTATAGCCTTGTGACTTTAAGGTTCGGCTCTTTTCAGTAACCCCAGTTACATTCCTGCCCCCTACAAATCTCATGGCCAATTCAGACACTGCCGCTCGATTTTGCATAAAGTTTTTGACCCACTCATTTCGGGCTAAATAAATCATACTTTGTTGCCAGAGTCTCATTTAATTCAAACTCCTCCCTAAATTCAATATTTTGTCTGACTACCGGAGCAATCCAATATTGCCTGTCAAGGAATTGACTTCTTTATCAGGACCACAGATGGCTATACCGAGATAATTGAGCTTATTAGCCGGGGTTTGTTGAAGGCGTGCCTTATAATGTTCGTAGTCTTTAGATTTTTGGGCCACATCACAAAAATCGACCTAGAAAAGATTTTTAACTTCCATTTCCAAAAGTTTAGCACGGATTGAGCGAATAAGGTCTCCATCTCCCTTTAACACCGGAATTGAGACCTGAGTGATACCACGATGAATGTATTCATCTTTATCCAACACATCTTCACCTACAATCTTTTTGTTTTTATTACCGATGCTAATCGCTAAAACCGCAGATGTGTTTGCAATCAACCCCAAGGGCAATGTGTGGTCAATAATGCTTCTTTACCTTTTCCTTAACTCCTTTGCACTACTTTTTTAGTACTACTGATAAAAGATTAGCACCGTTGGTTTTTCAGCCAGAACCGTACTGAGGTCAAGTGAGATGCCTTCTTCTATCAACACATTAATTTTTGTATAGACGCACAAACCAATAGTGGCCGGATATTTAGGGCAGTGGTCGGAACTTGGTTAGACGGTTGACTCATTGATTATTCCTCAAAAAGCGTCTCGCATTTTGTCACCTATCTACTGTCTAAGATCTGGCTCAGGTTAACGACCCAGCCACCCCCCATCAACCGGCACAATGGAGCCGTGCATATAATCTGAAGCCGCGGACGCCAAAAACACTACCAGACCCTGCAGGTCTGCCGGGTCTCCCCATCTCCCAACTGGGATCCGTTCCAGAATAGACTGGCTTCGCTCCTTATCGGCCCGTATGGGAGCGGTGTTGTCGGTGGCCATGTAACCGGGCGCGATGGCATTCACATTAATGCCTTTATTTGCCCACTCGTTGGCCAGGGCGCGAGTTAAACCGGCCACAGCGCTTTTGGCGGCGGTATACGATGGCACCAGAATGCCCCCTTGAAACGATAACATTGAGGCTACATTGATGATTTTGCCACTCCCTTGTTGAACCATTACGTTGCCCGCGGCCTGTGACAGGAAAAAGAGCGCTCTGAGATTGATGTGGATGACGTCGTCCCAATACTCTTCGCTAAACTCCAGGGCCGGTGCCCGGCGGATAATCCCTGCATTGTTAATCAGGATATCCAGTTGTCCCAATTCCTGAATCACTTGTCCGACCGCTTCATTTAGCTGGGCCACTGTAGCCTTGCGCAAGTTACAGACTACCGGCAAAAAGCGTCGCCCCAACGTTTCCACCTGGGCTTGTGTTTCTTCGAGAGAAATAATGTCCAATCCGGCAATATCTGCGCCAGCCTCGGCCAGACCCACCGCCATCGCCTGACCCAAACCGCGTCCGGCGCCAGTGACCAGCGCTACTTTTCCATCAAGTTTGAATGAATCTAAGATGCTCATGGTAATACCTCGGTTTTTTGGGTTGAAGTTTTAACGCACTTGCTCTATAAGCCGGGCCAAGGTGACAGTCACTTTTTCTCAGATTAGTGCAGCATATTTAGCAAAATCAGACCGGCTTTCTCCGCGTTAAGTGACTGTCACCTTATTGAGGACTATTCTTTAACTGATCGTGTATGAGGTGATACGTAACCCAGGGCACTGGAGATAGTCTGGGCCGTATCAATAACCAATGAGGAAAGTGCTTTGAGTCGAGAGACTGAAAGACGATAAGCCGGTCCTGACACGCTAATGGCCGCAAAGACATGACCGGTATGGTCAAAGACGGGTGCGCCTACACAGCGAATGTCATCCTCGCTCTCTTCATTATCTATGGCAAATTTCTGCGCATGGATAGTGGCCAGTTCCGTCAGTAAAGCAGTCCGGTCTGTGATGGTGGTGGTGGTATTGGCCGTCAATTCCAGTTGATCAATCAGTTTGGTCTGGTCACTTTCGGGCAAAAAGGCTAAAATTGCTTTGCCCATAGATGTACAATGTAGTTTGTTGCGCGAGCCAATCTTGGTATGCGTTCGTACCGACTGTGTGCTTTCTGCTTTGCCAACGTAGAGAATCTCATTGTCATCTAATATAGATAAATAGGTGGTTTCATTAGTTATATCGCTCAGCTGGCGTAGATAGGGTTGGGCTAACTTAGGTAAATCCAATGAGTCCAGTACATTTTGGCTCAGGCTTAAGGCCTGGGTACCAAGCCGATAATGGGTGTTATCATCTTGAGTCACGTAACCGCGGACAGTCAGGGTGTAGATAAGTCGATACGTAGTGGGACGAGATAAATTGCACAATCTTGCAGCCTCTGCCGCCGATAAGGGGTGATCGGCAAGTGCGATGCACTCTAGAATATCAAGTGCCTTTAGCACCGTCTGGGATAGATTTGCTTCATTGGATGTATCTTTAAGCGGCATTTTTTTACCTGCTAACGCGAATCATGGAAATTGTGATCCGCCCTTTGTCCTTTAATAACAACAAGATAGGCGACCCATCAGAGACGCGGACCCTAATCTCTGAGTTTACTATACTCTTCTAATACAGATATTACCAAAGCTATCACAAATTGCAAAATCAGCCAAATCCCCTTTTCCTTGATCAGTTGATGCCAATTGCTGGACCAACATAGTTGCCTCCTTATTTTTAGTTCCGGGTCTTGCAAAGTAGATTAAGCCATGTCATGCAAAGGGGTAAGATCCATATCAGCAAAGGCTTGATTTTCGCCGCCCATAGCCCATACAAAACAGTAGTTGCTGGTGCCGGCCCCAGCGTGGATTGACCAACTGGGAGAAATAGTCACCTGCCTGTCTCTGACCACAAGGTGTCTGGTTTCTTGCGGATCTCCCATGAAGTGAAAAACCAGGTTATCGCCCACCAGGTTGAAATACAAATATACTTCCGATCGGCGTTTGTGCGTGTGGGCTGGCATCGTGTTCCAAACGCTGCCGGGAGCCAATTCGGTGAAGCCCATGACCAATTGGCAGCTTGGCACGCCACCTTCGTGGATATACTGAAAGAGACTTCGCTCATTGGCCGCCTCTTTGCTGCCCAGATTAAGTCGGTTGGCCTGATCCTGGGGAATGTGGGTGGTTGGGTATTGTTTGTGAGCCGGAAGACTGACTATGTAAAAGCGGGCCGGATGGCTGACGTCAACGCTGGAAAAAGTTATCTCCTGGCTGCCCTGGCCAATGTATAGCATATCCCGGTGTACCATTTCATATTCCTGACCGTCAACGGTAATGCTGCCCTGATCGCCGATGTTAAAAACACCAAGCTCACGCCGCTCGGCAAAGTAGTTGGCCCTTAATTCTGTGCCAGCCTCAAGATGCAAGGGACGACTTGCCGGTACAGCGGCCCCAACAATCATGCGGTCAATGTGCAGATAAACCAGCTTGATTTCACCGGGTATGAACAGGTTGTCAATTAGAAACTCAGCCCTGATTTCAGAGGTATTCATTCTTTCAAAACTTTGCGGGTCTCTTGAATATCGTACTTCCATGATGATTTCTCCAATTGGTGTTATTACAGGTTGCTATCCATTTAAATTACATACTTAAAATTTCTTGCCATACCGACTCATCAACCGGAATGCCGCCGGTCAGGTTTTCCTGGCGAGTTCTGAGGACACGCTCACCGGGAAATAATACTTCAGCGTTAGTTGCATCGGGTTGGGCCTGGTGTAAATCGGCGATGATATTTTCAACTTCCTGCTCAACCCAGGCCGCGCCGGCAGGCTGGGTAATATCAAACGCAATAAACACTTGAGATATGCCATATTCGCTTTCGTGCTGCCTGATTTGATAGGTGGCCTGCCCACCGGCAATCAACGTGGCGGTCATATCCAGTAGCAAAGCCAGCCCGGAGCCTTTCCAGTAGCCAATGGGCAGGGCGCGACCGGATTCCAGAATTACCGTGGCATCCTGCGTGGGTTGGTCATCCTGGCCAAACCCGCCCGGCACCGGCAGTTTTTCACCACGGCGACTAACTACCTCCAGCTTGCCAAAAGAAAATTGGGTCATGGCTATGTCAAGCACTACCGGCCCTTCCTGGCGAGGCACGGCCAGCACCAGCGGATTATTGCCCAGCCGGATGTCACGGCTGCCGTAGGGCGGCATCACTGCGATGGCGTTAGTCCAGCACAACAGCACAAAACCGGCTGCGGCGGCCACCTGGCCATAAGCACCGGCTCGCATCCAGTGGTTGGTATTACGCAATCCCACACAACCCAGGCCATGTTCACGAGCCAGAGCCATTACTCGCTGGGTGGCCGCCAGCGCATTGAGCGGGCCGGGGCCCAAGTGGCCGTCCCACTGTTCCCACGCCCCAAAAGCGGCGACCAGTTCCGGTTCGGCGTCGATTTTGATATAGCCTTGCTCAATCTGCCGGAAAAAGGTGGGAAAGCGATTCCAGCCGTGAGACGCCACCCCATCCAGGCTGTTTTGGGCAAAAATATCGGCTAGCTTCTCGGCCCGCTCTGGGGCAAAACCAACTTTCAACAGCACTGTTTGAAACTGCTGTTTCATTTCTGCAAAGGGAACGCGTTTCATTTTTTCTCGATTCCTCTCAACGACAACTCACGCGCCCGGTGACAGGCCACATAATGCTTCGGCTCGATCTCGGCCAATGGCGGAGATTCTTGCTGGCAGCGATCAATCGCATACTCGCATCTGGGGTGGAAGTAACAGCCCGGTGGTGGATTGGCCGGGTCGGCCACATCGCCTTTAAGGACGATGCGTTCAGAGCGGAGACGGGGGTCCGGTTTGGGAACGGCCGAGAGCAGGGCCTCGGTATAGGGATGTTTTGGATTGTTAAATAGGGGCACTGTTTCGGCCATTTCAACAATTTTGCCGACATACATCACCGCTACCCGGTCGCTGATATGCTTGACCACACTCAAATCGTGGGCCACAAAGAGGTAAGTTAAACCGAATTCATCCTGCAGATCGAGCATTAAGTTCAGAATCTGAGCCTGCACCGAAACGTCAAGCGCCGAGACCGGTTCATCGGCCACAATCAAACTGGGACTTAGGGCCAGCGCCCGGGCGATACCGATTCGCTGGCGTTGTCCACCACTAAAAGCGTGCGGATACCGCCGCATGTATTCAGACCGCAACCCCACCATCCGCAACAACTCGGCCACCCGATCCATCCGTTCCTGACGGTTGGTCATTCCATGCACAAGCAGCGGCTCGCCTACAATGTCAAGCAGGGTCATCCGCGGGTTAAGCGAAGAAAAAGGGTCTTGAAAAATCATCTGCATCTTGCCGCGTAGTTGCTGAACCTTACTTTCTGGCATCGAGGCTACATCCACGACCCCATTATCATCCGCACGAAAGAAAATCTGTCCTTCTGTCGGATCAATTGCCCGCAGGATGCAGCGCGAAGTTGTTGTCTTGCCGCAGCCGCTTTCACCCACTAGCGAGAGGGTTTCGCCCTGGCTGATGTAAAAGGTGATGTCATCTACTGCGCGGACGTGCCCCACCACCTTTTGTAAAAAACCTCTCCGAATCGGAAAGAATTTGCGTAGGTTTTTGACATCGAGTAGCACTTGGCCGTTAGAATCTTTCACTTTCAAATTTGCCTTTTATCAGATAAGAGCCCCAAGACAAATGCAAAGCAGTGGGCCATCATTTATCATTCACCTTTGGTCCATCCTGGTATAAGAAACAACTTACTTTTTGCCGTTCATTCACTGACAGCCAGTCTGGTTCTTGCTGGTCACACCTGCCAGCCATAAAGTCCGGGCAGCGCGGGAAGAAAGGACACCCCGACGGGCGGTTATAAGGATGCGGAATAGAGCCGCTTATTGTTGGCAGTTTGGTCCGAGGAGCTGCCTCGATACTGGGAATTGAGCGCAACAGCGCCTGGGTATACGGATGCTTAGGGGCGTGGAACAGGTCGTCCACCGGACCTTCCTCAACCACGCGGCCCAGGTACATCACTACCACATAGTCGGCCATTTCGGCCACCACGCCCAGGTTGTGCGTAATCATCATGATGGCCATGCCGCGCTGCTCCTGCAACTGGCGCAGCAGGTCGAGAATCTGCGCCTGCGTGGTCACATCAAGCGCGGTGGTCGGTTCGTCGGCGATGAGCAGCCGGGGGTCGCACGAAAGGGCCACAGCAATCATAGCCCGCTGCCGCAGCCCGCCGCTCAACTCAAAGGCATATTCATCAATGCGGCGTTCCGGTTTGGGAATGCCTACCTGGCCAAATATTTCAACAGCGCGGGCCCGGGCTTCGTTTCTGGATACGTCAAGATGCAGTTCAATCGCTTCGAGAATTTGATTGCCAACCGTATGTACCGGGCTAAAGGACGTCATCGGCTCCTGGAACACCAGGCCAATTTCGCCCCCGCGAATAGCGCGCATCTGTTTACTGTTGGCAGGGAGTGCAGTCAAGTCAAGCTCGCTGCCGTTTTCGCCATACAGCGTGATCGTACCTTCCACAATACGGCCCGGCTCTTCGACAATGCGCAAGATAGATTGGGCCGTTACGCTTTTGCCACAGCCGCTTTCGCCCACAATGCCGACAGTTTGCCCGGCATATACGTCAAAGGTAGCGCCGTCCACCGCCTTGACGATTCCTTCATCCTGAAAAAAATACGTTTTGAGATTTTGTACCGATAGTAATGTTTTGGGTTCGTTTTCCATCTTGATTTTATCCATAAGGGTCAGCCGCGTCGCGCAAACCATCACCCACAAAATTGAAGGCCAAAACGGCCACGATAACCGGAATGGCGGGAAGCAACAACCACGGGGAAATGGCGATCGCTTGGATGTTTTGCGCGTCCTGCAACAATACCCCCCAACTGATCGCGGGTGGGCGCAGTCCCAAACCAAGAAAGCTCAGGGCTGTTTCGCTAATAATCATGGCCGGAATGGCCAGGGTGGTGGCGGCAATGATGTGGCTCCAAAATGAAGGCACCATATGCCGCAGGATGATGCGCATCCGGCTGCAACCGGACAGGCGGGCGGCCATCACAAAGTCTTCCTCGCGCAACGAGAGAAACCGCCCCCGCACCACCCGTCCCAGCTCGGTCCAACCCAACAGGGAGATAATAACGGTGATGGCAAAGTAGACCTGCATGACGCTCCAGCTGGCGGGCAGCGCCGCCGTCAGGCCCATCCATAACGGGATGGTGGGAATAGAGCGTAGAATTTCGATGATCCGCTGGATGATGATATCCAGGATGCCGCCATAGTAACCGGAAATACCGCCCAGCACCACCCCCAGGATCAGACTGAGGGCCACACTCACCAGGCCGATGACCAGCGAGGTTTGCGTGGCATACATCAGGCGCGACCACAGATCGCGTCCCTGCACATCTGTGCCCAACAGAAAGAGCGTTCCCTCTGCCGGGACACCTTCCGTCCCAATCAGGTGCGTGTTGCTGGGGATAAAGCCCAGCCATTTGTACTCAAACCCTTCGGCAAAAAACTTAACCGGAATTTTTATATTGGGATCAAGCGTATACACGCGTTTGAACGTTTTGGGATCACGGGTGCCGGTAAAGCCATACACGTAGGGGCTAAACCGGCCATTGTCAAACCATTGGATCGATTGCGGCGGCACCAGGGAGAGCTCCGCCTCGGTTGCCTCCGGATTGGCGTAGGCCAAAAAATCCGCGGCCACTACAATGCCATAAAAGAGAATGAGCATAATAGCACCCGCCATGGCCAGATAGTGTTTGCGATACCGCCACCACATTAACTGCCATTGCGTGGCCACGGCAATTTGTTCTTCGGCCTGGGTGGTGACAAAATCGTCATCCGGCTCCAGGATGTGGGAGGCTGTCTTGGTCATTGCTTCTGCCATTACTGCCTCCCAAATCGAATGCGGGGGTCAATCCACATCAATAATAAGTCCGATATAAACGTACCTATGACGGTTAGCACGCCCAGAAACAACATAATGGTTCCTGCCAGGAACATATCTTGCGCAATCAGGGCCTTGAGCAATAGCGGCCCCACCGTCGGCAAACTCAACACCATCGAAACGATGACGCTGCCCGAGATGATAAACGGAAATAAATAACCAATGGTGCTGACAAACGGATTGAGCGCCACACGTACCGGGTATTTCGCAATCACCCGGTACTCAGAAAGCCCGCGCGCGCGCGCCGTCATCACATAGGGCTTGCGCAGTTCATCGAGCAGGTTGGAGCGCATAATGCGGATCATTTGGGCGGTACCCCCTAAGCCCAGGACAATGGCCGCAATGGGTAGATGCTTGAGCATATCGACAAATTTGGCCCAACTCCACGGCGCGTTGGCGTACTCAGCCGAGAACAGCCCACCTACGTTGGCGTTAAAATACTTAAAGCCAACGTACATCACAATGAGGGCCAGCATAAAGCCAGGAATGGCCAGGCCGATAAAGCCAATAATCGTGGCGATGTAATCGCCAATAGAATAGCGTTTAACGGCAGAATATATGCCAATGGGCAGCGCCAGTGCCCATGTAAAAATAACGGCCGCCACCGAAACAACAATGGTCAGGGCCAGGCGGTCGCCAATAACGTCGAGTACCGGCCGGCCCCATTCGAGGGCCATGCCAAAGTTGCCGCGCATAATCAGTCCCATCCACTTGAGATATTGGATGTGGATCGGCTTATCGAGACCATACTGGATGCGCAGCGCTTGCGCCTCCGCTTCTGTCACCTGGTTCCCCGAAAATGACATCGTAGCGATGTACGAGGTCACGTAATCACCCGGCGGCAATTGGATAATAAGGAACGAGAGAACGGTGATAGCCCAGATGGTCAGAATGGCCAGGAAAAAACGGCGTACAATATAAGCTATCATAAAAAAGTTACATCTTTCGGTTCTCTTCTAACTCTCCCCCTTGCCGCAGGCACAAACGGGGAGAGCGATGCCCGTCCTCCGTCATTAGATGACGGAGGACGGGGTGAGAATGGGAATAAGTTACTACTTGAAGTAGAAGGTCACTGGTCGCGACGATTGCGGCGTGCGCGCGTGCTGCGCGTTTATCTGACGTTCCGGGATATTGCCCATATTGTTCTTGACAACACGGACGCCCATAAACGCCGGTGACTGTCCAACCGTGCCAATGCTATACTCTTGCTCGACGAGGATCTTCCAGATCTCTTTGGCGTTCGCAATCTGGCCGGCTTCATCCAGCCCAAACGCCTCGCGGTAGAGATCAAACGCCCGCAGCATTTCGGGATCTTCCGGCTCTTTGCCCTGCTCGCCGTTGGAAGCATACCACCTGGCATAACAGTTACCCATGTGAGACTCAGCCGGGTCCACCGGCAGCGCATGGCGAGCAAAGAGATAGAGCATTTCCGAACCGTCGTTGGCCCAGGTAATCATTTGGTGTTCGTTGTTGGCCGTCATACCAAAGGCGATGTTGCGTTCCATCTCCTTAACGGTCACATCAATGCCAATCTCTTTCCACTGCGATTTGACCATTTCGCCAACTTTGGTGTAGGGAATGAACGAACCGCCGACAGTGATCAGCTCGAAGGTCAGGCGCTCTCCGTTATCGGTGCGCAGGCGGAACCCTTCGCTGTCTTTTTCGGTCAGTCCCAAATCATCGAGGATCTGGTTCGCCTGGTCGATATCCAGTACGGCCCACTTTTTGTTCCATTCCGGGCCGGGGCTGTAGATTGAGTCGGGCGAAGGTGCGATCGAGCCAGGTGTGCCGACGCCGAGCCAGAGGGCCTCGTTGATCTGATCGCGATCAATACCCAGCGAGAGCGCGTGGCGGAAATCTTTGTTATGCAGCCACTTGGCAATTTCGGGGTCGCCTTCGTAACACATGCCAATGTGCAACGCGGCATCCGCGCCATTTAAGGCCGGATCAAGATGAACGGTGTAGTCGCCTTGCTCCGCATTTTCCAGGAAAACGGGCAATTTGTCAAGCCCCATGTGGCGTGCCTGAAGGTCGTACTCGCCGGCAATGGCGCGCAGGTTGGCCACTTCGGTGTTCTCCGCCAGAGCCATAGAGATTTCGTCAATGTACGGCAGTTGGTTCCCTGCGGTGTCCACGGCCCAGAAGTACGGATTGCGCTCCATAGACCAGGTGGGGGTGTTAATGGGGCTAACGGTTTTCCAGGGCGTCATCACGGGCACTTCGGGATTAAGCGCCCAACTGTACTTGAACTTAAGCAGGTTCACCCAATTGTCAAAGCCCTCGTCCGCGGCCATTTTGTTGACTTCTTCTTCAGACGAGTACTTGGGCAGGAATTGTTTGAGGTAATGCGCCGGAGCACACGCGCCGCCCCAGTTTTGGAAGGCGCCGCGGGTGGAAAAACCGGCCCCAATGCCCGTGCTGCCGGCCAGTTGATAGACAAAGTAGGTGTACGGTTCGGGGAACTCGAAGGCGACGGTAAAGTCGTCAATCTTTTTCATCACGCCCGGCTGGCCGTTGATCTGCATTTCAGGGAAGGGCGTGGGCACGATTTCCGGATTCGAGTAGATATCCTCGAACCAGAATATACAGTCATCCGCGGTCATCGGTTCGCCGTCGGACCACTTAGCGCCTTTACGCAGGAAAATGGTGATGGTCTTACCATCTTCGCTCACTTCCCAACCTTTGGCCAGCATAGGCACGATGGTGTTGCCGGTGTAGTCAAAGTGCAAGATTTTGTCCATCGAGTTGATGCGGTTACCGTTCTCGTGATCTGCCGGGCCGGTGAACGCGCGCCGCCACGTGCCGCCGTATTGGCCAATCTCATCCAGTGGCTCGATGACCATCAGGTCTTCGGGGTCGGGCAGGCGTTCTTCAACCGGTGGCAGTTCGCCGGCGGCCACCATTTCGGCCAATTGCGGCGCTTCGCTAAACGTTGTTGGGTACGCGCTGGTGTCTAAAATGATCTCCGGCCCTTCCAACTCGCCGACCAGTGTCGAACCCATCTGAGGCTCTTCGGCGGCTTCAGCGGTGGCAGTGACCACAACTTCCACCTCTTTTTCAACGATGACTTCCTTTTCGACTTCAACCGTCTCGACAACCTTTACTTCTTTTTCAACTTCAACGGTCTCTACGACTTTAACTTCCTTTTCTACTTCAACCGTTTGAACGATTGTTTCTGGGGTGGGCGCGGGACTACAAGACACCAGGCCCAGCAGAGCCACGATGGCAACCAAGAAAAAGACTTTTCTTCGAAACTTCATTGTTTTATCCTCCTTGTTAAACCTCTAATTACCAAATTTACCAACTTCTGTTCACTAAATGAACTTACAAAACGATGGTTGTCAATTAAACTTGTTTGGAAATCTTTGGCCTTCCTCCTTTCTCCTTGATAAGGGTTTATTCAACGCCCCGGCTTAATAAATAGAAACCGTGAAGTAGAATTCATCAGAAATTTGGGTTGTTCATAACTTGAACGACGGGGGGGAACCAAAGGGGTGGGCACAACATCCCGCTCAAAGGTGCAGGCTAAGGCAACGATATCCCGCTTGTAGCTTTCTACAATTTCATCGCGGCGCCCCTGCCAATAGGCCTGATATTCTCGCCATTTGGCCCGGTAAAGCGTTTCATAACCCACGGTTCTATCAGTTATAGGATAATCCACACCAATTTCCCCAACTGGGACGCGATCAAAAGGACGGTGTTCAAGGGTGGCAATAACCCGTTCTTTAGGAAGCATCAATGAATCCTAACTTGTTACCTTAATTATGTTCATTATTTGGACAAGTTGTCTAATTATAGTACAAACCTTTCAGCCTGTCAAACAAGTTGCCTCCTTATCAGCCTAACAGAGCTTTTTATATCACCACAAAATTCCACTGTTCTTGATAAAAATGAGGTATCGTTCAGGTGGGTAAATCGGTGTTCCCCCAAAGTCTAGCGTAGGTTTTCTGTTTGGGGTTGCCATAGCTCCTAAGTCAGAAGCATTCAATTGGGGTTAGTTTTGTAAATCAGTCGTACTGGTTTGCCAAGCCGTGCCTAAGTGATGGTCGGTGGGGTCGGCGCCGACCCCACCGCCAATTCCGAACCCCGCGTGAGATTTTCACCTCACGAGGCTCTTCAGTAGATTGGCTGTTGTCAGCAGCACTTTACTGCGTGAGCCATATCGTGACAGTGGCCGTGGATCAGGCTCAAATTTGCATAACGGTTATCCTTGTGATTGCCGTTAAGGTGATGAACCTCCACCACGTCCTCGGTTGTGAACGGTAGACCCCATTCTTCACATTTGCCTTGCTGCCATTTCAAGAGCTTGACCGCTCGCAATGGTTTAAGCGGGTCGCTCATCAACCGTTGTGCCCAGTAGAGCCAATCCCCATCCCTTCGACTGCGCTCAGGACAGGCAAAGGGACTTTTCGAACCAACCACCTTGGTGTGCCGTCTAATTCTGGTTTGCTCGTACTGGTAGAGGTAGTTTTCTCCATCGCTGAAACGGATGCGTCCCTTGTGCTTGCGCCAGTAGCGGCGGTAGCACCAACTCGGCCATTTACGAGGATGGCGAAAAGCCGCCCAACGACGGAGCTTGTGGTACAATTGTGTACTCATCCGGTCAAAAATCTGTTTAGCACTACAAGGGCGGTCATAGTTGGCCCAGCCTCGGATGATAGGATTGAGGGCGCCAATCAAGCCCGCCTGAGAACTGCCTCGGTAATCCCGGATAACCTGTTTCAGTTGGGCCAAATGGTGCTGTTGGGCCTTTTTGCTCGGTTTGATGATGGTCTTGAAACCGGCTTTAGCCCGGTAAGACCGAGTTTTATATCTGCCTACCCGATATTGGCGGATGTTGAAACCTAGAAAGTCAAAGCCCACCTGACCCTGGTACTTATCGAGGGTGTGGGTGATGCGAGTTTTACTGGGCTTGAGCCGCAGGCCCATTGAGGTTAACCAGGCTTCGGCTTGAAACTTGACCTGTTGCAAGGTATCCAGGTCGTGATGCAAAATGACCAGGTCGTCCGCGTAACGGACGATGGCTGGTTTTTGTCTTTTGGGATAACTTTGGCGCAAGTCCTGTTCCAGACCGTGCGGAGCCACATTCATCAACAGGGGTGAAATCACCCCGCCCTGGGGAACGCCCGCTTCTGGAAAGAGGGTTTGTCCTTTATCAACAATGCCCGCCTTAAGCCAGCTTCGTACCAGGGTGGTGATGGGCTGGATAGCCGCGAGCTTGTTTAAGAGGGCTTGATGATTGATCCGGTCGAAGCATTTTTCGATATCGGCGTCCAGCACATACTTGGGTTTGAGCCTGATGTAGTTAAAAATGGCTTCGATAGCATCGTGGGCATTGCGGCCTGGTCGGAAACCGTAGGAATTAGGCTCAAAGATCGCCTCCCATTCCGCTTCTAGGGCCAGTTTGACCAGGGCTTGGGTGGCCCGGTCGAACATGGTCGGGATACCTAACGGCCTTTGCTCTCCGTCAAGTTTAGGCAGATAGGTCCGTCGGACCGGGTCTACCGCCTGGTCCAGATTTTGTAAACGACGCACATAGCGCAGTCGTTGGGTAGGGGTCAGTGACGCTACTCCGTCTACGCCAGCCGTTCGTTTGCCCCGATTATCTTGTGATACTTTCCGTACCGCCAGACAGCGAGCCGACCAGGAGCGAAGCAAGAGCCGTTGTAAGTTGTGGACTGTCCTGACATCGCCCCGCAGCTTGGCTTGGTAGATGCGCTTTTGCAGGCGGAAAACGTTCCGCTGAATTTTCTTCCAGGGGAGTGATTTCCAAACTTCACTCGGTCGCAGTGCCGGTGTCATAAGCTCTGACCTCCGCCAGTACCTCTACATTCCAATCTACCGGACCCACGTCGGCTTATCCCAAGCGTTACCTTGGGCCTTTGCTTCCCTTCGGCCTGGCTCAGGACAGGCTTGGGTCATCCTACTCCCCTTGGCTTGCGGCTGGTTGCCTGCTCGGTCTAAATGCCGAGAGCGTTCGGGGAGTTACTCCGTTCCGTGTGTCCATTTTCCGTGACCGTAGGTCGATACTTTACGCCGGGTTTCGTTCGGATGGATACTACGTGAGATTTGAGCACGTAGCCTGAAACCGTCTCCCTTTTGGATCGGGCCTGTTAACCAGCGTTGGCCCGTTCTCCTTGACGACGCTTCAACCATATCTTTACTCATCGTTGACCGTAGCCACTTGCTCGACGAGATCACTCCGTCTGGTTCACAGCTTATCACCTTTCCACCCTTGCTCCTGACGATTGATGACCAGTCGCTCGCCATAGGGTGGTGCTATCTCCCATCCACCGGGGAGGTTAGAGTTGATCAATACCCTCGTTGGGTATATCATCTCACTAACATAGACACACAGTTGTCAAAGAACAGATGGTGCTGTCCTTTGCCGCCCATCCCCCGACCTCGAAAGATCGGTTTCGGGCGAACGGGTCGCACCAAATCGCTCAAGCCGAATGCCTAACGCTGCGGTTTTTGAAACTATTTGCGCCATCGGTGTTGATTTTGGCTTGTAGGTCACTTTGCTGGCCCGGCATCGGCTTAGCTCAAGCGTTGGGCGGCATTTTTAATTACGATTGATCTTCATACTACAAACAGGAGGAAACCTCATAGTTTACGAATAATAATCAACATAAGGAGGGAGAAATGGAAAACAGGAAATTGGCCCGGTGGAACCGATGGACGCCAACTTTGCATTTGGCTGGGGTTTTGGCGCTGACCTTTTTATTTTTGATGGCCGTCTTATCATGGATAGTTGTGAATAATGTACCCACTATCCATGCAAAACCCATCAACCAGGCGGGCCAGATAAAGATAGGGGTCGCAGTTCCCCTGAGTGCGCCTGGAGATGTCAGCGCTGGCGAAGCGATGAAAGTTGCCGTAGAAATTGCAGCGGATGAAATCAACGCAGGTGGAGGCGTGTTAGGAATGCCATTTCAACTGGTCTTTTCTGATACAGCAGGCATAGCTTTTCGAGGTGCACAGGCTATGGATTATTTTGCAGATGAAAACGTCGCTGGTGTTGTGGGGGGATATCATAGTGCAGTCGGTTTGCAGATGGTGGGCAAGGCTCAGGAGCACCACATTCCCACTATCTTCGCTGAGACCTGGCATGATGACATCACTTCGTCAGCTATCCCTGAGGTCTTTCGCATTGCACCGACCACCTCAATGGTAGATGACTTTGTGGCAAACTACCTTGCTAATGAGCTTGGATATAATAGTGCAGTCCTTGTCACAGATACTAGCCCTGTAGGTCAAGCAATAGCTAATTCTCTCAGGCTGGCACTAGCTGCAAAAGGGATCTATTCGGAAATAAAGGCTCATGTTCCAGGTGAAACAAACTTCAACCCAATCATTACGGCTATTAGGTACTTTGATCTTTCTCATATCAATGATTCTCAGGCTATTATTGTTTTGTCAGAAGGTGATGACGCTTTTAACTTCATTCAACAATCGGAAGCGGCTGAAATAGCCCCATCGAAAGAAAAAATTTGCGTTGACATCCGGAGCATAAGTGATTCTGAAGCCTTCTGGGATACCCCACCATTTGGCAACTATTGTGTTTTTAGATACATTGGGCCTTTGCAATTTCACTACAATACACGTACGCAGGATTTTGCTACAGAATACAAATCACGAACTGGCAAATCTACTGTAGAATACTACGCGATGGAGGCTTATGATTCACTGATCATTATGGCTGATGCAATTAATCGAGCTGGTTCATCTGATCCGGATGATATTATTGCAGCTATTGAGACCACGAATCTGATCGGTGCTCAAGGTCTTTATTATTTCCCTTACGGCACAAATAACCCCGTCCCTAGCGGCGTACCGGCGTATATGTGGCATCAATGGCCCGATCCCTATATACTCCTACTGCAATATTTTCGAAATTACCAAACGCCAGAAGAAGCAGCGGTTGTTCACCCGCCCCTATATCGTACCCATGAAGTTAATCTGATCCCGTATAACGGTACTGGACGTACAACTGTGTCCACGATTGATAGTTCCGGCGGGATCATTATACCAGACACTACATTTAACAATTCTGGTGTGAGCGTAACCTCTGTCTCCTCGTCAACAAAGATAGTTTTTGGACCGAGTGTTTTAACAGCCTCTACGATCATCTCTTACACGCCCTTCCGTTTTCCGTTTGATCCATATTGTAAGAGCGGCTCATTAACATCACCAGGAGGAAATCATTACTTTGAATTAACGGCGACTTATAGCGATACAGGTCAGTTGGCCCAACCTGCTGCTGGCATGTCCTATTCGGTTGTGATATCCTATACAGATACTGAAGGTTCCGACATTGTCGAAGATACTGCCGCATTATATTGGTGCGATGGAAATAACTGGTCACAAGAAGGTATTGCAAG
Organism: Anaerolineae bacterium; assembly: GCA_034409055.1. GTDB lineage: Bacteria > Chloroflexota > Anaerolineae > 4572-78 > J111 > DAOUMU01. Next base: position 17,531 of record DAOUMU010000155.1, read on the forward strand.
CACAGTGGACATCACAAATAATACTGTAAGTGCTAATGTAAGTCATTTCTCGTCCTTTGCAATATTAGGCCAAGCCTTAGAAAAAACCTATTTACCTATTATTCTGAAAAGCGTGTCATAACTTATAGCCCACTCCTACCCCCAAAAGAGCCGCCCAAGTTACAGTCGGCGGGGCCATCGCTGACCCCGCCGCTGCTTCCGAACCGGACGTGAAACCCTTCGACTTCGCTCAGGGCAGGCTTTTCGTCTCATCCGGCTCTTGAGTATCCGGGCTGTTGTCATCAGCACAGCCTAAACCGTTACCAGAGTAGGCCGCTTGGCAAATGAACGAACGGAGGTGGACGTTAGTCCGAGCTTCACTACGTCAAGGACGTGTGTCATAAGCTTCGACCTCGTTATCGTGCCCTTGCCTTCCCGAATACCCGCCCTCCGTCAGCATATCTCAGGCATTACCCTGAGCTTTGGCTTCTGAGGGCATCCTACTCCCCCTAGCTTGCGGCTTGGTTGCCTGCTCAAGTTACCTTGAGAGCGTCCGGGGAGTGTCGGGTAGAGTGCCAGCGAGCTGCGTGTAAGGTTTCACACCGCTTTTCCAACACCCCCCCGCCGAACTGGACGTGCGAGTTTCCCCGCATCACAGCTCTCCAGTTAGTCTTAAGTCAGTTTTGGTCCGTCATATAATGTCTGACTATCTCTATAATCTTTAGGTCCATAAGCCTTTCGCTTTCGCCCAAATTTATGAGATTTGACCAACCTGCCGCCCTTCGCCAGTCTGATGGCTCTGCCTGCACCCCTCAGAGTTTGGATGTACCAGGCTCTCCCTGGCTCCGACTACTATGACGGCTCCGTGACCTTATGCCTCGCGGCACTTAGGCCATCCTATGTTCCGGGTGGTTTGAACCTTCCAGGCTGATTTAGGTGTCCTGTTCGTATCCTTGCCATCTTTCGCTAAGATGTGGCCTTGGTTTGGTGCCTTCAGGGTGGCGAAATAACTAACACCCTTACGCCCCAAGGTACCGGTTTCAACTGGTTTGCCGTTAGGTCCGGAATTTGACCCCTGGATACTTGGCTTCAGGCAGTCTAGCTTTCACCTTGTCAGCCAGCCCTTGCAGCAGCCCTCTTGACTACACCAGTTTCGTCTCACCCCGCTTTATCAACATGCTCTGTTCACAGTCAGGTTTCCCCTTCTGCTAAGTTGATTGGGCTTGTGGGGGTTACTGGCACCTTCCCACAGAGCCTTCCAGACTCAATTCAATCCACCGTGACATAGCGCACTACTCCGTTCCGTAGATTGATGGGTTCGTGACCGTAGAGCCTGTCCTGAGCGCAGCCGAAGGATTGCTGCTTCGCTTCGCGGCCGGTATCTGTACGGGATGGTTACTACGTGAGACTTGACCACGTAGCCCAAGATACCTATCCATTTTGGACCGAGCCTTTTCAGAAGGATGAATTCAGAAGGCGGAAGGATGAACTTCTAACCCCTTTTCATCCTTCATCCTTCATCCTTCCAAATACCCAGCGTTGGCTCGTTCTCCTAGCCTGTCCTGAGCTTGTCGAAGGAACGCTTCAGACACAGCTTCGTTTGCGCTAACCATAGCCACCTGCTCAACGGAATAGCCGTGTCTGGTTCACGACGTTCCGCCTTTTCGTCCCGTTTCTGGGGTTTGATAACCAGTCGCCTCTCAGGGGATGATGCTGTCAGCCGAACCACCTCGGCGGTTGGATTTGATGAAGTCGCTTCTTTGCGGTATCATCACACCAACATCAGTCTACAGCCTGCAAAGTACGCAGGACTTTGTTATCAAAGGAACAGTCGGCGCTGTCCTTTGTCGCCCATCCCCCGGTCTTGTATGACCGGTTTCGGACGAACGGATCGCACCCAGCGCATCAAGCCGACTTGCTATCGCCGCAATTTTCAACCTTGTCTTGCCAGCCGAGTTGTCGTAAAATGTAGCTAACCTTGCTGGCCCGCAAGCGGCTTATGCGCGGGCGTTTGCGCCCCAGGCGACTCTGGTCGTTTGGATTTTGGTCAGAAAAAGGGGCGGGCAGGGCTTAGAGGGTTTACGCAGGGGGGCGCACCCCTAACAAGTCGTTTCACGCCGACAGCCAAAGTTGATTTGGATAGCCGGGTGGTTTGGTTAACGGTTGTTGGGCTGCCGTGAAGGTGGTTTTACTCACCTTTGGCTGCGGGTGAACTCGGGCGTTAGGGGGCATTTCATCTCTAATTGGCTAGCAGTTGAGTGATAAAGGGCAGAGAATGGGAAGTATTAAAAGAGCTATACAATGGTTGCGTTACCATTGGCTGGGGCTAATTATAGCGTATCTTATTATCCTTGTTGGTACTTATCTCGGAATATGGCAATTTTCAGAGCCAATTGGCATACCTGAGAACATAGACACACTTCCAAATTGGATAAGAAATTTGATGGGGTATCGTATCTTCTTTCATTTGACCCTTACGGTGCTTATTGGCAGTCATATTACTTTAGTTCTTGATCTATTCCTTAGACGAGATATTTTGCAAGCTCTAAACTCTTCTTCAGATAAAAAGCTTAAATGTGAAGATTATGGCATTGAGATACTGTCTCCAAGTAATAGCCAAGTCATAGACGCACGCTATGACCTTACGGTGCAAGGAACTTTCAAGAAAAAACCTCCCTTTGGAAGTACGAAGGTGTTCGTGATAGACGACAACAATGAATACTATCCTCAATTGGGGAAGGTGAATTTCATTGGTAATCAAAACAGGTGGAAGGTACGAGTAAACGCACAAGGACTTTCGGGTACTCCTTTGACAGTTATGGTGGCTGTTATGGGGGCTAATGGACAAGCTTTATGCGACTATTATGAGAAAATACATCGGGAATTTGAGGGCGCAGAATCATTGCCAATCACTACATTAACTCGTGATATATATGAGTGCGATAGAGTTACAGTTGTTCGAAGAAATAATTCTAGTCGTTAGCTTCCTAAATGAAAGCACAGGTAAATGCCGCCCATCCCCCGACCTGGCAAGGTCGGTTTCGAGCGAACGGGTCGCACCAATGCTATTGCACACAAATTGCTACGGGCGACAGGAGGTCGCATTGAACGGTGCGCTACAAGATAGCGCCACACCCAGGCAGTGGGTAGACGCCACTCCCCGGTTGCGCCGCCAGTTTCGGCTGGCGGGGTGAAAAGCAGGGAAGGCAAAGCCCAAGCCCAACGGTATCTCCAACCGAAAGGCGGGCAAGGCGTAGGGCGATATGGGTAAGAAATTGAACTTTTGTAAGCCTCGTAAACGTGAGCTTCCGAAACGGAGATGAGACGGGAGTGTGAGACAAGGAAAGCCAAAGTGTAGCAGTTGGCGCGGACTGTCCCGGTCTCCAGGGTAGAGAAAGGCCCTAAGTCGTCTGCGGTAGTCTGTCAAAGTGACAGCAAACCATACGTTCAATGCGGAAACTGGTAAACTCGATAGGGTGTCAGGGTCATCATCCTGAATGCACCTGACCAGGTGGACCGTAAGGAAAACACAACTCCCTAGCGAGGAGGAGATGGTAGAAGAAGCGAAAACTGACAGCCGAAAGGCAACAGGAAATCATAACTGGTCAGATAGGGCCATACCCAACCTGAAAGAGCCTGCCCTGAGCAGAGCCGAAGGGGTGCAGACTTCTACCAGGTGGTTCGGGGGATGAAGCGGTCGAGTAATCGTTGAACAATGAGGGAAAAGTCTAAACGTAACCAAATTGGATAGCCGGCACGACCTCAACGGGTTTGAGGTCGAGTGGATGTTAAACGATTACGAAACCAAATATTCAACTACCGAGCTGCTTGAGCCGTGTACGGTGAAAATCGTTTGCGCGGTTCTGAGGGGGCGACGAAGCCGCGAGGCTTCTGATCTACCCGATCCTTCGTTTTTTAGAAACTGGTTGCGCCAGCGGTGCAACTTTGGCATCGAAGGTAACCTTGCTGGCCCGCAATCGTGTGATGGGCGGCGTTAGCTTGCCAAAATTTCTCCACAGCCGTATCCCAAATTGCGATGAAATTTTTGACTTTCAAGTACAAGTCTTTACAATTTACCCTAATATTGGGTCGTACTTCAAAACCTAAAAAGGGGTATATGCAACAGGCAAAATTCAGCTTAACACTTTCATTGATAGAGTTTTTGAACAACTATAAATTCTATGGCTTCAAAGACAAAAGTTCGATGGTCAGAGCGGCTTTGCTGCGGTTGAAAGAAGAACTTGAACTGCAAAGCCTCAAACAGTCGGCCAAGTTGTATGCTGAGGTTTATGAGGAAGAGGTTGAATTGCAGGACTTAACCGCAGCAGCCGTGGCAGGCTGGCCCGAATGACAACCCTGAAACGAGGGATGATAATTGATGTTGACCTTAATCCCACCAAAGGGCCAGAAACGGGCAAAGTCCGACCTTGTGTGATTGTAACCAATAATGTCTATAATGAAAGAGTGCCGGTGATCCAAGTTGTTCCCATCACCGGCTGGAGTGAGAAAAAAGGGCTTATCAAAACGAATGTAGAGCTAATGCCCACTAGTCGAAATGGGCTGTCAAAAAAATCAGTGGCAGATTGTTTGCAAACCCGCCCCATAGACCATCGACAGCGATGCTGTCCATCCTCTTATTACTCTGATTTATCTGTAAGTTACGGAGCCATTTTGCTATCCAACACCTCACGCACTTTTTGTCCCAAAATAGTTGGAGAAAAAGGTTTGGAAATAAAAGACGCATTGGGGAGGACCAGATTACTGTGACGGGTGATGGCTTCACCAGGATAACCCGATATATAAAGCACCTTTATCCCAGGGGTTAGCAAGACTAATTGCTCTGCAAGTTCACTGCCATTCATACCACCAGGCATAATTACATCAGTGAGTAACAAGTGAATTATGCCGGTATACTGTTGACAAATGGCCATAGCTTCACGGCCATAACTGGCTTCTAAAACGGTATAACCGTATCTAGTCAAGATTTGACGGATTAGATCCCGAACCACCTCATCATCTTCAACCAATAGAATGGTTTCTGAACCTAACAAAGTAGCCACTTCAGGTTGTTTTTGTTGGTTTAACTCAATCCCGGCTTGTTTGACTTGCGGTAGGTAAATTTTAAAAGTGCTGCCTTCATTTGGTTCGCTGTATACCCAAATATGCCCACCGCTTTGCTTTACAATTCCATGGACGGTAGCCAGGCCCAGTCCTGTACCTTTGCCCGCTTCTTTGGTGGTAAAGAACGGTTCGAAGATGCGGGCCTGGATATCAGGATTCATGCCCATGCCGGTATCGCTTACGGTTAACATCACATAGGGACCAGTTGCCACATCAATATGGTGGTATGCATATCCGTCATCTAGATAAATATCGGAAGTCTCTATAGTCAATTTCCCCCCCTGCGGCATAGCATCACGGGCGTTGACAGCCAGATTCATGATGACTTGCTCAAGCTGTCCCTGGTCAGCTCGAATCAACCCCAGTTCCGTTCCGGGCACAACCACCAAATCAATATCCTCACCAATTAACCGACGCAACATCTTTTCTATATCAGCTATTACCCCATTAAGGTTCAATATTTTAGGCTGAAGAATTTGCTGGCGACTAAAGGCCAGCAATTGCCGGGTTAGAGCCGTGGCTCGCTCACTCGCCTCTATGATTGGTTTAATCCCTCGTTTCAACTCGTCACTATTCGCATAACGTTGCAGCAAAAACTCGCTATTGCCGATGATAACAGTCAGCAGATTATTGAAATCATGGGCCACACCACCAGCCAAACGCCCAATCGCCTCCATTTTCTGCGCCTGACGAAGTTGTTCCTCAAGCTGCCGGCGTTCAGTAATATCCTGAACCGTCCCCACCATCCCAATAGCTTGACCCGTCTCATTAAAAATCACTTCACCCTGCTCATATACAACTCGCTCCTCTCCGTCCGGTAGTACGACCCGATGATCAATCCTGAGGATTTTATTGGTAGATAATGCCTCCTGTACAGATCGATTGACAAACTCTCTATCATTGGGATGAACCCGTTTTAAAAAACCTTCAAATGTTCCACTAAGCTGATGAGGTTCCACACCAAATATTCGGTAAACCTCATCAGACCAGATGACCGTATTATTAATAATATCCCATTCCCAATTTCCTAACCGGGCAATGCGCTGTGCTTCGGTTAGCCTGGCCTGGCTCTTCAGCAACGCTTCTTCTGTCTGCGTCCGTTCGGCAATTTCCTGTTGCGCTTGTTCATACAGCCGGGCATTTCTAATAGCAATGGCGACACCCCCAGCCAGAGTCATTCCATTCTGAACATCCTGTTCGGTAAAGGTATTGGTCTTTGTGCTCAGAAAAACCATCACGCCAAATGCGGTCTCTTCATACACCACTGGCATAAACAAAGCCGATCGTACAGTTTCGTCAAAAGGAATCCAGCGTTCATCGCGGGACGTATCTTGAATTATTAAAGGTTCTTTAGTTTGTCCCACCAACCCTACCAGGCCGCGTTCATCCCCCAAAACAAACGCTAACTCTTGGTCAAATGCTTTAACATCCTGGAGATAACCGGTTGAAGCCGCCAGGCGAAATACTTTGGCAGGTGTATCATAGAGAAAAAAATCAGCTTGGGTATACCCCATAATATTAATGGTAATATCCAGCACTTGGGGAAGGAGGTTCGATAGGTCCATAATTGAGGTAAGGGCCACACTCGCCTGGTAGAGCGCCGACAAACGTTGATTCGCCTCTTCAAGTTGGGCCATTTTGCGTTCTAACTTGCGAAAGAGGGCTTCGTTGTGCTCCTGGTAATATGCACCCTCCTCCATAGCTGATTTGGAGACTACCGTTGACTCTTTGGCTGCATATTCCTCAAAAACTTCTTTCAATATCTGTACCAACGTACCTGGTTCGATAGGCTTGATTAAGAAGCGATCTGCCCCCAGGCTCAAGGCCAGTTTCTCGTCCTCAGGTTCGGTGTAGGTGGCGGTGTAATGAACGAAAGGGATGTCCTTCAACTGTTCATCCTCTTTCCAATGGCGGCAGAGGGTAAAACCATCCATGACTGGCATTAGAATGTCGGTGACAATCATGTCGGGCGGATCAATCCGGGCCATTTCCAGGGCCTCGGCACCATTGGTGGCAGAGACAACTTCGTAACCATTGCCTTTTAGAAGCACCTGTAGCATATAACGATTTTGTTCGTTGTCATCGGCTATCAGGATTTTGGTCATAGTATTTTCCTTGTCCAGATAATCTATCCAGTAAATGCCGTTCAATCTCGGCCATAAACGTCTCAGGATTAATGGGTTTTTCAATATAGCCTGTACAACCGGCGGCCAGCGTTCGTTCCCGGTCACCCGCCATCGCATATGACGTCACGGCCACAATGGGCACATCATTCAACGCAGGATTGTTTCTTAATTCTTGGGCTACTGTATAACCATCCATCACCGGCAGTTGAATATCTAACAGAATGAGGGCCGGCTCTATTTGGGCGGCCAGGTCAATTCCTTGCCGGCCATCCCGAGCCTGAACAACCTCGTACCCGTGTTTTTCCAGCATAAACGTGACCAGGTAAAGATTCTGCTCGTTGTCTTCAATAACCAAAATTTTAGACCTCATTGTTTATTCCTGCTCTGGTTCAGGGCTACGAGCCGGGAGGGTGAAGGTAAAAACACTGCCCTGGCCCCATTCGCTCTCAACCCAAATTTTGCCGCCCAACATTTTTACCAATCGCTGGCAAATGGATAGCCCCAGCCCGGTGCCTTCGTGCTTACGAGTAAGGCCGGTATCAACTTGATGGAATGGTTTGAATAGTTTGTCTATATCCTCCGGTTTAATCCCAATGCCGGAATCAATCACGCTTATAACCACCTCATGATTACGAATCTCACATTCAACGCGCACTTCACCTTGTTCGGTGAATTTTATGGCATTATTCACCAGATTGATAACGATTTGCTCTACGCGACACTTATCACTGCTGATCCGGCCGACATCCGGAGTGATATTGGCAATTAGAGTCACCCCCTTCTTTTGCGCCATTGGAGTTACAGTTTGAATGGCCTTGTCAATGGCCTGGCGTATATCAACAACTTCAACAGATACCTTTAGTTGTCCTGCTTCAATTTTGGAAATATCCAGCACGTCGTTGATAAGGTCTAACAGGTGTTGGGCGCTTTTACTCACCATGCCCAATTGCAGAGCTTGTTCATCGTTCAAGGGGCCGGCCAACCCTTGCAGCATAATCCCCGTAAAGCCAATAATTGAGTTAAGTGGGGTTCGCAATTCATGGGACATTGTGGCCAGAAAGGCCGATTTGAGTCGATCTGCCTCTTTCGCCGCTTCGTACAGCCGCCCATTATGGATGGCAATGGCGGCCTGGCTAGCCAACATTGTCACCAAATGCAAGTCATCCTCTGCAAAAGCCCGCTTATGCTCGCTGTTGACAACCGTGAGGGTTCCATTTACCTCTTTACCTATCATTAAAGGCGCCACAGCAATGGATTTACTTTTGCTCCGGCGGGCTTCAACCAAAGCTTGACCCACATTGCGTTTGTCTTTTTTGATGTCATTTGAGAGGGTAGGTTGCTTATGCTGAAGTACCCAACCACTAATCCCATCGCAGAATTCTTGATATGTATAGTTTTCAAATTGTGTCTGGCTGTAGCCATATCCCATCACCTTTATTAGCTCTGATTTTTGAGCATCAATCAGTACAATTAAACATTTGTCAGCGTCAACTAATTGCACAACGTTCTCAGCAATGATTTGTAGTAATTCGTCCAGTTCCAGGGTGGCCGTAATTCTTTTTTCAATCTCATACAAAGCGGTTAATTCCGTGGCGATCTGAATTGTTTTTTCATATAAACGCGCATTTTCAATAGCAACAGCGGCTTGATTTGCCAATGATGTCATAATGCTTATATCTGCCTGATCAAAATTACGTTCATCGGGGCGATTAATGGCGGTAACGGTTCCAAATATTTTATCTCGATAAAGCAGCGGCACCACCATAATAGCCCCACACTTTGTTTCAACTCGACGTTGTTGGACAGTGGGGCTTTCACGTGGGTCAGCTTTTTCTTTTGACGATAAGGCCGGTTTTAATTCACGCAATACCCACCCGCTCAATCCGGCCCACAATTCATTAAAGGAAATTTCAGTGACATATTCTGCTGCCCCTGGCCCCCCTTTAGCAAAATGATTTATCTCACGAGTCTCCAGGTTAACCGTCGCCAGAGTCACGCGATCGGCCGGCAGCACTCTGGCAATACTATCTACAATATTTTGCAATAAATCCGGCAAGTTCTCAATGGCTATGAGCGAGTGGCTGATCATATAAGGGTGTAAAACGCAAAAGATGGTAAATTTCATAATTTAGCCGGTGACAGAGGAGCAAGACCAAAAGTTAAGACGCTGTCACAAAAATCAGACCACTTGTGAACAGCCCAGTGGCAACGAGCATAC
>DAOUMU010000156.1:0-10165 GCA_034409055.1 Anaerolineae bacterium
TTCCCGCCGCAAACGTCCTTTGCAACTTGCTGACGCTACCCGTCGCTTTGCCGGACTACTTGTTGGCTTGTCGCCTGGCCCTGCTGGATAAAAAATTAAGTTGACGCATATGGGCCACCACCCCCCCCTCAGTGCTTCAGTGTTTCAACCATCCGCTAATCCGCTAAATATCCGCTGCCCGATTAGCTTGGCAGGTGAACAACCCTCGTCGAAGCTATAAAACGGCTTTAAGTCGTAGGCAGTTCAATGGTAAACGTACTGCCCTGCCCCGCCACGCCCTGGCTGGTCACGCTGATCTGGCCGCCATGCGCTTCGACGATGGCCCGGGTAATGGCCAGCCCCAACCCGGCCCCACCCCGGTCGCGGCTACGAGTGGGGTCGGTACGGTAAAAGCGGTCAAAGATGTAAGGGAGATGCTCAGGCGGGATGCCTTCGCCGGTGTCGGCGATGCATAAGCAGACAGCGTTGGGGGTTGGCTCAACCCGGACGGTGATTGTCCCGCCAGCGGGCGTATGGCGCAATGCGTTCGCCAATAGATTCTGTAAAATCTGCCTGATGCGGGCGGCATCAACCTGGATAGGGGATAAATCGGCCGGCAGCTCAGTCTGCAAGATCACGCCCTTGGTTTCGACACTGGGGCGGAAAGCCTCAACAGTTTTGGTAATTAATTCCGTCAGATCCGTTTCTTGCAGATCAAGCGGTAATTGCCTGGCCTCGGCCTGGGCCAGTTCGTGCAAATCATTGACCAGGCGACTCAGAAAGCGGGTATGCTCATACAGGCGAGCCATTTCCGTTAGATTGAGGGCATAGACTTCATCCAAAATCGCCCGCAAGTTACCTTGCAATACAGACAGAGGGGTGCGCAATTCGTGGGCCACATCGGCCAGCAGGTTACGGCGTAACTGTTCGGCCTGCTCTAAACCGGCCGCCATCTCGTTAAAGGCCCGGGCCACGGCCACCATTTCATCACTGCCTTTTTCTTCGACTCGCTCACTCAGACGGCGGGCGCCGATGGCTTTAGCCGCTTTAGCCAGGTTATTGAGCGGAGCCGTCAGGGAGCGACTCATCAGCACGCCAAATACAGTCCCACCAATTCCACCAACGATAGCCACGATCAATAAAGCTTGCTCCAATATGCGCACATAAGGCGGAGCACGACGTTCATCCGGGAAATCTCGAGGCATGGGTGCTACCCCCAGATATCCTACGGTCTGGCCATTTACCTGGAGGGGCAGAACCGCATCAGGACCGATTTGGGTCAGTGGCTGCCCAATCTTCTCTGGAATAAAATAGAGAAGCTGCTGGTTATGGTCGGCCAGAAAAAAGCCGGCCTGCCGGAAGTAAACCGATTGTGCGCCGGTTAACATTAATTCAACCCCATCCCAACTCTGGTGGGTCTGGTAATATTTTGTAAGCTTCTCTGCTAAACCATTAGGTTGTTGTAAAAATCGGCTCGTGAAACGGTCGTGGGCATCCTTGTCAACCTCGGCCAAAATAGTACTGGCCCCAACAACAATGAAGACGGCCACAAGAATGACCCCGCTAAAAGCCAGGCTCAAACGTACCCAAAGTTTGTTCATTGAAATGTTTCCCTACGGCCCCACCAGCCGGTAACCCACCCCATAAACGGTCTGGATGTAAGTCGCTTGCTTGGGATTGGGTTCGATTTTGCGACGCAGGTTGCGCATATGGCTGTCCAGCGTGCGCTCCGAACCTTCGTATTCATAACCCAGCGCCTGCTCAATCAGTTCGCTGCGGGTAAAGGCGTAGCCGGGATTTTCCATCAACGTTCTCAATAAGTTAAACTCGGTAGCAGTTAACTCTACCGGCTGGCCCTTTATCATCACCTCGTGGCGGTCCAGGTCCATCATCAAATCCGCCAGTTGCAGCACGCGAGGGTGTGTTAAGGCATTGTTTCCCTGGCTGCGCCGCAGTACGGAACGTACCCGGGCCACCACTTCGCGCGGGTTGAAGGGTTTGGTGATATAATCGTCGGCCCCCAGTTCCAGACCAATGATCTTGTCCGTGTCATCGATACGGGCCGTGAGCATAATGATGGGGGTATCGGCCAGGCTTGGATCGCTGCGCACCAACCGGGTGATGTCGCAGCCGTCTTCATCCGGCAACATCAAGTCCAGCACCACCAGAGCCGGGTGGTCGTGGCGCAGAATACGCCAGGCAGTTTGGCCGTCATAGGCTATTTGCACCCGGTAGCCGGCTTTTTCCAGATAGGCCCGTACCAGCCGGACAATATCGTGATCGTCATCCACAACCAGAATGGATTGCCCTGTCGTAGTTGCTGTTGGCATAACCTTCTCCTGTTTTCGTTACCCTTCCCTATTGATTTACGATTTCAGATTGCCGATTTACGCTTGAAATCACTGCCAGAGCTAATCGTAAATCCAAAACCCACAGGGCCAGTGTCGTAAATCGTAAATTGGTCACTACCGCCAGGAGAGGACTCGCTGGTCCATCCCCTCGTATTGCAGAGTTATCCCGGCCAATGTTTCTGGCGGGAACAACAGCCTTTGGTTGCTGCCGTCGGCGTTCATCACCCAGATTGCCCACTGCCCGGTCCGGTCGCTGAGGAAGGCGATTTGGGAGCCGTCAGGCGACCAGGTGGGCGCCGCGTTGTTGTACGAGTGTGGCCGTTCCCCGTTGAACTGCTGCCGAATCAATTCCATGTATGAGGTTCGAGTCAGTCGCTGGCGATTGCTGCCATCGGCATTCATGACCTGGATTTCCCGGTGGTCATCCTGCCGGTAACTGACCGCGATTTTGCTACCGTCGGGCGAATAAACCGGCGAATGGTCGTTGACATCGTCCGTTAAAGCCCAGGTGGTGCTCTTTTCCATGTCCAGGTTGACCAGTCCTCGCTCACCATCGTAGATGAGGTGCTGGCTGTTGTTCGGGTCCCAGGCCGGAGAGAGCGAATACAGGTCGCCGGTCAGGCCATGGTATAGGCCCGTATCCACGTTGACCAGCCGCAAACTCCAGTGCGGGTCCGGCAGCAGGGTATAGCAGAACTCAATGTCGTCTGGATCGTCACGGTTCACATCGACATTAACCACATTGTTGCGCGGTCTGTCGCCACCGCACTTGCGCACATAATCCAGGCGCCCCCCGTTCTGAAAACTGAGCACAATCTGACGGCCATCCGGCGACCAGACCGGGGTGCGAGGATTATACAGGTTGTTCATAATGACTCGCTCGCCCGTGCCGTCCACATTAATAAGCCACACACTGCCCAGGGCCCCATCCTGGCTGGTTTCCCAGCGGGTAAAGACTACCTGCTGCCCATCAGGTGATAGGACCGGGTCGATGCCGGTGGTCAGATAGCGCAAGTTGGAGCCATCCGGGTTGGCGGCGTAAATAGAGCCGCCGCTGGACGTTTGGAAAACGATAGTGCCAGGGGTCGAGGCTGATGGTGTCACAGGCGCAACCTCCTGTGGCTCCGGGAAAACAAATTGCCGGAGCGCCGCCTCGTTCACTGAGACATAGGCCGCATCGCCATTGACCCAGCCGGGACTGCCGTAGGATGACACGACTTGCCACCAGCCGGTCTTGGCGTTGTAACCAATGATGCCTCTGGTCGTTCCCTGCTCCAACGTATCAAAGGCAGGATAGCTGGCGTCAGGACCACTGCGAATGCTAAGCGTCTCGGCCACAACCGTCAGTTGGGGTACGGTCTCTTCTTGAGCTGAAGCAGGTAACACCCAGATAATGCCTGCCATCAGGAATACCGGCAATAGTATGAGCAACTGTCGCAGCTTTGACCAAATTTTGTGATTTTTCATTTTTCTATATTTCCTTTTGGTATTCCGCCATGATTATTTGGTTATTACCGGGGCGGGGGACCACCGCCCATCATTCTGCCCGGGCCAGGTCCAAATCCCCGCTCTTCACTCTCCTCGTCAAGAAATGAAGCCACCTGGCCCACCACTTGATCCCCGGCCTGCAGCTCCTCGGACTGCACTACCGTCCATTCCCCCTGGGAGGTGCCGGGGATCACGGCGACCCGGCTGGGTTGGCCCTCACCGCGCACCAGGCGGACGTAGTACTGGCCCTCAAATTCAACCAGGGCAGTGCTCGGTACCAGCCAGGCATTTTCTGCCCCACCGCTCAGAATGGTGGCCACCGCGGTCATCCCGGGCCGGACCCCATCCTCAATCTTCAGGTCGTTCAGGCGAATGGTCACTTCATAATTGACCACGCCGCTACTTGCCTCGCTGATGGGCGCGACCCGGCTAACCTCACCGCTAAAGACCTGGTCCGGTAGGGCATCGACCGAGATGTTGACCGGCTGCCCTAGCTCTACTTTGTTGATATCGACCTCGGCCACGTAAACCGGCAGTTCCAGCTCGGTCAGGTCGCCGATGATCAGGGCAGAACTGAGATCAGAGGTCGTCTTTTGGCCGACTTCCACATCAACCGATAAAACGATGCCATCAATGGTGGCCCGCAGTTCGGCCTCGTCCAGATCGGCCTGGGCTGCTTCCAGATTAAGCTGGGCCTGCTCAATAGACAGTTCCAGCTCACGCACTTCGGCCTGGGTCGGACCGTTGATTAGCCCGGTCAACGTCGCCTGGGCGCTGGACACCTGGGCTTCCGCCGCCAGCAGATCGGCTTTGGTGGCCTCTAAAGACTCAATCTGGACCTGGGCATCCTTGATGGCTTTCAGCGCGTTCTGTACTTCAGACTCCGACGCTGCTTCCGTAGAAATCTCGTAGGCGGCTTTAGCGGTGTCGTAGTCGATGGTGGCTTCTTGCAAAGTCGTCGCCTGTGATGTTTGGCCAATGTCACCCCGGTAGGCGATTTGGTTGTAGGCTTCCTGAGCCTGCTCCAGGGCGATGTAAGCCTTGTGCAGATCGGCGCTGAGTTGGGTCAGCTCGGCTTCACTCAAACCCGCCAGTAATTCCTCGTAACTGGCCTGGGCCGCAGCCAGACTTGCCTCTGCCGCCGCCAGTTCTGTGTCGCTGGGACCGGCCAGGAGTTCGGCCAGGCCCTCCTTGGCCGAGGCCAGATTGGCCCAGGCTGCATCCAGGTCCGCCTCACTGGCCGGTTCCAACAGTTGCGTCAGCTTGTTACGACTGACTTCTAAAGCTAACTCAGCTTCCCGCACGGCTCTTTCCAGGTCGTCCGTCTCCAGCTTCAGGAGCAGGTCGCCGGCCGCGACTTCATCGCCCTCCTCCACAAACACTTCGGCAATGATGCCAGAACCTTCAAAGACCGCGGATTGTTGCTTGACCAACTCAATGTTGCCGGTCGCGCTGACTTGAACCGTGTCGGTAGCGGGCCGGATGGTCACGGTTTGACTGGCCGGCTGGTCCCCCTCCGCCTGGGCCTGGCTCTGGGCGCTGTTGCCGCCGGTGAGGGTACTCAGGGAGTTCCGGAAGAAAAAAGTCGCCCCGGCCGCCAGAGCCAGGATGATGATCACGACAATCCATAAATTTTTGCTTTTCATTGGTGCCTCCAAAATTAACAATTACTCACTTCGTAACGCCTCAATTGGGTCCAGTTGCGTGGCCCGCATGGCCGGATAAATGCCAAAGATCAAGCCGCTGAGCAGACTGAAGCCAAGGGCCAGAATTAAAGCGTCGGGTTGGATTAAAACGGCAAAGGTAAAGCTGGGGATCTGGGCAAAGATAGCCGCCAGTCCAAAGGCCAGCCCCACCCCGATCAGCCCGCCCAGAAAACAGAGCACCAACGCCTCGATCAAGAACTGCAATAAAATGTCGTTGTCGTGGGCGCCGATGGCTTTACGCAGCCCGATCTCCCGGGTCCGTTCGGTGACCGAGACCAGCATGATGTTCATAATGCCGATCCCGCCGACGATCAGGCTGACTGCGCCGATCGCGCCCAGGAAGATCGTCAGGGTTTGGGAGACATCAGAAACTGTCTCTAACAGACTGGCCTGGTTGAAAATATTGAAGTCGTTCTCGTCGTCGGCCTGCAAGCTGTGCCGCAGGCGCAAGGTGGTTTCGGTTTGCTGTTCGGCCACATCGACCTGGTCGGCGCTGGTGGCCTGGACATTGAGGCTGGTCACCGTATATTCGCCCCGGTAGCGGGGAGCGTTGAACAAGCGTCCCTGAGCAATACCGATCGGCACATAGGCCTGTTCATCAGGGGTGTTGCGGCCAAAGCCACCGCTTTCGGCTAACACGCCCACTACCTGAAACGGCTGGGCGCCAATGCGCACGTTCTTCCCCACCGGCTCTTCGGTGCCAAACAGGTCGGTAGCTAATTCTGAGCCCAACACCACCACCTGGCGCTGGGTTTCGACTTCTTCCTCGCTCAGAAAGCGGCCTGAATCCACTTCCAGGTTGCGCACCGTGTTATAGACGGCGGTCACCCCGGTGACTTGATTGTTACTGTTGGTACTACCATAAACCAACTGGGCATTGGCCCCGTATTCGGGGGCGACTATGGCAATCGCCGGATGCAGGTCCTGGTCCATCAAGGCCTCGGCATCACCGATGGTCAGCGTGCCGGCTGAGCCGCTGGCGCCCATAAGGCCGCCGCCCGAACTTCTGGCGCCGGGATTGATCGACAGCAGATTGGTCCCCTGGCTTTCGATGCGGGCGGTGATGTTGGCTGCGGCCCCGCGCCCAATGCCCATCGTGGTGAGCACCGCAGCCACGCCGATGATGATGCCCAGCATTGTCAGGATGGCCCGCAGTTTGTGGGCAATGATGCTTTCAAAAGCGACTTGTAGATACTTAATTATCTTCATCGTGAACCTCCATCACCGGACTGATGAGCTTGTGGCCGTTACGTTTGTCTGAAACCACTTTGCCATCACTCAGGGTAACAACCCGCTCGGCTCGTTGGGCCACGAGAGGGTCGTGGGTCACCGTAATGATGGTCAGACCCTGGGCGTGGAGTTCGTCAAATAGATTCATTACTTCAATGCTGGTTTTGCTGTCCAGAGCGCCGGTCGGCTCGTCAGCCAGCAGCAGGCTGGGCTGGTTGACCAGGGCCCGGGCAATGGCCACCCGCTGCTGCTGCCCGCCAGATAGCTCGTCGGGCCGGTGGTTGGCCCGGTCGCCCAGGCCGACCCGCTCCAGAGCGTTCAAGGCCAGTTCCCGGCTTTTGCGGCCCGAGATCCCGGCATAGAACAACGGTAGCTCCACCTGGCGGCGAGCGTTGACCCGGGGCAACAAATTGAACTGCTGAAAGACAAAGCCGATTTCGTGGTTACGCAGGTCGGCCAACCGGCTTTTACTCATTTTGCTGGCCTCGGCCCCCCGGATTTTGTAGCTGCCGCCGGTGGGCCGGTCGAGCAGGCCGATCATATTCATCAGCGTGCTCTTGCCCGAGCCGCTGGCCCCCATAACGGTCACGTACTCGCCCGGCTGTACCTCAAGGGAAACACCTCGCAGAGCGTGAACCTGGATGTCTCCCATTTGATAAATTTTGGTCATATCCTGAATTTCGAGCAGAGGTGAGTTTCCATTGTTAGATGTCATTGTTTGTATCCTGCCTTGAAAAAATTCATAAGTTCAGTATACACCCCAATTGTGCAGATTTTGTGCAGAATTCACGCAAAAATTGATGAATTAATCATTTATTCCTCAATCCATTTTTGAACCAGGCTCAGCAAAAACCACAGACTGCTGATGAGGGCAGCCCCGCCCAGGAGACACAGGCCGCCTTGCAAAGCCTCCCTCACGCCCCAGATCAGACCAATCAAGCCGGTGCCCCCGACCACCAGCACCACGATCACCAGCAAGAAGAGGGCTCTCTCCTGATTGCGGCGCGTTTTTCGATAGTTGGTAGGAGCCTGTTCTTGTCTACGATGTTTCCACCACATAATCGATCCTGTAGGTTAAGACCTTGTAACTACCTACCATGTCATTCTGAACGAGCGCAGCGAGTGAAGAATCTCCTATTTCGCCTTGAATTTGTCCTCGTTGTCGGAGATTCCTCGTCGCTGCGTTCGTCGGAATGACATGAGGGTAGGCAGTTACAAGACCTTGTTTTTCAAAGGAGGTTTCTTGAGACTGATGGCTTTGTTGGTGGCGGCGAACCAGAAAATAAAGGCCGCCCCCGATAGCAGCCACGGGGATCAAATAGCTGGTGTAGTCGATGACCAACTGACTGACAGCTTGCCACTGGTTGCCAAAGACATACCCCAAACCGCCATATAATACCAGCCAGGTCAGTTCACCGGCCACATCGAAAGTAAAGAACTGGCCAAAATTGTAGCCACTGCTCCCGGCGATAAGGTTGGTGGGAATAGCTAGTGGGGTAAACAAGAAGCGAGTAGCATAAACAACCAACGCTCCGCCCTCGTCAAATCGATCTTTTGCCGTGCGCCAAGCTGCTGATTGGTTAAATCGACGCTGAATCCATCCGTTGGCAAAACGACCGAGGGCGTAACTGGCGTTGTCGCCGAGAACTGCCCCCAGTAATCCGGCCAGTAACGCCATTCGCCAATCAATGGCCCCTTGCCTGGCAAAAGCTCCGGCGGCAACGACCATCAGGGTTCCCGGTACCGGCATACCCAGTGCCCCTAACAGCAATATGATCCCCAGCACTACCGTGCCGTAAGTCGTCATGCTGCTTAACAACCAGTCGGTTAAGTCCAGATCGACCATTTTTGATCTCCCCAGGTCAGTCTCACTTAACCACCAGTATACCGGGCAATTATGCAGATGTTGTGCAAAACTCTCGGAGAAGTGATGGAATTTCGATGACGACAGAAATCTGATTGAAATTCAATATTTCAGCTTCGGTCTTTTTTTGCATAGCCTCAACTCCATCTATAAAGCCAATTTCGCGGAATAAGAAACCTGTTTTAACAGGTTAGAGCGCAACATTTAGCACGTTTTAACGTGCTTTTCCATATCAACCAATGCGAGCAATCATCGGGCTGCTGCTCGAAATATTCAAAATGAATTTTTTTTGAAATTTAAATTGAAATATTTCGGGCCGTTTTTTGTGTTATAATGAGAGAGTATCCAACCACGTCCAACGTAACGTGGCCAAGTCGCAAATTAGAAATTAGAAATGAAAAATGGTCAATAAAAAACCAGATTCGAGAAACGAGACGGGAAGCTTTCTAAGCTGAGAGCAATCCCCAAAGGCGGTTTCCTCGAACCAGACGGTGAAACCGACGCCCAGACTTGAAGAAAGGCGGAAAGGGTGTTGGTCGAGGGGGGGTGTGGTCGAGGGTTAAGTTGAGTTAGAGATTTTGACGGCTCAACGCGGATTTGGGGGGTAAGAGGATGCTGAAATTGGAAATAGCATCATAAAACAGGTTTTGGAGGTAGGCTTTGCCTTAGCCGTCCAAAGGGCTGCGCACAGCCAGACCGCCACGCTTGAGGACGTGGGTATAGATCATCGTTGTTTCGACCAGGTCTTTTTGATGCAGGGCCTTAACCTTCTGAAGATGCTCCTTGAGCGGCTGCCGGAGGGTATCGGGCAAAATAGTGTTCCGGTCCTTATCGCCTTTACCGGCCCGGACGATGATTTGATGCTGCTCAAAATCAATATCTTTAACCGGCAAACGCAGCCCCTCCATCAGACGCAACCCGCTGCCATACAGCAAGCGGGCGACCAATTGGTGCGTACCGGGCAAGGCCTTGAGCAAAGCCCGGGTTTCGCTTTGGCTTAGAACGGTGGGTAAGCGTGGGGATGTTTTGGCTCGCAGCGCATCAATTTTGGCCGAGAGGGGTTTATGGAGAACGTGTTTGTAAAGAAAAAGGATGGCGCTAAAAGCCTGATTTTGGGTAGAGGCAGAGACCTGTTGTTTAACAGCCAAATGATTTAAGAAGGCTTCAATTTCAGGGGTATCCATTTCCTGGGGGTGACACATTTTGTGGAAATGGATGAAGCGAATGATCCATTGCACGTAAGTTTCTTCGGTGCGAATGGCGTAGTGTTGGCGGCGCATCACGGTGCGTACCTGGTCAAGCAGTTTGGGTGAATTGGGTTGATAATTACCGCCGTTCGCTTCCTTCACTATCAAAAGCTCAGGTGAGTAATTGTATGCCAACATCGGGTAACCGCCTGGTAGGACAAAAGTTCTATTTGATAACGCGAATGATAACACAAATGTTCTAAGAGGGCAAATCAATCCCGATAAAAATATATTCCGGTTTCCCGATAATGCTGGACATCAAGGGTGATTTGTAGTATTATCGGGATGCCTGATAAAAAA
>DAOUMU010000157.1:0-1631 GCA_034409055.1 Anaerolineae bacterium
ACCAGCGCTCTTCTTCTTTCTCGCCATGGGAACATCTCCCTTCTCTTAAAGATGTCCCCATTTTACCTCAAATGCTGAATTGTTAAAGTACGCTCAATTAGTCAGATGACTTATGCAACACTCTGAAACTCTTAAAGGGAGATAAAAAAGTATGACAGAAAATGGTTTACCTGAATCAGCAATGGTGATTTTAGCCCACCCTGACGATGCCGAGTTCACCGTGGCCGGCACGGTAGCAGCCTGGGTCAAGGTCGGTTGCCGGGTGACCTACGTGGTTTGTACCGACGGCAACATTGGTTCGCACGAGCCGGGCATGACCCCCCAAAAACTGGCCGAGATTCGCCGGGCCGAACAACGTGCTGCCTGCGCCACGTTGGGCGTGAGCGCGGTGGTCTTCCTGGGCTACGACGATGGGCAGTTGCAACCCACCCTTGAGCTAAGGCGTGACCTGGTACGGATGATCCGCCAGTACAAGCCGGAGGTTGTCATCACCTGGGACCCGACCACAGTGTTTATCGGTGACGATTACATCAACCATCCCGATCATCGGGCAGCAGCCCAAGCGGCGCTAGACGCGGCGGCGCCGGCGAGTGCTATGCCGTTGTTATGGCCCGAGGCCGGTGCGCCCCATCGCGTGCGCCAGGTATACGTTTTTGGCAATGACAAACCAAACGTATGGGTGGATGTGACCGAGACGATCGAGCAGAAGATTGCCGCCCTCAAGCAGCACGCCAGCCAGATGGGAGAGTGGGATCCAACTGAGATGATTAAAGAATGGAACGCCGAAACGGGCCAGGAAAAAGGATTAGCTTACGCCGAGAGCTACCGGGTTATCACGTTGGAACGGCCCGAGGCGGAGGTTTAGTAAAGGTATGGCCATCTTGCCAGGA
This sequence comes from Anaerolineae bacterium, assembly GCA_034409055.1. Taxonomy (GTDB): domain Bacteria; phylum Chloroflexota; class Anaerolineae; order 4572-78; family J111; genus DAOUMU01. Next base: position 891 of record DAOUMU010000157.1, read on the forward strand.
ATGCAGCAAACTAAGGCGCAACTTTTCAGCGTGAACCTCGTATAAATATATAAAGGTAATTACAACAAGTAACAATTACGCATAAAATTAATTACATTAAACGAGGTGATACCATGCCTAAGAAAAATCAAAACGAGCAAATCAATACTGAAGAACAAATCCAGGCTGAACAAGTCCAGGCCGAAGAAGTTCGGGAGGAGGAAATTCGGACGGAAGAGTATGTTTTTAACGGCGATGAGCTTGTCGCCAAAATCAAAGAGCTGTTCCACGAGGGCAATGTCCGCCGCCTCACAATTTACAGCGAGAGCGGGACGGTTCTGCTCGATGTGCCGCTCACCATGGGGCTGGTTGGTGTAACCGCCGCGGTGGTGCTGGCCCCCATATTCAGCACTATCGCTGTACTGGCCGCAATCCTGGTTCGACTCAAAGTGAAGATTGAACGAGTCGAAAAAAAGGTAGATGAAACTGAATAGGCCGAAACGCATGCAAGACGAAAAAGCCCTGTCAAGGCGACAGGGCTTTTTTGCTATGTGCATCAAACCAGAATTTGGCTTGCCAGCGGGGCAAAAAGTAACTTCCGCTTGATGTCGCTAGCCAACTCGTAAAACGTAAAACGTTGTAGAGTCCGATAAAGTCGTACCTTAACAGTCCAAAAATAATCGTACCCCTTTTAGGCACTTTCTGTTACACTATCAGTCAGGTAATAGGAGGTGTCTTATGAGCAATCGATGTCCACTGACT
>DAOUMU010000158.1:0-21405 GCA_034409055.1 Anaerolineae bacterium
CATGTCATTCCGAGGAGCGGAGTACCCAAAGGGCATAAACGACGAGGAATCTCCGGTAACAAGGGCAAATCCAGCCTGAAACAGGAGATTCTTCGCTCCCTGTGGTCGCTCAGAATGACATGGTAGGTAGTTACGGAATTTTAATATAAAGTTAAGGCAAACTTTTTAAATTTTGTCAAATTCCCTCTTCCAATTCGTGAAGTTTTGTGATATAATTTTGACATCAGTTACTTTAAAATTTTCAAATTTTAAGGTTTGAGGTTTATTTTTTAGTTAATCTGGTTTTCATGTGGTGGGAGTAGAACCAGAAGAGGATTTTCATGCAATTGCCAACCGTTTTACGCCCAACAGTTAACTCATTGCCCCCTATGTATGCCTGGCCCCGTTCTCTAAAACGGGTCTTATTAGGCCTGGCGGTCCTATTGGTTATCGTAGCGTATGTACTGCTGGCTGGAGGTATTATTGCTGCTTTGGCTGTGCTGGCCGAAATCGTCAGTAGGTAGCGGGAGTTAACTTTATTATCCTAAAATTATTTTGTTAGTTTTTAATTCTCCTTTGCAGGCTCAAAGGCGACGCTAAAATGTGTCGCCTTTTTTACATTCTGATTTTTTTACCCTGATTTTGGGTATTTCTTTTTGTCTTCTGGGTCCAGTTCGGCCAATTTCTCTTCGGTGATCGCACCGAGAGCCTGGTAATTCTGGCGGGCCTGGTTAAGACTGACGCTGTTGGCGCCAGTCGGATCGTCAGGCATCGTTTCTTGCACCGGATCACTGTTCCAGCCGCAGACAGGGCAGGTCGCCCAGTCTCCTACCACTTCAAAGGTGTAATGACCACAAACCGGACAGGGCAACCAGCCTGGCAACCTCCCTTCTACCTTATCCACCCTGATCCCCACCGTGTTTCTAAGGTGTTCAACCAGATATTCGTTCGTTGCTCCTCGAAAAGGACGCTTCATTTTGTCAATCAAAATAGGCCGGTAGATAGGGTTACCGGGATTAATATCGGTCGGCGGTTGGTGGGTCTCCCATTGCATAATGGCGGTAATATTTAACTTTTCCCGGAGACTGGGTTTGAGGGGCTCGTTAAAAAATTCAATAATTAAGTCGGTTGCTTCGTCACGGGTCAACTTTTTTAGACGATGCCAGGCAATTTTCTCTAGCGCTTCGTCACGGTGCATGTTACTCTCCTCAATAAATAGTTGAAACCTAAGAATATCGTAACATGCAATAGACCAGTTATCAATAGGTTGAAGGTATGCTTTAGAGTGTTACCCGACAAGATTGATGATTTTATTCAATCACAATATTATCCAGCCCCTCCACCGGGTCCGGATATTTCATATTTAGCCTCTCCAACGTTTTGACGATTGTCTCGGAAATGACCACATTACGATACCACTTTTTGTTAGCCGGAACAATGTGCCAGGGAGCCACCTCGGTGCTGCACCTGGCAAAGACGGCTTCAAAGGCTTCCATGTAATCGCCCCACAGGGCCCGTTCGGACAGGTCAGCCGGGTTAAATTTCCACCGTTTGTGGGGTTGATCGAGGCGGGCCTGGAAGCGCTCTTTTTGTTCCTCTTTGGAAATATGCAGATAGAATTTAAGGATGGTTACGCCGCTATCGGTTAGCAACCGCTCAAAGTTGTTGATGTGCTCGTAACGCTTCTGCCAGACTGCCTTGGGGACCAGATTATGCACCCGGACCACGAGCACGTCTTCATAATGAGAGCGATTGAAAATGCCAATCATCCCCCGGGGAGGGACGACTTTGTGAATGCGCCATAAAAAGTCGTGAGAGAGTTCCTCTTCGGTCGGCTTCTTGAAGCTGGTAACCTGGACTCCCTGCGGATTAACCCCGCTCATAATTTTGCGAATGGTCCCGTCTTTACCGCCGGCATCCAGGGCTTGCAGCACGATGAGCAAGGCATGTTTATCCTCGGCGTAGAGCACGTTTTGCAAATCGGCCATACGTTCGATATTTTCAGCCAGTATCTTCTCGGCTGCCTTTTTGTCTTTGAAGGGGCCGGTATCGTCGGGATCAATCTCTTTGAGTTTTATCTTTTGACCCAGCTTGACTGTAGTGATGGGCATTCGTCTCTCCTTGATTTTATTGAATGATCACGTCCAATCCCGGTTCAAAGCGCACCCAGTTGCCATCCGATCCTTGACATTCTTCTCTGCTTGAAAAACAGATCGAGAGCCACATCTTATAAGTGCCTGATGAGGGGAAAGCCATGCCATCTTCGTGCCGGAAGGTCTCTCCCGCCGGAATCGTGCCATTATCCCAACTCGTCTGAAAACTGCCATTGCTGGCGGTTAAGCCTAAAACGCCAAAGGGCTTGAGGCCACTTTCGACATTGGTAGCTTCAATCCTCACAAAAACTTGTTCACCGACACCATAGGTATTGCGGCCATCGCGAAAGCTAATTTCGCCGACGACGCCATTTTGAGCCGCTGGTGCGGGCGTATCGGTGGGAGATGGGGGCTCGGTTGGTGGGGATGGTGGAGGCTGAGTAGGGGGTGGGGGAACGGGGGTATCGGTGGCCGTGGGTTCTTCAGCAGGGGGCGGCGTATCGGTTGGCAGAGGCTCCGGTGTTGGTGTATCGGTGGGGGGTAACGGAGTGGGGGTGTCGGTTGGGGTGGGTAGGATTGATATGAGCATCTCAGTTGCCGAGGTTGGGGTAAAGGTTGGTAAGCGCGTGCGGGTGGGCCGAATATTTGGTTCTTCTTTTGATAACAAAGATGGTAATGATGAGCAGGCCAGGCTGATAAATAGGACCAGGCTGATAAGGAAGCTCAATCCACGCAGTCGCCAATCTGATTGCAATGCTTTTACCTCGTAGTGGTGATGATACAACCACTCAGTTTAGCATGAAACAGACCAAGGGCCAAATAAACGCAAATCTGTATTCTCTCAGATATTGAGCCAACTTGTCAATCTCCGGCAAAGACCAGCACGAATGTGTACCAGCCTGCTGGTCCTTCGGCCACGCCCACGCCGACGCGATCGAAATGCGGGTGGAGAATATTGTTCCGGTGAGGCCGGCTGTTCATGAACCAGTCGACCGCGTATTGAGCGGCCTCGCTGGCCGGCCGCGTATTACGTTGGATGTTTTCGCCAACCCAATTCGCCACCAGGCCGTGCTCTTCAACCCGATCACGGACGGTCATCCCTTTGGGAGTCACGTGGCTAAAGTAGCCCCGAGCCGCCATATCTTGGGCGTGGGTTCGAGCGACGATCGCTAAATCCTCGGCAAATGTATAGAGGGACATATCATACGCCTGGCGTTGTACATTGACTGCATTAAAGATTTCTTGTTCCAAGGTCAGCAGACCGGGTGGGGATGGGGCTGGAGAAGTTATGCGGGGCAGGGTGGGGTTGGCATCTGGATTTATTCTGGGCTGGGTTAAAGGAATGAGGATTTTCTGACCAATGTGCAGGGCCGTCGGTTCCAATTCGGGGTTCGTGACCAGGATGTCTTCCAGGGTGGAACCGTACATGGTGGCCAGCCCCAACAATGTATCACCGCTCTCTATCTCGTGTACGACCGTTTCGACCCCCAGCGGGCTACCTTTATGAGGCGGGATCAGCAGTTGCTGCCCCACTTGCAGGGTGCGGGGATTGATAAGGCCATTGGCGATCATAATGGCCTCGACGGTAGTGTCGTATTCAGCGGCAATCGACAGCAAAATTTCCCCTGCTTGGACGGTATGAACTATGGGGGTGGGGGTGGGGGTCGGTGAGGCTTTGGGCGTGGGGGACGATTGAGGAGTCGGGGTGGCGGTGACCGGAATGAGGAGTTTCTGCCCAATTTGCAGGGTCGTGGGATCGGTAATCTCATTGGCAGCCATTAACGCCTCGACAGTTATCCCGTATTCTGCGGCTATGGACAACGGCACTTCTCCCGGCTGGACCGTGTGAAACACCGGCGGCGGGGTGGGGGTGGCCGTTGGTCTAGCCGTCGGCGGGAGCGGGGTGGGGCTGGTCTGCTCTGAAACGGCTGAGGTGGTTGGTGTTTCAAGCGATGAATCGCTCGGTGGTTGGGGGATTGTTGGTTGGATGGCTACGGTACTCTCCGGTGGTGTTACCGCAGACCGGGAAAGGTTATACTGAACCACAATCGCCAACCAAACCAGGCCGGCCACCAGGGCCAGCTTCCATAAGTGGGGTCTCAGTCGCTTGTCTTGATACACGTCTCTGTTTTCTCCGCCAGTCTTGCTTGATTACTTGGACTAGCGATTATACTCATTTGCCCTGATTAGGGCCAAAATGAGGATTGGCTCATTAACTTGCCCGTAACGCTATCGTGAGATATAATCTCTTCACATTCTACGCCCCCGTAGCTCAGGTGGATAGAGCAGTGGCCTCCGGAGCCACGTGCACAGGTTCGAGTCCTGTCGGGGGTACTTAAAAAGGCCCGCCTTTTATGGCGGGCTTTTTTGTTTGTACCGGCTCATTGTCAATTCTGGTTCTGTGTAATACGCAACAAGCGCACGTGCGCTCGAATTTGCCGTTAGGGATGGCGTACGGTTCGATGATGATCGTCTACGACTATACTTCCGCCAGAAGGAAAACACAAGAAAACTTTTGCCCGAATGCTTCGATTATAGTCCAACGACTGGGCCCAGTCTATTCCTCCACGATTTTGAAGCCCGTGACGTTGAGATAGCCTTTGCCCCGCAAATGTTCGGCAACGGCCTGGTCAGAACCGAATTGCTGCTTTTTGGAAAAAGCTGCGTCCAAATCTCTTTCTGCCTGCAAAACAGCCCGCTCTTCTTCAGCATGAATCTGATCAGGTCTGACCAGGACAAAATGATAGTCCCACTGGTTTGGAGCTGTTTGCTTCAAACAGGCAATTGATGGCATAAAGCGGTCCCCACCCCCATAGCTACCTGATTCAAACCGAAATTTTGGCGAGAGACGTTGGTGGGTTTCTCCTGAGGAGGTTCGACCCGTTCTCTTTTTTCTTGTGGCCCTCTTCCTTTTGCGTTGAGTCATAGGGATTATCCTTCTTTTATCCGGTAGGAGGCGACGGGTTCTGCAGCCAAATAGCGCCCTGTTAATCGAACCCGGTCTCACTTCACCACGAGTATAATTCCATCAGGACGAAAATACAAGAAAAATTCCACTTCATCACCCCTCAAAACACTCCCCACAATTTCTAAGCACAAGGCTTATTGTGTGGCCTCACCTATTGACCCAACCCCTCAAATATGATACGTTAGCCTCAAATAGAGGCTTTTTTCGGGCTCGCTCTGGCAACTAACTGCCCGAAAATTCTCCACCAGGCCGGCCTGGATGAGTGCTTGATCAGTGCGCATGTTCTCAAGCACACATTTGCCACGCGGTATTTGGCCGCCAATCCCGACGACTTACTACGAGGTCTGGCGGCCATCTTGGGACACGCCAACCTGAATACCGTGCTGATTTACACTCAGCCAACGACCTCAGGTTGGCCGGTCGGATGGAACGGGCGGAGATGATGCGGTTGCCGCAATATCTCAAGACAGTCCGGGGGGTGGGATATAGATTTGGGCTTGGGTAGTAGTTTTCGGTAGTGCCGGTAGGGGATGTGAGGATTGGTGTCCGGTTTTACCGGATCGAACAATTGTGCTAGAATTGAGGTTAGATGAGTTGACGATGGCATCCAAGAACGGCTCAAGGTCACCTATGATGCATTGTGTGGTGATAAGAACACGGTTGAGACACGGCTACCAGATAACCGCGCCGGCAATATATTGTGAATTGGAGGCTAGTTGATGGGTATACTGAACCAACTTTCATCCCAGGTAGGAGATCGTACTGAGGCCGCCAACCGCCAGGTTGTAGCTCAATGCCTGGCCGACCCGACCCTGCTGGCCGAAATTGCCGAAGGGTTTAAAGATAAAGATGCCGCTCTGGTCGGCGATTGCGCCGAGGTTCTGACCAAAGTGGCCGAGGAACATCCCGACTGGGTCGTTCCCTATGCCGAGAGCCTGGTCACACTCCTAACTCATAAGAAAACCCGGGTCCGCTGGGAAGCGATGCATGCCCTGGCTCTGATCGCTACTTTGGCGCCGGAGCTTATGGCTTCTTTGCTGCCGCAATTGGACCAGATAATCCGGAGCGACTCAAGCGTCATTGTCCGAGATGGCGCGGTAGATGCGGTTGGCAACTATGCCAGCATAGGCCCACAAGCGGCGAAATCGGCCTGTCCTATTCTGAAGGAAGCGCTGACGGCGTGGGAAGGCAAGCAGGCAGCTCGTGCCTTGAATGGGTTGAGCAAGGTGGTGACGGTTCTCCCGGATTTGGCTGATGAGATACGCCCGCTTGGTCAGCAATACCTCGACCACCGACGAGGCGTGGTTCGCAAGGCGGCTAAGGCGTTGCTGAGGGTTATAGAGAAGATGTCTGAAGTTCCATGACCAAAAAATATCCTTCAGTCTGTTATAGGGGATTCGAAGCAGAACTATACAAAAAAGCTCTGAGACAGGCTCACAATACTTCCTACGATAAGCCATTGGCCCAATATGGGGTTGATGGTTTCGCCAAACTCCGTAGAACGCATCTGGTGGCCTCTCAACCCCCTTCGTTCTGCTACGAATCCCCTTATATGTAGCTGATTGTCATAAGAAGATAGCTGTGATAGAATGGAACAATGGAACAATGAAAAAGCCCCGCTGACACCGGGGCTTTAAGCCGGATCAGGTGACGTAACCACCCAATCAGAATAAGGTTTATCATAACATATAGGCGTGGCCTGGTCAAAGGCTGCGCCTATGTTTATTTTTAGGCCTTGATCCGAAAAATTTCGACAAACAGCGAGAACAAGCTATGGATGTCTTTGCTCTTCGTAATCACCTTATTCGTGATTATTCCTCATACATTCAAAGTTTTATTAATATCCGAGATGAACGAATCAAGCAATTTGTAGACCAGGAATTTAAGAACGGTGCCTTCTGGCCTGATCCTTTAATTCAACTAAATCCCAATTTTGAACCGGGTGAATGGATTGATGATCTAGCTGAACAAAGCATACTCCATCCGGTTACAAAACAGATCTTCCGGCTTGATAAACCCACCAACCTTGTTGGCAAGCCGATGCGTTTGCATAAACATCAGTCTGATGCGGTTAAAGCGGCCCAATTCGGAGAAAACTACGTCCTCACCACCGGCACTGGCTCAGGTAAAAGCCTGGCCTACATTGTGCCAATTGTTAATCACGTCTTGCGTAAAGGAAGTGGCAAAGGCATCCAGGCCGTCATTGTGTACCCGATGAACGCGCTTGCCAATAGCCAGATCAACGAACTTGATAAGTTCTTGTTGCAGGGGTTCAACGGTAATTCTCCGGTCACGTACAGACGATATACCGGTCAGGAAAGAGACGAGGAACGAGACGAAATTATCAAAAACCCGCCGGACATCCTGCTGACCAACTATGTGATGCTCGAATTGATTATGACTCGCCCTAGAGAGCGCGGCCTGGTGGATGCAATGCAGGGACTGCAATTCCTGGTGCTGGATGAACTGCACACCTATCGCGGCCGCCAGGGGGCGGATGTAGCTATGTTGGTCAGGCGAGTGCGTGACATATGCCAAACAAAAGGCTTGCAGTTTGTCGGTACTTCGGCGACCTTGGCTGAAGGCGGAGCTTTTGCCGACCAACAAAGAAAAATCGCCGAGGTAGCCAGCCAAATTTTTGGTGCGGAAGTGAAACCGGAGCGGGTGATTGGCGAAACGCTTCGCCGGGCCACAGAGCCAAGGAATTTGGATGATCCGGATTTCGTGGCTCAACTTAAGAAGCGAATTGAAAACCCTGATCAGTCCCCTCCAACCGAATATGAAGATTTTATTAAAGATCCCCTCTCAATCTGGATTGAAACGACCTTTGGCCTGGCTGTTGAAGAAGGAAGTGAGCGTCTGAAACGGGCTGAGCCGATCAGTATCACTGGAGAAGATGGGGCAGCCAGGCGTTTAGCGCAATTAACCGGTGTGGATCAACAGCTATGTACACAGGCCATTCAAACGGGCTTGTTAGCCGGTTATGATGCTGTTGATCCAGAAACAGATTTTCCGGTTTTTGCCTTTCGGCTGCACCAGTTTATCAGCCGGGGCGACACGGTTTACGCCTCGCTGGAAGGGACCGATCAGCGGCATATTACCCTCAACGGCCAGAAATTTGTGCCCGGTGACCGCGAAAAAAGACTTTTGCCTATCTGTTTCTGCCGTGAATGTGGACAGGAGTATTACATTGTCAAGCGGACCACAGATCCTGAAACCGGGAATACGGTTTATCTCCCCCGTGAGTTACGCGATCAGGTCCGAGAAGCAGATATAGAACGTGGCTTTTTGTATCGAAACTGGGCTAATCCCTGGCCGGAGGATATCGGACAACTGCTTGAAGAAAACAGATTGCCGGAAGATTGGCTGGAACCGTACAGGGGTGGTCTTCGTGTAAAATATAGTCAGCGCAAGAAGCTGCCGCAAACCGTGTATGTTAACCCATTAAGCGAAGAGGAGGATAGTGGTCGCCCCTATAGTTTCGTCAGATCGCCTTTTCCATTTTGTCTCAACTGTGGGGTGACCTACACCGGTCGCGAATTTTCCGATTTCGGCAAACTGGCTACCCTGTCCTCGGAAGGTCGAAGTACAGCCACAACCGTTTTAAGCCTGTCCGCCTTACGCTCGCTGCGCCGCGATGAGGCCCTAAAACAAAAAGCAAAAAAACTGCTCAGTTTCACAGATAACCGTCAGGACGCTTCTCTACAGGCTGGTCATTTTAATGACTTCATTGAAGTAGGCTTAATCCGAGCTGCCTTTTACCGGGCTGTTAGTGGTGCCGGTGAGAATGGAATTGAACACGACCAGTTGGCGTTAAAGGTCTTTGAAGCCCTTGATCTACCTTTCGAACTTTATGCTGATGCACCAGATGACACGGGGCGAGCAAAAAAACGGCGAGTTGATCAGGCCTTTCGTGATGTCTTGGGGTATCGAGTCTACCAGGATTTACGCCGCGGCTGGCGGGTGACCGCCCCGAACCTCGAACAATGTGGGCTTCTCCGCATCGACTATATCGAGCTGGAAGAGATATGTGCCGATGAAGAGCTTTGGTCTGAATGCCATCCAACCCTCACCACGGCCGCTCCGGAACACCGGCTGCACGTGTGTAAGGCCCTGCTTGACGTGCTGCGGCGCGGGTTGGCCATTAAGGTGGATTACCTGGATACGATCTATCAGGAAGGGATGAAGCAGCGCAGCAGCCAGCAACTGGCCGTGCCGTGGGTCATTGATGAAACGGAGCGGATGACCCATAACTTTGTGGCCATTCCCGGCTCGAGTCGTTATCGCAGCACGGGTGAGTATCTTTTTGTATCGCCCCGTAGTGGATTCGGCATGTTTTTGCGTCGAATGGGCACCTTCCCCAACTATGATGGAGCCAGACTGGACTTGAATGATACTCAAATAATTATTGAGCAGTTATTTGCTGTTTTAGAACGTGAGGGCTTGATTGATAGAGTTGAGGAGCCTCAGGACGAAACAGACTTTCCCGGCTACCAGTTAATGGCCGATGCGATGATCTGGCGAGCTGGGGATGGAAAAACACCATATTATGATCCTATCCGCATGCCCCGTTTGCCGGAGACAATGCAAGCCAAAGAGCGAACCAATCAGTTTTTCGTCTCTTTTTACCAAGAAATCGCTACCGATCTGAAGGGTGTTGAGGCTCGTGAGCATACGGCCCAGGTTCCCAGCGATGAGCGGGAAAAGCGGGAGGAGGAGTTTCGCACGGCCAAACTGCCCATTCTGTATTGTTCCCCCACCATGGAGTTAGGGGTAGACATTTCCCAGCTCAATGTCGTCAACATGCGCAATGTGCCACCGACCCCGGCTAATTACGCCCAACGCAGCGGGCGGGCCAGCCGGAGCGGGCAACCGGCCCTGGTCTTCACCTACTGCACAACCGGCAGCCCGCATGACCAGTATTTTTTCAAACGACCCTCTCAAATGGTGGCCGGCTCGGTCAGGCCGCCTCGCCTGGATTTAGCCAATGAGGACCTTGTACGGGCCCACGTGCATGCCGTTTGGCTGGCCGAAACCGGGCAACCCCTTTACGACTCGCTCAAAGACCTGCTTGAGTTAGAGGATGAGCCACCTGCCCTGACAGTTAAAGAAAGTGTCCTCGATACGCTCAAATCCGACCATGCTTGCCAGCGGGCGGTGCAGCGATTGGTCAGGATACTGGGCACCCTTGCCGAAGATTTGCGAGAAGCAGCCTGGTACAACGAGGAGTGGCTCAAAAAGACTCTTGAGCAAGCGGTCCGCCGTTTTGACGAGGCCTGTGATCGCTGGCGTGATCTCTATCGCTCAGCTCTTAAACAGCGAGACAGGCAGGATGAAATTGTGCGCAGTCCGGTCAGTTCAGCTAAGGAAAAGGACCAGGCCCGGCGCCTGCGTGGCGAAGCCGAGTCCCAGTTGGAATTGCTACTTGATACCAGGAGCGCAATGTATTCTGACTTTTACAGCTACCGCTACTTTGCCAGCGAGGGCTTTTTGCCGGGATACAACTTCCCCCGGCTGCCCCTGTCTGCTTACATTCCGGGCCGGCGTGGCCGCCGCAGGCCGGATGAGCAGAATGAATTCCTCTCCCGGCCTCGCTTCCTGGCTATATCAGAGTTTGGCCCGCGCAGCATTATCTACCACGAAGGCTCTCGCTATGTTATCAACAAGGCCATTTTGCCGGTCAGTGACAACGGCGTGTTAACTACCAAAGCCAAAGTCTGCGCAGCCTGCGGCTACTTGCACCCCATCACCGATCAGTCTGATGGGCCGGACCTGTGCGAGAATTGTGATACGTTGCTGCCCCAGGCGTTCAGTTCTCTGTTCAGGATGCAAAACGTTTCCACCCGTCGCCGAGATCGGATTAACAGTGACGAGGAAGAACGGGTCAGAATGGGCTACGAACTGCAAACCAGCATCCGTTTTGCCCAGCATGGGGGCCGGCCTTCATACATGCTGGCGACGGTGAAGGCTGCCGACGGGCGAGATTTGCTGAAATTGATCTACGGTAACGCCGCCACAATCTGGCGGATTAACAAAGGCTGGCGACGCCGCCAAAATAAAGAAATCTACGGCTTTGTGCTGGATATTGAACGCGGTTATTGGCAAAAAAATCAGCAGGAGCTTGAGCCGGATGCCGATGACCCCATGAGTGAACAAACCAAGCGAGTTGTTCCTTTTGTGGAGGATCACCGCAATTGCTTGCTGATAGAGTTTGCTGAACAGTACGACATCCCCATCATGGCCTCGCTGCAACCGGCAATAAAAACCGCCATTCAGGTCCTTTACCAGGTGGAAGACAATGAGTTGGCTGCCGAACCCCTGCCGACGATTGATGATCGCCGTATTATTATGCTCTACGAGTCGGCTGAAGGGGGGGCGGGTGTTTTACGACAACTGGTCAGCGACCCCCAGGCGATAAAACGGGTGGCCCGCAAAGCGTTGGAAATCTGCCATTTTGACCCGGATACGCGGCAAGATTTACGCCGGGCCAAGGGAACCGGGGAAGATTGTGAAGCGGCCTGTTACGACTGCTTGATGAGTTACTATAACCAGCCGGACCACCAATTACTTGACCGTCAGTTGACTCGCACCCCCCTCTTTGAATTGAACAATGGCTTGGTCAGCATTAGCCCCACCAGCATAGAACGGGAGGCTCAACTACAGGCACTGAAAGCAGCCTGCGATAGCGAACTGGAAAAGGCATGGCTCGATTTTCTGGATGAGCGCAACTTGCTGCTGCCTGACACGGCTCAGAAATACATTGACGGCTGTGATACTCGCTGTGATTTCTATTACAGTGATCGCGGTGTGGCTATTTATATCGACGGTCCCCCTCATGACCAGCCGGATGTGGCCAGGCAAGATGAGGATATTACCGATTGCTTAATGGATGACCTGGGCTTGACCGTGTTACGCTTTCGGTACGACAACAAGGACAAATGGGAACGTATTTGCAATGACCATGCTTATGTGTTTGGTAAAGTGAGGGCTTGACGATGACCTACGCTGTTGGTTCGCTGGTTCAGGCCAGGGGCCGGGAATGGGTTGTATTGCCTGACTCAAACAATGAGTTTCTCTTGCTGCGGCCCCTGGGGGGGACCGACCAGGAGATAGCGGGCATATACCTGCCCCTGGAAGCAGATGATGTGCGCCCGGCCACTTTTGATTATCCTGACCCCCAACAAGTAGGGGACTTCCGCTCCAGCCGCTTGCTGCGTGATGCCGTCCGGCTCGGCTTTCGCTCCAGCGCCGGGCCGTTTCGCTCATTTGCCCGTCTCAATGTAGAACCCAGACCCTACCAGCTTGTGCCCCTGCTGATGGCTTTGAAACTCGATCCGATACGCCTGCTCATTGCCGATGATGTGGGTATTGGCAAAACGATTGAAGCCGGCCTGGTTGCCCGTGAATTGCTGGATCGGGGTGAAGTGCAGCGACTGGCCGTTTTATGCCCGCCCCATCTGGCCGAGCAGTGGCAATCTGAGTTGGCGGAGAAGTTCCACATTCAGGCGGAACTGGTTCTGACCAGCACCGTTAGACGGTTGGAACGGCACACCGCTGTCGGTCAATCGCTGTTTGACCTGCATCCTTTTGTAATTGTCTCCACTGAGTACATCAAATCCAGCCGTCGCCGCGATGAATTTGTTCGCTCTTGCCCGGAGTTGGTTATTGTTGACGAAGCCCACACCTGCGCCTTTTCTCCAGACAATCGGGGCGGACGTCACCTGCGGCACCAGCTTGTCAACTCCCTGGCCAAAGATGGAACCAGACACCTGCTGCTGGTGACGGCCACACCCCATAGCGGCGATGAGGGTGCCTTTCGCTCTTTGCTGGGGCTGCTGCGCTCCGATTTTATGGACCTGCCGCAGGATTTGTCCGGCCGGGCCAATGAGTCACATCGCCGGGAGGTGGCGGCGCACCTGGTCCAGCGACGCCGGGCCGACGTTCAGACCTACATGGCTGAAGCCACGACCTTCCCTCAGCGCCACGACGCGGAAGAGACCTATGCCCTTACGGCAGACTATAAAAACCTCTTTGACGCCATTTTGGACTATGCCAAAGAGCGGGTGCTGGATACAGACGGGAATCCCCGAGGCCAGCGCGTTCGCTGGTGGTCGGCTCTGGCTCTGTTACGCAGTTTGGCCAGCAGCCCCGCTGCCGCCGCGGCCACCCTGCGCAGTCGCTCCAGCACCGCCGATACCGAAACTGTGGCTGAGGCCGATGCCGTGGGCGAACGCGCCGTACTGGATTTGGACGACGCCGAATCCAGCGAATTTATGGATATTGCTCCCGGCGGGCAGGAGGGAGAAGATCAGCCCCAAAGCCGGCGGGAGCGACTGTTACGTTTTGCTCGCCGCGCCGAAAGTCTCTACGGGCCTCAGGCCGATGCCAAGCTAAAAAAAGCCATTGTCCTGGTAAAAAAACTGCTCAAAGATGGCTACAACCCCATTCTATTTTGCCGGTTTATTCCCACCGCCGAATATGTGGCGGCCGAGTTGCGCCAGGCTTTGCCCAACAAGGTAGAGGTGGCCGCCATCACCGGTCTGCTGCCCCCGGCCGAGCGCGAACTCCGGGTGGAACAAATGGGCCAACACCCCCAGCGGGTCTTGGTGGCGACCGACTGTTTGAGCGAGGGCATTAACTTGCAGGCCCACTTCAACGCCGTGGTCCATTACGATCTAAGCTGGAACCCCACTCGCCATGAACAACGCGAAGGCCGGGTAGACCGCTTTGGCCAGCCTTCAGAAACAGTGCGCACCGTCACCTATTACGGCACCGATAACCGGATTGACGGCATTGTGCTGGATGTGCTGCTGCGCAAACATAAGGCCATTCGCACCTCGTTAGGTATTTCGGTGCCGCTGCCGGCCAATACCAGCCAGGTGGTGCAGGCCCTGATGAATGGCCTGCTGCTGCGGGGCAGCCAGGTTGATGCCCTGCAGCTCGCCTTGCCTGGCCTGGACGGCATGACCGCGGCCGAGTTGCAGCTTGATTGGGAAAATGTAAGTGACCGCGAAAAGCAATCCCGGACTCTCTTTGCCCAGCAGAGGCTCAAAGTGGATGAGGTGGCCCAGGAGTGGCAGGCGGTGCGGGCGGCCATTGGCACGGCGGTGGACGTGGAGCAATTTATGCGGGAGGTGGTCCAGGCTCACGGCGGCTTTGTGGCCGATAAACCGGCCGGGGTGGAATTCAGCCTGCCGAACAAGCAAGCCCTGATAGAGTCCTGTGGCGGCTTACAAAGCTTTACGGCCCGTTTTACCCTGCCCGTGCCGGATAATGTGCTGTACCTGTCCCGCACCCATCCGCTGGTGGAAGGTCTGGCCACGTATACTATGGATACGGCCCTGGACCCGTTACAGGCCGGTGTGGCTAAACGCTGTGGCGTTATTCGGACCGGTGCTGTGGCCAAGAGAACGGTCCTGCTCTTGCTCCGCTTTCGCTACCACCTCATTACCCGGCGCGGCCAGGAAGAAAGGCCCTTATTAGCCGAAGCGTGTGATGTGGCGGCCTTCCGGGGCCGGACCCAGAATCCCGAATGGTTATCTGAGGAGGAAGCAGAAGCCCTGCTTGTGGCCCAGCCCGCCGCCAACATAGTAGCAGAACAGGCCAGCGCCCAGATCCAACGTGTGTTAGAGGACCTTCAACAGTTGCACCCTGTCCTAAATAAATTGACCGAAACCCGGGGGCAGGCTTTGCTGGAAGCCCATCGCCGGGTACGCACGGCCTCACGCCAAAAAGGAGTGCGATACACCGTTCGACCACAGCTTCCGCCGGATATTTTGGGTATCTATGTTTTACTGCCGATAGTGTCATAAATAAACTGATTTTGAAAATCACTTAATTAATGGAGGGTAAAATGAACGCAGAGAAACGTAAGTCAGATCAAACGACATCTACTGGGGAGGAGGGTACAAGCATGTCAGATCTGTTTTGGTCAGACCAACCCGTGCCATATCCACCACCGACATATGGGGAGGGTGCAACCTTACGAGACGCACTTGGGATATCCGATACCGGGTCAGGTCGAACGACATATGAGGAGGGTGCAACCTTACGAGACGCACTTGGGATATCCGACACCGGGTCAGATCGAACGACTGAGGGTACAGGACTGTTGGACAGGTCTACAATCCCCATATTGGAAGGTACACCAGACCAGACCGAACCGCCCCAAGATCCACTGGAGCAAGCGATCAATCAGCTAACGGAGTTGACGGAGACGACTAACGAGTTGAATAATCGACTAGCGAACTTGGAGCACGCGGTTCTAGCAGGTCAACTAAAGGACTGGGAGCAAGCGGCATACCAATTAGAGGATTTTAAGCAGAGGTTCAATCAGTTAGGTACCTACCTAAAGAGGTTGGAGGAAAAAACTGACAACCTAACGAGATTGGTGCAAGCGGTATATCGATTAGAGGATTTGATGCAATGGGGTAATTACTTGAATGACCTACTTCAATCTGGTGAGGCCGAAAAACTCTTAAAAGCAGCCAAGCACATTGATGACATCTTAGGCTACTTGTTAAACAGTCCGGGTTTTGATTCAGACATTAAAAGATTGACCGAAATGATGGACAAACACAAAAAAGAGGTTGAAAACACACTAGCGAACTTCGTGCTATTTGAAAACTTCTTGCAAAGAGAGAAAGCGCTGTTATACATGTGTCAAGTGAATAAGGAGTTGAGATACGAGCTCATAAATATGTGTTATAAAAACCAAGAGAAGATACTAACCGAATATCGTCGGCTTGCCCAATCAAGGCAGACGTTTGATCAGCATTTATATGATAAAATCAAGCAGCTCCATAACGAGGTACGTCCGCTGACATATATGCCCCACCCCCCCCAAAAACCTTTCTGGAAAAAGTTACTTATGGGCTTTGGGGGAGTTCTTATCGTTGCCGTTGACGCCGGGCCTGGCATGCTGCTTCCGCCCCCCGTTGGAGCGGTGTCAGGGGCAGTGGGATCAGGTCTAATCAGTACAGCCATCGCCGAGTGGCATTCTTAAAAAAATGACGAGTATCAGTATATCCAAATTTGCTCTAGCTGGACCACAGTCCAGCGGCCAAAACGCGGACTGTGGTCTGCTTAGAGCCTAAAATTTGAAAACCGGAAGCTACTTTTAACATCCAAAAACCCGGTTTTTAAGGTTCTATGTGCTGTGCGGAAGCCGCTCCCGTTGCTCGCTCAGAATGACTCTGTATCAGAACCGGAGGATGGAACCAAGGCCATAAGAGCGCCGGGCTGCAACACGCGAACCAATTCATCCTCAAAATCTTTGGGGTTTCGGGTGATAAGGTAGTCAGCCCGGGCCTTGAACGCCGCCGCCATTTGAACCGCATCTTCAAAATCTGTCCAGCCCAGGGCCAGCGCTCTCAGGATGACTTGTTGGTCAACGGCGGCAAATCATTTTTGCAACAATGAGGTTTATATGGCTAAACGAATAATCTATCGCGGTAACGAAACTTTTCGAGAAATCATCGCGCCTGAAACCGGGCGGACTCTTCAGATAACCTATTGGGATTTGTGGTTTATTGTAGCTCTGCTTAATGAGTTTGGGGGTGATTGGGAAGAGATGATCAATCACTTTCGCCAAAAACTACGGAAGGGTGGCGCCCGGTATTCGGCCGAACCGATGTTGAGCCACTTGCGCCGGTTACACCAGGTGCTCACGGAGGCCGGGTTATCCACCGAAGCGGTATTGGGCGCAGAAAAGAACAGTTTGCTAAAGAAAACAAAACGCAAAGCGCAAACCAAGATTCTGGACAATTCGCCGCCCCGTCGAGATATGAGCCCCTGGATGATCAACACCCCCAGGGCCAAGCGTTACGCCCGCGCCTTGCGTGGTCATTGGTCCAGCTTCACGGTTTCGCCTGAGCAGTACGCTCAACCCTTTGCCTATCTGTTCAAAAGCTCCGGTTGGTATCAGGCGGGGGAGACCTTTGATCTGGAGCGAGAATTATCGGCTTTTGTTGACAAACAGGAAGAGCAGGCCTCTCTTGACCAAACGGTCGCCCTATACCGGGCGGTGATGACGGTTGTTCTGGAAAAAATAGAGCAGGTAGATGATTCCTATGGGGTCATCGGGGATTTTGCTGGAGAGATTTTTGAAGCTTACACGGCGCTCCCTCGCAATGAGCTAACAATGGCCCCGACCGACTTCTTTCAGGATTTGCTGGAACTGCTCATCTGGGAAGATTATGGGCTGACCTATCGGGAACAACCGGCCTTCTTTACCGGTCTGGACCCGACCGAGGTCCCGCTTGCGGAAACGATCTTGCGGACTCAATGGGCGGAACTGCTGGAACTGGAGCTGTTTTATCAGGCCGAGGAGTCCCTGACTATGCTGGGCCGGCTCTGCACCCAGCAACTCCTGTTTGATCGCTTTATTGACCTGGCTGAGGCGATGGGTACTCGCCACTGGCAGCGCATTACCACTATGTCTGAAGCGGCTGAAGAACACCAACGCCTTGACCTGGCCCTGGCTGTTTACGAAACGGCGCTGCTGGGAGCGGGGATGCACCAGCAATTTTTGCAAGGAAAATATGAGGAACTTAAACAGAGAATTAAGTAGCCTATGCAAACCGTAGCCCGATCCAACTTTACCACCGTCAAAACCGAAGGGGCCATCCTGCCGGCCGACCTGCTGCAGCGCATCGCCGACGGCGAGCTAGACGGCCTGCAGCCGGAAGCCTACCACCTGGCTCCCACCGAGCGGCTCAACGAGGCCATCAACCGGGCCTGGAACCGCTGTTTGGGCGTGTGGCAAAGTTTTAATCAACAGCGCCAAAACCTCTCCGCCACCGACAGCGGTACCTCCCTGACCCGCAACCGTTGGCTCCTGATTCTTTTTCAAGAATTGGGCTATGGCCGGCTGCAATATCAGGGCAAGCTGTATGTAGGGAATAGGGAATTGGGAGTAGGGAATAGGGAGAAACCCCCTACTGCCCACTCCCTACCCCCCACTCCCTACCCTATCAGCCACCTGTGGGAGCAGACCCCTATTCACCTGGTTAGTTTCCGCCAGGAACTGGACCGGCGCGATCCAACTATCAAGCGCAGTCCCCACAGCCTGGTGCAGGAATTTCTCAACCGTTCCGATGACCACCTGTGGGGCTTTGTCAGCAACGGCCTGACTCTGCGGGTGCTGCGCGATAACATCAGCTTGACCCGGGCCGCTTACCTGGAATTTGACCTGGAAGCCATGATGACCGGTGAACTCTACGCCGACTTTAGCCTGCTGTGGCTGGTCTGCCACCAGAGCCGGGTGGAAATACTGGGGAGTGGGGAGTTGGGAGTAGGGAGTAGGGAAGATCAGAAAGACCCTACTCCCCATTCCCCACTCCCTATTCCCTCCAACTGCTGGTTGGAGAAATGGTCCCAGGAAGCCGCCGCGCAGGGAACCCGCGCCCTGGATGCCCTGCGCGACGGGGTGCAGGAAGCCATTGCTGCCCTGGGCCGGGGCTTTCTGGCCCACCGGGCCAATACCGACCTGCGCCATCAACTCAGTAGCGGTGAATTGAGCACCCAAACCTATTATCGCCAGTTACTACGTCTGGTCTACCGGCTGATTTTCCTCTTTGTGGCCGAAGACCGGGATTTGCTTCTGGTTCCAGAAGCAGGGAGCAGGGAATTGGGAATAGCGAATAGGGGGAAAAGTCCCACTCCCCACTCCCCACTCCCTACTCCCTCAGAGATCAAAGAACGTTATATAAATTACTACTCTCTCTCCCGCCTGCGCCGCCTGTCTGAAACCCGCCGAGGCGGCCCCCATCCCGACCTGTACCGAACCCTGCGCCGTGTTTTTTTCCTGCTGCGCCGGGGTTACGAGCCGCTGGGCCTGCCCGCCCTGGGCAGTTTCCTCTTTTCCGAGCGCTCGACCCCGGCCCTGGACGGGGCCGACATTGCCAACAACGACCTGCTCAACGCTATCCGCGCCCTGGCCTTTACCATCGAAGGCCGGGTGCGCCGCCCGGTGGATTACAAAAATCTGGGCTCCGAAGAGTTGGGCAGCGTGTACGAATCCCTGCTGGAACTGCACCCCCAACTCAACATCACCGCCGCCAGCTTTGAACTGGCCACTGCGGCCGGCTCCGAGCGCAAAACCACCGGCAGCTACTACACGCCGTCGAGTTTGATTAACAGCCTGCTGGATAGTGCCCTGGAGCCGGTAGTTGAAGAGCGATTGAAGCAAGCGAGAAAGGGAGTAGGGAATAGGGAAATAGGGAATAGGGGAAAAACCCCTACTCCCCACTCCCCACTCCCTATTCCCTCAAGTGAGGAAACAGATGAACAAGCAACCCATTCAGTCGTATCGAGACCTGAAAGTGTGGCAGGAAGGGATGAGCCTGGCGGAGAATTGCTACCGTCTGACGCGAATCTATCCCAAGGAAGAGATGTACGGGATGACCTCGCAGATTCGACGGGCGGCGGCCTCGATACCGGCCAACATCGCCGAGGGGAACGGCCGGGAGAACCGGGGCGAGTACATCCAGTTTCTGCGCATCGCCCAGGGGTCACTCAAAGAGTTGGAGACGCACCTGATACTGTCGGAACGGGTGGGATTGGCAAACAAGGAAGCAGTCAAACCGCTTCTGACCCAATGCGAGACCGTGGGCAAGATGCTGAGAGCGTTGATTCGATCTCTTCAAAAGAAGAGATAGGGAATAGGGAGTGGGGAATAGGGAATAGAGGGAAACCTCCTACTCCCCACTCCCTACCTCCCTATTCCCCCGAAGAAGCTGCGCTTCTGAGCATCAAAGTCGTCGACCCCGCCTGCGGCTCCGGCCACTTCTTAATTGCGGCAGGCAACCGGCTGGCCGCGCACCTGGCCCGCATCCGCACCGGCGATGACGAACCCGGGCCCGCCGCCTGGCGTGAGGCTCTGCGCGATGTGGTGCGCCACTGCATCCACGGAGTAGACATTAACGAGATGAGCGTGGAGCTGTGCAAAGTGGCCCTGTGGATGGAGACCCTGGACCCCGGCAAGCCGCTGGGCTTTTTAGAGGCCAACATTCAGTGCGGTAACAGCCTGATTGGAGCCACGCCCGCCCTGCTCAAAAAAGGCATCCCCGACGACGCCTTTAAGCCCATCACCGGCGATGACAAGGATTATTGCAAGGAATGGAAGGCGCGCAACAAAAAAGAGCGCGACCAACTGGTGATGGAGTTAGACGCCCAGCCCTGGGAGCGCCTGGGCGACCTGGCCGCGGCTATGGCTGCCCTGGACCGGATGGAGGACAAGACCCTGGCCGGCGTGCGAGCGCAGGAAGGCAAATATGCCGATCTGGTCCGCTCCACGCCCTACCTGTACAGCCAATTTTGGGCCGATGCCTGGTGCGCTGCCTTTGTCTGGCCTAAAAAGCCGGAGTACGATGGCGGCTATGCTTACCCCGTCACCGAGGCCGTTTTCCGCAAGATTGAGCGCAACCCCCACGACGTGGCCATTTGGATGAAGGAAGAAATCGAGCGGTTGCGGGACCAGTACCAGTTTTTCCATTGGCATCTGGCTTTTCTCCATATTTTTAGCGTATCGTCTTCAGATGAAGGGACAGACAATGAGCATACCGGCTGGAATGGGGGATTTGATGTAGTGTTAGGGAATCCACCGTGGGAGTCTCTTGAGTTTAAGACCGAGGAGTATTTTGCAACTCGCGTACCTGAAATTGCTTCTGCCCCTAACAAGTCAGTACGAGAAGAGATGATTACTGCTCTAAAACAAACTGACCAAAATATGTATGCAGAATACCAACGAGCAAGTCAGGAATTGGAAGCTGTTAAGCATTTTATTAAGGACTCTGAATATTTTGCTTTAACTGCCAAAGGTACTGTTAATATCTACGCATTATTTACAGAGCTTGATCATATTTTGATGAAATCAATAGGCAGAATGGGAATAGTAATACCAACAAGTATTGCAACTGAGTGGACATACCGAAAGTTTTTTAGAGAAGTTTCCGACAATAACGAACTGGTATCCTTGTATGATTTTCAGAATCGTCGCTCTGATGGTTCACTTTGGTTTCAGAATGTGGACTCTCGACTGCAATTTTGTCTATTCACTTTAAGTCGTCCTTCCGCACCAGAAGGAGCTATTGTCTGCTTCTTTACAGATAGTATTAGCAATATTCGTTCAGAGGAAAAGACATTTAAGCTTTTTGGTGAAGACATCCTGCGTATAAATCCAAATACATTAACTGTTCCCGTATTTCGTTTCCGAAGCGACGCTAATCTCACGCGCAAGATATAGAGTGTCTTGAAAAAAAGGTTTAGTATGGGCTGTGAGCGAAGGCTCTCGTTGCACATTAACATAAAGTTATAAACATCATCGACTATTTCTCATTACCACGGCGATATTTCGGACGGATG
>DAOUMU010000159.1:0-3680 GCA_034409055.1 Anaerolineae bacterium
AAAATTTCTTATAACCTATTTCAAAATTCAAGGAGGAATTTCAAAAAATGAAGAAGTTTCTAAGTATTACCATTTTGTTGGTTCTATTGGTAACTGTTTTACCGGCTTCTCTAGCCGGCGCAGCCCCGCTGGCCCAGGGTGAAGATTATACCATCCAGGCCGACGACTGGCTGTCAAAACTGGCCGAAAAAGAGTATGGCGACCCGCTGACTTATCCGGCCATTGTGTATTACACCAATGAAAAAGCAGCCACCGACAGCACCTACAACACCATTGACGACCCGGATTTGATCGAAGTAGGCTGGGTTGTTTATTTGCCCACTAACGACGAAGCCACGACCTTTCTGAGTGGTGGAGCGGCAATGGAAGCGGCTGAAGCCGGCGGCAGGGCACTTGAAATTTTCCACTGGTGGACCGCTCCCGGCGAGCGCGAAGCAGCCGATGCCATGTTCGCGGCGCTCAAGGCCAAGTATCCCGATGTTACCGTTGTTGAGAATCCGGTACCGGGCGGTGGCGGCACCGAACACCGCATCGTCCTGAAGGCTCGTATCACGGCCGGCATTCCGCCCGACACATTCCAAACTCTGGGCGGCGCGGAACTGAAGGACTATGTTGACAGCAATGTTCTGGAGCCTCTGGATGATTTTTATACGGAAAAAGACTACGCGTCTAAGATTCCTAAGCCTCTGCTCAATGCTGTGTCAATCAACGGGCACCCCTATTCGGTTCCGTTAAACATGCACCTGGAGAATATCCTGTACTACAACCAAAAATTGTTCGATGAACTGGGCCTGGCTGCGCCTACCGGCTATGATGATTTTATGGCCGCCTGCGAGGCGATCAAAGCGGCCAAGCCCGATATGGCCTGCCTGGCCGTAGGATCAAAGGACAATTGGTCTGATGTCTTTGTGCTCGACACCATCATGATGGAGTTGGGTGGCCCTCAGTATTATGTTGACTTCTTCAAGGGCAACATAGATGTCGCTAACGACCCCATCTTCAGAGAGTCGCTGGAGAAATTTGCCGCGCTGCAACCCTACATCAACACCGATCACTCCAGCCTGACCTGGGACCAGGGCGTTTCCGCGGTTGGCTCTGAGCAGGCAGCTATGACCATCATGGGCACCTGGGCCATTGGCGCCTTCATCAAAGGCTCCAACTGGGAACCGGGCGTTGACTTTGGTGCGGTGAACTATCCCACCAAACCGGAACGCATTCTGCTCTTCCACCCCGATACCTACGGCTGCACCGTTGGCGCTCCCCATATGGACGCTTGCCTGGACTGGCTGGATGTTGTGGCTTCACCTGAACTGCAAATACCCACCGATGTTACTCAGGGTGGCATGTTTGCCCGCACCGATATTGCCCCGACGGAATTCCCGGATCCCATCCGCCAGGAGATGCAAGAGTATGTGAGCAACAACCCCGACAAGCTGATCCTCGACCAGCACGGCACTATTCTGCCCAATGCTGCTCAGGTGCAGTACCGGGTCATCATCTCATCCTTCTTTGCCGATCCGGCCCCGGATGTTGATGCGACTATCCAGGAAACAGCTACCATGATGACGACCTTTGACGTTCAAAATGGTGCGGCCTGGTATCAATGGCCGTAATCATCATTCTGTAAAGATGAGCTGGACTATAATATCAGGTAGGGATACATGCAGATTATGTATCCCTACCCATTTTAGTCAGTCAAGCCAATGTTTCTCCTGTTTAGCATAAATTAATTCAGCAAAGGTAATAAGGGTGATTACGACCAAAGCGCAAAAAACACTAAAATTCCAAAAGAAACGGGCGGCTGTTACTGAGTTTCTGGTTTTCACATTGCCGTTGCTGGTTTTCTTGGCCATCCTGTATGGAACGTTGTTGTGGAACTTCTATGTTTCCATGGCCAATTGGATCAGCACAAACCCCGACTATACCTTTTCCGGGTTGAAATGGTATTCTTATCTGTTCAGCCAGGGTCGTTTCTGGGTTGATGTTGGGAATAACTTGAAATGGCTAATTCTGGGGGTGATCCCCACCTCAATTGTGGCCGTTTTTCTGGCCTATCTTTTGGAGTTGACCCCCTTTCGGGGGGTTGAGGCGTATGTTCGGACGCTCATCCTTTATCCGGTGGCTATGTCTTTTGTTGTAACCGGAACAATCTGGTCCTGGATGTACCAGCCGGAAAAGGGGGTGTTCAATACCCTGCTGGGGTCCATGGGCATCCAATCTCCGTTTACCTATACCAACAATCCAAGCACGGCTACTTATTGGTTGATTCTTATTTTTGTTTGGCAGTACCTTGGCTTTTCCGTCATTATTGTGCAATCTTCTTTGCGCACCTCTGAACTGCAAGAGATGGTCGAGGCGGCCACGGTGGATGGCGCTTCGAAATTGAGAATTCTGTTTGCAGTGATTATTCCTAATATTCGGGCCGGTGTCCTGATATTGGTGTCGCTCTTATTGATTTCCACGCTGAAAATATTTGATATTGTATGGATCGTAACCAGGTCCGGCCCAGGCATTGCCACCGATGTACTGGCGACGAACATGATTGTTACCGCTTACGATCAGCGCCTGGCCTCGGCCGGGGCAGCCATTGGCGTGATCATCTTTCTTTTAGCCTTCATCATTGTCATCCCCTATACTATCTACGCCTTCAAGAAGTGGTTCGAATGAAAAGTAAAAGCACAACCCTCAAAATCACCGTCTTTGTAGTGCTGGTGCTGCTGACCTGCGCCTATATTTTACCCATCTACGTAATGATTAATAATTCCCTAAAAACGCTGCCCGAGGTCACCCAACGAACGTATATGGCCTTCCCCGCCTGGCCTCAAATTCAAAATTACACCGACGCCCTGTTTGGTAGCCGGAATTTCCTGATTCCAATGCTGCACCCCATCATCAACTCGACAATTATTACGGTAGCCGTTACGGCCTTAACGGCGTTCTTTGGCGGCCTGGGAGGATACTATCTGAGCCGGGCCAAATCAACGTTTACCCGGGTGATTTTTATTCTGGTAGGTGTTGCCCTTTATTTGCCCTACCAGGCGGTTATTATTCCCTTAACAACCATCACGGCTAAAGTTGGGCTGATAGACTCGCATCTTGGTTTAATCCTCTGCTATTTGATTATAAACCTGCCATTGGCTTCGGTCTTGATGGGCACCTTCTTCCTGGGTATCCCCAGAGAACTGGAAGAGGCCGCGGAAGTGGACGGCGCTTCCAAAATCCAAACCTTCTTCCTGATTGTTACCCCCATTTCGCTGCCGGCCTATGCCTCTGTGGCGATCATTATATTTACCCAGGTCTGGAATGAGTTCTTCATTGCCCTGACTCTGGTCACCCCAAAAACGCAAACCGTGCAAGTGGCGATGGCCATGACCCAGGGGAGCACCATCTCTCCATACAATTTACAAATGGCCGCTTCGCTGTTGACGGTTGCGGTTCCACTGCTGTTCTTCCTGCTGTTGGGCCGGTATTTCATCCGCGGTATTCTGGCGGGCGCGTTGAAAGGATAGGGAGTAATTATGTCTAAAAAACGTAACTACCTACCCTTTAGGTTACAGGCACTTAATGATACCTTCGCCCGTCAATCAGGTTCGCGGCTGGAACCGTCCGGGCGAAGTTTCAATTCAAAAGAGACTATCCGCAAGTAGCCCCCTCACAATGCTTCCTACGATAAGCCATTG
>DAOUMU010000160.1:0-6903 GCA_034409055.1 Anaerolineae bacterium
ATCTGCGTCCTATTCAAGTATGTCAAATTGTTACTTTGTGGCCGTGTTAAGTATAACCTGGTCGCTCAACCGACCCGGCAGGAGGTGTATCAGTGAGGAGATATAGGGGGGCAACCCGGGAAGGGGAAGAGGGCAGTGCCCTAAATACAGACACCTTTGCCGGCCGCACAGATACCTAAATCTGAGTACCCTGGCCCATGAAATGGTCCACAAATGGCACCACTATCCCTCAACTTGTTGCAGATTGTTAAGGCAGTTCCGAAAAAATACCTGTGCCCGGTACGGGTAATTGTCCCAACTCCGTGAAACGTGATGCGGTAAACGTGATGTTTTTACGCCATAAACCCTCACGTTTCACGTTTTACGCTTCACGTCGCCGAAAGTTTTGGGATGATTTAAATTTCGGAACTCCCATTATATGGGCGGTCATGGCGAACGGTTGCCAATCATGATACAATAAAAACAAGATGGAGGCTATTCAGTATGACCTTAAGTATGGGCATTGTTGGGCTACCCAACGTTGGTAAAAGCACCGTTTTTAATGCGCTGACCAAAGCGCAGAACGCTCAAGTGGCGAATTACCCCTTCTGCACCATCAATCCCAACCGGGCCGTTGTCCCCTTACCCGATGCCCGGGTCGATAAACTGGTCGAGTTGACCGGCGTGCAGCGGACTATCTATGCCACCATTGAGTTTGTGGACATTGCCGGCCTGGTCAAAGGAGCCAGCCGGGGCGAAGGGCTGGGCAACCAGTTTCTGGGCAACATTCGTGATACGGCAGCGATTGTGCATGTCGTGCGCTGCTTTGAGGATGAAAATGTGGTCCACGTCAGTCCAATCCCCGATCCACGGGAAGACATCGAGACGGTCAATATCGAACTGATACTGGCCGATTTGCAGCAATTGGAACGAAAAATTGAGCGTCTTTCCAGGCAAGTGAAGGGGGATAAAAAATTACAACCCACCTTGGCTATGGCCCAAGCGCTCCGCAGCCACCTGGATAAGGGCCAGCCAACCTCCCTCTTTTCCGACCAGGATAACGATACCTTTCGCCAGTTGAACCATGACATGCGCTTCCTGACCAGCAAGCCGGTCATTTATGCCGCCAATGTCGATGAGGATGACCTGGCCGAGGAAAGTGAACTCGTGCAGGCCGTGCGCGAGATTGCGGCGGAGCACGGGGCCGAAATGGTCAAACTGTGCGCTAAACTCGAGGAGGAGATGGCCGACCTGACCGAGGAGGAACGTTACGAGTTTCTCGAATTGGCCGGGGCAGAAGAGAGCGGGCTGGATCAAATCGTCCGGAAAAGTTTCAAGGTTCTGGAGCTTATCACCTATTTTTCGATGAACGAGGAGGAGGTTCGAGCCTGGACGATACACCAGGGTTGGACGGCGCCCAGGGCGGCCGGAGTCATTCACACCGATTTTGAGCGGGGCTTCATCCGGGCCGAGGTCATCCCCTACGAAACTTTCGTTGCGTATGGTAGCGGCGCAGCGGCCAAAGCGGCGGGCGGGATGCGGTTGGAAGGCAAGGATTACGTGGTCCAGGACGGCGACGTGATTTACTTCCGTTTTAACGTGTAATCGACTTGACTCACTATCGTTTCTTTCCATACCTGGTGTTGTTGGTCGGCGTCTTGGTCGCAGCTACCTCCTTCATTTATCCGCTCACAGATTGGCTTGTTTCAAGATTCTTGCCCCACAATGACGAAGCCCCCCAACCTTTACATACGCCCGGTGAGTTGTCACCTTTTATAAAAGCTGGCTAAACCTTTGCCTCGCCCCCAAAACGCCGGCGGAGAAAATTCAGGGCGATTGTATCGATCAACTCCTCGTGCCAGCGTTCCTCCAGGTTTTCGATGCCGTACAGATCCCACAGAGCCTTCTTTGTGGCTTCGTCGTATATCCCCGTAACCTCACCCTGATAATGACCTGCCTCCTGAAGCATGGCTTGCAATTCACGGGCAAGGTCCGCATCGACCGCAATCAGTTCCTCGGGAGAGGACCTGGTCAGGTACAGCCGATGCAGGCCGAGAATGCGCTGCAATTCGACGATTGGTTCGGGATGGTCGTCGACCCGCAGGTCGATGTAGCGATCACCGCGTCCCCCATAGCTGCCGGCAGTGCGAACCACGAGCAAGGCCGCCGATTGCTGGCCACGACCGTCACCCCCGGCAGCCTGACCGGCGGCCAGGGCCGCCACCAGACGCTCGGCCAAAGGTCCCTCCGTTTCCTGGAGGGTTCTGGCCATGGCCTGCACGGTCTCCTCACTGACCAGGATATTACCGGCGCAAGCAAAATTCTCGCCAACGATATGGCCGGCCCAATCAAAGCAGGCCTCGCCTGTATAGGCGGCCGCCCGGCCGGCCGCATCGACCATCAGGAATTGTCTGTGGCTTATGTCGTTATCTAGCGCCAGGAGGTGGTTCAAGGCCTCCTGAGCCGTCCAACCGGCCCCCATCAGACGTAATCCCTCGGGGCCATAAGTCGTATTTACAAAAGATTGCGTAGCCACAGCCCCTACTCCGGCCCGGGCCCAGGGAACGAGGGAGCCCACGGCCAGAAATTTGGACTGTACCGCCACGCCCAAATCCCCGTTAGCCGGGTCCCGGGCCACAATCGAAAAGGTGGATGGAAACAGTCTGATCGTCGCTGTTTGCATATCTCCTCCTATTGTCGCTTGTCCTCGCAAACAAACCACGTGTTGCGGCGTATTGCGTATTCCGTGATTATACACGTAGTCGAGGGACACCACCCAATTCTTTCTCCTTAATTTTATAACCGAATTTGACCGATACCAACCGTTGCCAAAGCAACAAGAGTTAGTGGGGCTTACTTGCGGTTTTGAGATAAACTTTGTATGATTCCTGTTGAAGAACTGGCCCTAAAATCCATTGTTGGAATAGGCCAAGAATAACCTGTCACAGGTAAGCTAACAAGTAAAACGTAACTCACCAGCAAAGGCCATCTCTCCTGCTAAATCATTACAAGTTACTCTGTAGAACAAGTGGCTAACTTGTCAGCGGTACTGGGAGCAAGTTAGCCACTTACCCTACGTAATTTAAAATTTTCTCTGTGTTTTCCGTCCCACGGGCAGGCAGCAAGGCTGTACAGGTCTTTGCCCTGTCTCCGTGTTCAGATTTTGGTTGCGGCCTGGTTGCGTTATGTTTTACGTTTTATGGCCATAACTTAAATTGTAGGTGAACCAACTTATGTCTCAAATGTGTCCCAATTGCAGTCACGATAACCCCGACGATGCTAAAACCTGTAGTAATTGTCCCTCACCGTTGCGCGGACTGCTGGGTGAAAATGCGGTGCTGGAAGATCGCTATCAAGTGATCAGTGTGCTTGGTTACGGGGCCATGGGGGCGGTCTATCTGGCCCAGGACAAACGCCTGGTCGGGCGACGCTGTGCGATTAAAGAGAATCGGCCTGACTCTGACGCCAGCCCCGAGGTGCTGGCCCGGACGCGGGAGCAGTTTTTGGCCGAGGCCAGTGTTTTGGCCCGGCTCGATCATCCGGCCCTACCCAAGGTGTCCGACTATTTCATTACTGAGAATAATCGGGAATATCTGGTGATGGATTACGTGGAAGGTGAGGACTTACTCAGCCTGCTTGAGCGCACCCAACAGCCGCTTGATGAAACCTCGGTCCTGAACTGGGCGGGGCAGGTGTTAGATGCGCTGGTCTATTTGCACAATCAGCGGCCTCAACCGATCATCCATCGAGACATCAAGCCAGCCAACCTCCGGGTAAATCTCCAGGGTCAGGTCAAATTGGTCGATTTCGGTCTGGTCAAGCTGTTGGACCCTAAAAATCCAGAAACAAAGTTAGAACTGCGGGGTATGGGCACACCGGCCTATGCCCCCCTGGAACAGTTCGCCAGTAGTGCTGAGCATACCGACGCCCGTTCCGACCTGTATGCTTTGGGCGCTTCATTGTACCATCTATTGACCAACCGCTATCCACCAGATGTTCACCAACGGATGTTAAACCCGGAAGTTTTGGCCACACTGCGTCAACTGAACCCCCAACTTTCGGAAAACACAGAGCGGGTCATCCTGCGGGCTATGGAGATCCATCCCGACCAGCGCTACCACACAGCGGAGAAAATGCGTCAGGACCTGTTAGAACCAGCCACCGCCACAAAATCACTACCGCCGGCAAAACCGGCCATCACCCGCGCCCCGATTGCCGCTATGGCGCCCTGGCTCTTTGGTATTGTTGGGCTTATTTTGGTTTTGCTCATCCTGGGTGGGATTTCCCTGGTGTTGTTTGGCGGCCTCGGTGGGTTGTTTGGCGGGCAGGACGGAAGTGAAACCCCATTGCCTCAACAACCTGTGGCTGTTGGAACGCAGCCTGAAGCCACGCCAACTGAGCTGGTCTTACAATTCCTGAGTGACGCGCCCACCGATACACCGACCCTGGTGGTCCAGGCGACGACCCTGGCCGAGGATATATCGGCCGGTGAAGATACGTCGTTTGAGACAGCGACACCTACCCCTGAACCAACCGTTACCCCTACGGCTGCCTCCCAGGTTGCCAATACTCAGGTAATCCCTGCCTCGGCCCTGGTGGGTACCCTTGCCTATCCGGTTTTTAACGGTACCGACTACGATCTTTATTTTGGCCAGGCCGATGGCTCAGGCACTCGACTTTTCCATCCTAATGCCAGTCAGCCGGCCTTCAGCCCGGATGGATCGCGGATTGCTTTTCACTCCTGGAAACTCGATGCCCGGGGATTGATGACCATGGATATTTCCGGGGGTGAACCCAAAATGGTAGCGGCCTTCGTCGAGGATCAACTGCCCACCTGGAGTGCGGATGGCCGCGAAATCATTTTGCTATCACGTCGGGCCGGAGACCGTAAATCACGACTCATCCGAGTTAACAGTCTCGAAGAACGTGGTGAAGGCATTGTGCTCGGCGAGGGCGAGTATCCCACGATTGGCTTGAACGGGCAACTCGTTTTCAAGGGGTGGGGAAGCACCGGGGCTGGTCTACGTATTGCCTCCACTTCGTTTGAGAATATTCAAACCGTGACGGATCTGGAGGAAGATACGGCTCCTGCTCCATCTCCTGATGGCCAGAAAATCGCCTTTATGTCTCGCCGTGAGGGGAATTGGGACATCTATGTAATCAATGCGGATGGCTCTAACCAGCAACGCTTGACCGACGATCCAGCCGAAGACGGTCTGCCCACCTGGTCACCGGATGGGCGGGTGTTGGCTTTTGTCAGTCGTCGCGGTGAGTCCTGGGCCGTGTGGGCGATGACGCCAACCGGTAAGGATCAACAGCAACTCTTTGCCATGGAAGGCTCCCCCGATGGGTTGGTAGGCAGTGATATCAACGCCAGCCGAGGCTGGACTGAGGAAAGAATTAGCTGGACAAGGTGACCAATCAACTTCAACTCAGTCCGGTCCAAATCTGGCTTCTGGCGGCCCGACCTAAAACTTTACCCGCCGCCGCGGCCCCTGTTGTCGTTGGTACAGCCGTGGCCATTAGCGAACAGGTGTTTAGTCCTGGTCCGGCCCTGGCAGCGTTATTGGCCGCGCTGCTCATTCAAGTAGGCACTAACCTGGCCAACGACGTTTTTGATTACAAAAAGGGAGCGGATAAGACGGGTCGTCTCGGTCCGATGCGGGTCACCCAGGCCGGCCTGTTAACACCGGGCCAGGTGCTGGGTGGCATGTGGCTTACTTTTGGCCTGGCCGCTTTGACCGGTCTATACCTGGTTTTGGTCGGGGGCTGGCCGATTGTGGTCATCGGCTTGCTGGCCATTGCCTCCGGCATTGCTTATACGGGGGGACCATTTCCGCTCGGTTACAACGGCCTGGGCGACCTGTTCGTGTTTATCTTTTTTGGGCTGGTGGCCGTCTGCGGGACCTATTACGTGCAGGCCGGCACGGTCAGCCCGGCTGCTTATTGGGCGGCTGGGCCAATGGGTTTGTTGGCCACGGCCATTCTGGTGGTCAATAACTTGCGCGATATCGACACGGACCGGGCAGCCGGCAAAAAAACGCTGGCGGTTCGCCTAGGCGCGAGGGGGGCCCAGGTAGAGTACCTGTTGCTGCTGGCAGGAGCTTACGCCGTTCCCCTGCTGATGAGGGTGACAGGCATATCGACCCTTTGGACACTGTTGGCCTGGTTTTCCCTGCCGCTGGTCTGGCCTCTGACCCGGTTGGTCTTCCGTGAAACGGGCCGTCCCCTGAATAAAGCCCTGGCGGGAACGGCCCGGTTGGAACTGGTTTACGGTTTGCTTTTTTCGGTGGGGCTAATCATTCCATCGTTGACCCCTTAAACGTTGAACGTGTAACGTCCTAACATTCAAACTCCGGTTTAATGACCGTCGTTACCTCAAGCCCGGCTCTCGTCATTAACCCCGCTTCCGAGACTGAACTCAACAAACGTATCCCCTTTTTAGCCCAGTAGATGGCCAACTCCAAATCATTCATCTGAGCCCCCGGAAAAACGCCGTGTTGCCGGCAAACTGCTATGACTTTTTCGATAGCCGCGCGCATTTCCGGGTGATCGATTTGCCCCGGCACGCCTAGCGATATAGAAAGGTCATTGGGTCCAACAAAGAGCATATCGACGCCGGGAACAGTCACGATTTCCTCGATATTTTCCAGGGCCGCTTTGGTTTCAATCTGCACCAGCAGCATGGTTTCCTCATTCGACGTGGCTATGGTCTCAGGAACTGAACCGGCTTTGAAATTGGTATACCC
The DNA here is from genome assembly GCA_034409055.1 of Anaerolineae bacterium. Classification (GTDB taxonomy): domain Bacteria; phylum Chloroflexota; class Anaerolineae; order 4572-78; family J111; genus DAOUMU01. The sequence goes on from DAOUMU010000160.1 coordinate 6,729, forward strand.
CCGGCTTAAGGCGCTCCCCCGCATACCCATAGGCGGATATTTCGCCTATCAGAAAAAGTAACACCAAACTGTAACGGTGTAAAACGGTCAAATCCGGCAATGTATGGCAATATACCAGCCAGATCAAAACAAGGAGGCTTCAATGAAAGCGCCCTGGCTAGCCATTGGCCGTATT
>DAOUMU010000161.1:0-3308 GCA_034409055.1 Anaerolineae bacterium
GTTGGGGGTCGGGGGTTGGGGGTGGGGGGCAGGAGCGGGGAGTTCCCGGGCCGTGATGAAATCGCAACGCTATTTATGTCATTCTGAGCGCAGCGAAGAATCTCCATGCAGTGATACTTTACCTTGAAGTTGTGGCATTTGAGGCAGCCAATCTCGTGTTGAGGTAGTTGTGGGAAGTTTTTCCTGAGTTTACCAGTAAAATCTGGAAGTGGGAGGGTCAAGCATGAGAAAGTGGATTATCACCGGTCTGGTTGTTCTTGCTTTGGCCGTTTTGGCCGCCCTAGTTCAATGGTGGCTGCCGCCTCTGCTGGCCTTTGTCGGCGTTTACGGCGATGAGATCCAGAGCCTGACCGACCTGGTCCAGTTGGTGTTATGGGTCATTACTGGCCTGGCCGTTCTGGTCGGTCTCTGGCGTCCCCGAAAACAGGCTCAAGCACGACCAACTCGAACTAAAGTAACCGGACAGGTGGTGGTGGGACGCGATGTTCAAGGCGATCTGATCCTGGTAGCCGACCCCGACCGGTTATGGCCGCTGATTGGCCAAAAACAGCCCCCGGAGCAGTTGCGCCAGGCCACCGAAAATTACCTGAAGTACCTGGTGGACCGCTACCGCTACCTGGAACTGAAGGGCATGGGGGTCTCCGACCGGGTCTCTTTGCGTCTGCCCCTGGTGGAGATGTATGTTCCGCTTAAGGCCCGCATTGAAATGCCCGAAGGGGAGACCTGGGCCAGAGACCTGCGCCTGGCCGGACGTCGGGTCAGCGAAGCGGAAGCGGAGGCCATGGGCCGTCGTTTGAGTGAGCCCCAACCGGTGTTAGAACTGCTGCGCCAGCACAACGGCCTGATTGTCCTGGGCGACCCCGGTGCGGGCAAAACCACCTTCCTCAAATACCTGGCCCTGTGTTTAGCCGGGGGTGAAGGGGAGACGTTGGACCTGGGGGTCCACCTGCCTATTTTGTTGCCCCTATCGGCCTACGCCAACGCCCTGGCCAAGGGAGAGGAGGTGCCCCTGGATCGTTTCGTGGCCACCTATTACCGGGATCGGGGGGTGGACCTGCCCCTCGGCCCGATGCTGGATGAAGCCTTGAACCGGGGAGGCGCCCTGCTCCTGCTGGATGGGTTGGACGAAGTCAAAGATCTGGCCCAACGCCGGGTGGTGGTTGACCGGGTTCTGGACTGTTTCAGCCTGCACAAAAACCGGGGTAACAAGTTCGTCCTGACCAGTCGCATTGTCGGTTACCGGGAGGTGCGCCCCACTGTCGAGGGACTGGCCGAATGTACTCTGGTTGATTTTGAGACGGCCGAAATTACCCAGTTTGTCGAAAAATGGACCGCGGCCCTGGAACGAGCCGCCCGGGGCCAGACCCAGGTGGCCGCCCAGGAAGCAGAGCAGGAGCGCCGGGAACTGCTGGCGGCCGTGGAACGCAATCCCGGGGGTGCGTAGCCTGGCTGCCAATCCTCTCCTGTTGACCATCCTGGCCCTGATGAAACGCCAGGGCGTCGCTCTGCCCGAGCGACGGGTTGAACTGTATCAAAAATATGTCGAAACCCTCCTCAGGACCTGGAATCTGGTGCGAGGCCTGGGCCGTCCCCCCGAGCACCAGCCGGACGTGGTGGGCACGATGCGAGTGATGGCCCCTTTGGCCCTGTGGATGCACCAGGCCAGTCCCGGCGTGGGTCTGGTCAAACAGGCGGATATGGGCCGCCAATTGGTTGACATTTACGCCGGCCGGGGCAGTGCCGACCCGGAACAAGCCGCCCGTCAATTTCTGGCCGATGCCCGCGAACACGCCGGCTTGTTGCTGGAACGGGGGGCCGGCGAGTACGGCTTCATCCATCTTACCTTCCAGGAGTACCTGGCGGCGGTGGCCATTGCCCAGCAAGGCCAGCGCCAGTTGGAGCCGGTGGTGGATACCCTGGCCGCTCACGTGGGAGATGACAACTGGCATGAAGTGACCCTGCTGACCATCGGCTACATGGGCATTATCCAGCAGCGTGACGAGGCCGCCGGCGAGGTGGTGCGGGCCCTGGTCGAGCACGCCCCCGGTGAACCCGGCCAGGCGGTTGTCCTGGCCGGGCAGGCGGTCGTGGATGCCTGGCCCGAGGGCGTGGACGTCCAGAGCAAAGAAACGGTCCGCCAGGCTCTGGTCCAAACGCTGGTTGCCGACCGTCAGGTCAAACCGGTCTACCGTACCGCCGCTGCCGACACCCTGGCCCGATTAGGTGATGACCGTCCCGGCCTGGGCCTGCACCCCGATGGCCTGCCTGATATTACCTGGTGTGAAGTCCCTGCCGGGCCGTTTGTGATGGGCAGTGACAAGACCAGGGATAAGCAAGCTTACGATGATGAAATCCCGCAGCGCAAGGTTGACCTGCCCACCTTTCGCATCAACCGCTACCCGGTGACCAACGCCCAATACCGGGCTTTTGTTGAGGACGGTGGTTACACCGAGCAGTGGCGCCACTGCTGGACAGAAGCCGGCTGGCAGTGGAAGGGGGACAGAACCGGACCTGACACTTACGGCGGTGCCTTTGATCTACCTAATCACCCGGTGGTGATGGTCAGGTGGTACGAGGCGGTGGCCTTTTGTCGTTGGCTAACGGTGCGGTTACGTCAGGCCGGCCAGTTGGGGCCGGAGGAGATAGTCACTCTGCCCAGCGAGAGCCAGTGGGAGAAGGCGGCCCGGGGCCCAGATGGGCAGGTCTATCCCTGGGGCGACGAACCCGACCCGAACCGGGCCAATTACGGTGACACCGGGATCGGCACGACCAGCGCGGTGGGTTGTTTCCCCGGTGGGGCCAGTCCCTACGGGGGGCAGGATATGAGCGGCAACGTCTGGGAGTGGTGCCGGACCAGGTGGCAGGCCAGCTACCGGGATTACCAGGATGACAACGACCTTGAGGGAAAGGCCCCCCGTGTGCTGCGGGGCGGGGCGTTCTACGATGATCCGAGGGAGCGTTCGCTGCGCGGTTCGCGGCAGGAACGGCCCGAACTTCGGGTTCGGCAATACCGGTTTTCGAGTTGTTTGGGCTTTGTCCCCATCCACCTCTGGCCTCTGAACCCTCTGGCCTCTGAAACTCTGAGTCGGGGGTTGGGGATTGGGGGTTGGGGGTCAGGGGGGAAAAGGAATGTTTAGAATGTGAAACATGAGGCAGGTAGTCCCCGGTTAGGGCAGTTCCGAAAAAATAATTGTCCCAACTCCGTGAAACGTGAAGCGTGAAACGTGATGTTTTTACGCCATAAACCCTCACGTTTCACGTTTTACGCTTCACGTCACCGAAAGTTTTGGGATGATTTAAATTTCGGA
>DAOUMU010000162.1:0-39811 GCA_034409055.1 Anaerolineae bacterium
CGTTCAGGCAGTTTAGCTTTCTCCTTGTCAGCCAGCCGTTGCGGTATCTTCTCGGCAGTCTCTAGCCTGCCTCAACCCGCTTTACTTGGATACTTTGCGCTTGCGTGCAGCCCTGTTTCCAGTCTACCTAACCAAGTTCGACTTGTGGATACAAATTGACACCTTCCCACAACCCCTTCAAGGGGCAATCCTTCTCGCCGTACCACGGCGCAACCGCCGACTGTAACTTATACGGCTCTTTGTTTGCAGACCCATTTTTCCAACTCAATTCAATATCTACGAATAATCGGCCTGTCCGAATTAGCGGTTAAGAGATTTGCTAGCTCGTCTTTCCCCTTTTTAGAATATATCCCTCTGGGTTTGCTAGTCCCTTTTCACGATTTTTCGGATTGTCAATTTCCCTCCGTCCTAAGCGACTATCCTTTTCCTGAACCTTAAGCAAGATTAATCCTACATCTTGGAGACATCCTTTAAAGTCATAGGTAACATACCCTTCCTTGGTAGGTTCAACTATTACAACTCGTCCCGTTTCAGGTCTCAGAACGTTCCTGATATTCTGACATGCAGAAAACAAACTACTTTGGCCTTCCTTAGCTATTTGATATAGACAGTAACGACAGTAAACCAGATCAAAGTAGTTGTCAGGTTCAAAGTAATTGTCAGGTATAGGTAAGGAAAAATCTAGAGCATCAGGGAATTTCGGTAATACACCTTCCCTGATTTCGTTAGGCATCTCTTCATACCACCAAGTTTTAAGTTGATTTTGATGGTGGGGGTCACTGACAGACTGTAGAATACGAGGAAATCTGGTACGAAAATCACTAATAAACTTTGCCTTTTCCTTAGCCCATTGCGTTACGTCAGGATTTTTATCAAGACCTATTGTCCTGGGGGCTTCTAATCCCCACGCAAGTGCAAAAGTCTCTTTTCCCCAACCGCATCCCAGATGCAAGACACTTTTTACTGGCAACACTTCCTTAAACCATTCAAAGTATGGGAAATGTTTATTAATAAATTCCTCGTTGAAGTTACGATAGATATTGTTTAAATGCTCCAAGTCATTTATATTTGTTTTCAGCGAATTTGGTGGTGGTGGTACAATTTTCATTTTGTTGCTTACAACTTCTATTGCACGTAATAATCAAGCCGTATAACGCTTGAGTTCAGGCGCTTGCGGGCCAGCAAGATAGGCTACAAGCAAAACCAACGCTGCAGGCCCAATGAGTTTCAAAAATCACAGCGGTAGCAAGTCGCCTGGAACGATTTGTTGGGTGGCGACTTGGAGTGAAACCAAGCCACCACCCGTATTCGCCCTATTGTTGCTTCTTCCACCATTGTTGCCAGCGGGTGGCATCTTCGCCAAAATCCTGACCAGTTATAGCCTTCAACGCCTCAGAAGCGAACGTTTTCAGTGACGTTTTGCGGATGTGGCTCGGACCGTAGTAAAATTGGCCGATTATATAGCGCGGACGTGTGCCAAAACCTTCAAGTTCGGCGATGAGAGGCTCCACTGCTCGCGTGTCCCCAATTTTCCCCATCGCCTCGGCCGCGGCCTTTGACAAATCGCTATCTTCACCCTTAAGAGCTTCTATCAGCGGTGTGACCACTCGCTCATCGCCTATCTCGCCTAGTTTCAAAGCTGCATTTAAGCGATTGGTCGGATCCGAATCACCGAGTGCAGCAACAAGTGTCTCTATTCCCCGTGCGTCGCCCATCTCCCACAATGCTTCGGCTGCAGCCATACGCACTCTTGATTCTGAGTCCTTGAGGGCAGCAAGAAGCGGTCCCACCGCCTGTGTATTGCCTGTCTTTCCCAATGCTTTGACGGTGGCTACACGCACACTTGATTCTGAGTCCTTGAGGGCGGCAAGGAGTGGTTGCATCACTCGTGTATCATTAAATTCTCCCAAAGCGCTGATGACAGCCGCACGTGTCCACGATTCTGAGTCTTCAATAGCGGAGATGAGCGGTTCCACAGCCCTTGTGTCACCCAGTGTCCCCAGTGCACTAGCGGCACTACTGCGTACCTGTCCATCTGAGTCGTTGAGAGTATCAATGAGTGGTTCTACCGCTTGCATATCACCAATTCTGCCTAACGCTCCGGCAGAATAGCTCCGCACACCCGAGCTTGAGTCGTTGAGAGCGGCGATGAGCGGTTCTATGGCTCGCGTATCACCGATTTTGCCTAGTGCCTCGGCGGCACCAGCACGCACACGCCACCTGGGGTCTTCTTTAAGAGTGACAATAAGCGGTTCTAAAGCTCTTGGGTCGCCGATCTCCCCTAGTACCCTAGTGACCGACTGCCCCATATGCTCGCTATCGAATACATCCAGAGCTTCGACCTCGCCCCTGAGGGCTGCGATAAGTTCCTCAACCGCTGGTGCACCAATTTCAGCCAACGCTTCAACAGCAACCTTGTGATTCTCCGACCCAAGCTGATAAGCTCCAAGTACAACCAAAAGCGGCAGGACAGCCAACGTATCACCGGTTTTGCCGAGTGCCTTAGCGGCGTACTTGCACATATCCACGTCATTACCAGAGACAACGCGGAGGAGCGGTTTGATCGCCGGGACACCAATTTTGCCCAACGCTACGATAGCAGTCTCCTGCAAATCTGGGCTCGAAAGATGGTCAATTAGTGCATTCGCGGCTGAAGTACCTCCTATCTTTCCCAGTGCCTCGGCAGCAGCCTGACGGACGGAGGGGTCCTTCTTGTAACCTAATGCTTTGATGAGACCGTTGATATTGCCCTTGGCCTTTAGTTTCTCAACGTTAGGTGGTCCAAAGAGTGGCATAACTTGTTCTCCTTTCTTTCTTAAACTATTGCAAATCTCTTGCTGGCAGACAAGCCGCCTAACTCTAAAATAGTAGGAAGCCGAAATAATTTTTTATCAGGAAACCGGAATATAGGATTATCAGGACACGTGATGATTGCCTGAGGATCATTACTTCTTACCCAGTATACAGCATTTTCATCTCAGAGTCGAGCAATCTGCCCAAAAGCAAAAAAGCCAGTGAGCCGAGCACTGGCCCCAAACAGGTTTGTTGTTCTATAGAGGTATAAAGCCAACTGTTGGTGTCGTGTGCAACATTGTTGGGCCACTGTTTGGCCCGATACATACCAGCTTTGTCAAAAGCCACTTTCAAGTCAGCGGTTCCATTCCCAAGATGTGGTAAACTTCTATCCCATCATCTAAATCTTCCCAATAAATGGCATAGCCACCTGGTTCAAGTGACCAATTTGCTTTCTGTTCCGGGGTAGCCTTAGCCAACCACTCTAACCATTCAATCCGGTCTATCGGCAAACTCATTTCACGCCCATCACTCAGCGATACATACAAAATATTTTCTTCAAATCGCACATTAGTCGCAGCCACTTGTTCAGTGATGACCTTATTGACTGAAGTGAGCATTCCAAATTTATATCCTTCAATGAAGATGGTTGGCATCGCTTATCCTGGCTGCATTCAATCCGGTTTTGATATTGCCAGTGGTATATCAGTTTTCGATGAGACTCAAAATCCGGCGAAATATTCCAACAGGTAGCAGTGGACGAAGATGTAACCGTCGCCGACTTTGCACAGGAAGATTAAGCTAAACATCAACTTTACTCGGTGACCAAGAGTGTCGTTTCGGCCTTGATCGGCCTTGCTATTGACGAAGGTTACATTGGTGGCGTGAACGACCCGGTTCTGGACTTTTCTCCCAGCCAACTTGTCACCAATTCAGTTTTGACTTTAAAGTAGTAATCAATCAAAATTATCATGCTGACGTCATGCATGCGACACCATCACCCGGGAAACAAACGGTGGCTGGCCGGTTGAAACTCAACACATATTTATTGCCATTGCTGGTAGGATTGGCCTTGGTTATGCAACTGATGGCCCCCTACAAAGGCTGGGTCATATTGCTGGTTGGCCTGGGGGGGCTGTGGCTGATCAGTTATGTCTGGGCCTGGTCGCTGCTCCATACCTTGAGCCTTACCCGCGAGATGCGTTTTGGCTGGGCTCACGTGGGGGATCGCCTGGAAGAGCGTTTCACCCTGACCAATATTGGCCCCATCCCCGCCCCCTGGGTTGAGATCATCGACCATTCCACGATGCCCGGCTATAACGTCAGCCGGGCTATCAGCGCTGATGGCACCAGCGAGAATCGCTGGTTTACCCAGGGTGTTTGCGCTCGCCGGGGTACCTTTACCCTGGGACCAACCACCGTGCGCAGCGGTGATCCCTTTGGTCTCTATATCGTTAATCTGCACTATCCTGACTCTGTTCCTCTGACCGTGACCCCGCCGATCGTGCCCCTGCCCACTATCGAAGTAGCTCCGGGCGGACGGGCCAGCGAAGGCCGCTCCCGGCTCAATACGTTTGAGCGGACCGTCAGCACAGCCGGGGTGCGGGCTTACACCCCCGGGGATAGTATGAACTGGATTCATTGGCCGACCTCTGCCCGCCAGGGAGCGCTCTTTGTGCGTCTCTTCGACAGCACCCCCTCCGGGGATTGGTGGCTCTTCCTGGACCTGGATCAGCAAGTCCAAATCGGCCAGGGCGATGCTTCTACTGAAGAACATAGTATCATCCTGGCCGCCTCCCTGGCTGCTCGGGGGCTTCAAGCAGGGCGGGCCGTGGGGCTGGCCGTCCATAGCCAGGAGTTGGTTTGGTTGCCTCCTCAAACCGGCGACGGCCAGCGGCAAGAGATTTTGCGGGCCCTGGCGCTGGTTACCCCCGGTCCCCGCTCCCTGACCGAACTGCTGGCCCGCACGCGTCCCGTCTCTGGCCAAATCAGTAGTTTGATTATCATTACCGCGGCTACAGACGGAGCATGGATCGAAGCCCTGCTGCCCCTCCTCCAACGGGGGGCTGTGGCCACGGTGCTCCTGTTGGACCCCCTCTCCTTCGGGGGCTCTGGTGACATGACCGGCACGCTGGCCTTACTAACAGATTTGGGCGTAACCCGCCACGTCATCAGCCGGGACCTGCTCGACCGGCCTGAGGCCCGGCCCGGTCACCGGGGTCAATGGGAATGGCGGGTTTCACCAACCGGGCGAGCCGTGGCGGTCAATCGTCCCCGCGATATGAAGTGGCGAGGGTTGGTATAATTCGATGATTATCAGCCATTTATTCAACTGGCTCATTCGTTGGTTGGGGTGGTGGACCCTGCTGGCCCTGGTGTTGCTGTCAATCGCCCTGGGCAGTGTGGCCTATGCCCTGGCCGAAGTGATCCGGGGCCTGGCCCTGGGGTTGTTGTTGCCTGTCACTATGGTTGGCCTGGTGCTTGGCTGGAGCCTGGCCGCAGCTAAACAGTTACCGGGTTGGCTGGCCGGTGTGATCATGTTTATCCTGGGTGTCGAAGCTATCGTCGTGCGAGTCGGACGCCTGGGTGAAACCATCGTGGCCGTGATCCGTAGCCTGGTCAACCTGGCCTGGCAAGCCTGGCTCTGGCCGTGGCAGGGAAGGCCGGACGGCACGCCCTCGATGCTGGCCTTGATTGCACTATGGACCGATCTCAGTACGCTATTGACTCGCTTATGGGACTGGGGTCTGGGGCTGGTCACCGGCCAGCCAACTTTTGACCCGGTGGCAACCACCCTGGCCTGGAGTCTGGCCCTGGGGGCCGGAGCGGCCTGGGCCGGCTGGGCCGTGCGACGTCTGAATCACCCCCTGCTGGCCTTAGCCCCGATTGGAGCGTTGCTGGCCACAACCCTGGCCTATGCTCTCGATCAAGTGGGGACTTTGCTGCCCATATTAGGAGCGACTATGTTGCTGATGGGCCTGATTGGACAGTATGCCCGTGAACGTCATTGGCAGAGCGCCAGGATTGATTTTTCGGCCAGTACCCGGCTGGACCTGACCATCGTGGTCGTTCCCATCACGCTGGCCTTGGTCGTGACCGCCGGGTCAATACCGTCCATCTCTATTTGGGAAATTGCCCGCTTTACCCAGCGTCTCTTCCAGGTCGAGGCGATGAAGGACTCGCTCGGGATGAAACGCAACCCGGGCCGGTATGCTGCCCCAGAGCAAATCCGTGCCCCCGGCCTGCCGCGCCAGCATTTGCTCGGCTCAGGGCCGGAGCTGTCAGAGGAGGTGGCTCTGGTTATCAACACCGGCCAACCGCCCCTCGATCCGTCGGATACCGGGACGGACCGGGTCGTACCTCACTATTACTGGCGCAGTCTGACTTATGATGCCTACACAGGCCGGGGGTGGCGCACCGGAAAAACGCAGCCATTGGCGTACCAGGCCGGTGAGCCAGCCAATCCCACCACTGCCCCGGCCCGGCGAGTTTTACGCCAGGCGGTGCAGGTCGTCGGTCCCCAGAGTGGCTTGCTCTACGCTGCCGGCGAAGTGGTGACAGCGGATCACAATTACACCATCGATTGGCGTGGCCCTGGTGACTCTTTTGCCGCGAGCATTCAGGCCACGACTTATCGAGTCGACTCCCTGGTCTCGACCGCCAGTGAGGCTGAACTGCGGTCCGCCGGGTATGACTACCCGGATTGGATAGGCCAACGCTATCTGCACCTGCCCAGGCAAATACCCGAACGGGTGTTGTCCCTGGCCCGCGACCTGACGGCGACCGCTCCCACGCCTTACGATCGGGCCAAAGCCATCGAAGCCCACCTGCGGACCTTCCCCTACTCGCTTGACTTGCCCGAGCCGCCCGTTAAACGGGATATGGTTGACTATTTTCTCTTTGATTTGCAGCAGGGCTATTGCGACTACTATGCCACCACCATGGTGATCCTGGCTCGGGCAGCCGGCCTGCCGGCCCGGCTGGCCGTGGGCTATGCCAGCGGGACCTACGATCCGGCCAAGGCCCACTACGTTGTAACCGAGGCCGACGCCCACTCATGGGTGGAAATCTATTTCCCTGACTACGGCTGGATTGAGTTTGAGCCTACCGCCGCCCGCCAGGTTTTTGACCGCTCGGCTGAGGCCATCCCTCCCGACCTCTCCGAATCTTTGCCGGCCTTATCTGATCCGGCCACCACCCTTCGAGATGGGGCAGGACAGATAGGGTGGTTACTCCTACTCGGTGGGGGAGCATTCCTGGTAATCGGTGGGTTGGCCTGGTCGGCGGCTGATGGCTGGCGCTTACGCCGCCTGACCCCGGTAGTGGCAGTGGCCACTCTCTATCAGCGTCTCCGGCGCCATGGGCAACGGCTGGCCGTGCCCACCTGGACCGGGGATACACCTTACGAATTTGCGGCCTCCCTGGCCGAAAGGGTCAATACCCTGGCCCAGGAGAAACGCTGGGGGATGGTGTTAGCCCCTGCTCACCAGGAGGTCCACCGGCTGACCCATCTGTACGTACGGGCCTCCTACAGCGCCCACCGCTTGAGCCCGACGGAGCAAACCCAGGCCATCCAGACCTGGCGATGTTTGCGGAGGCGATTGTGGTTGGTATGGCTGTCGGTCTGGTGGGCCAGAGTGAAAGATTCTGGTAGGCGATAAGTGGTTATGGTATCCTCTTTAAATTTGTTGGTGACGTAGGGGCGAGGCAAGTCGGAGCGTGGCTTGTTTGCTTCGATCACTACCAATCCGACTTGCCTCGCCCTTACTTTTGGAGAGGATACTTATTATGCGGCCTTGGCTGTAATGACCTCATTATCCACGCCGATCCACAAGTGATGCCGCAGGATATTGGTCACAGCTCGCAGCCGGATGCCGTTGATCTCTTCAGTTTGGCCGTCGAAGTCAACCGCATTGAGGTAACAAAGATTGGGCTTACGGCCAAATTTGACCTGGTAGCGAGTCGCCGCCCGCTTAATTTTATCAGCCAGCTTGCGCTGGGGATCATTGTCAAACCAAAGCAAACCTTCTCTCATGATAGCTGCCTCCTTTCAATCATACTGCAACACCCATTGGCCGGAGGACAGGATCTGGCTGAGATGCCATAATTTACCCTCGCAACGAACCCAGAAATGGTAAGTCTCACTCCGCCCCGTGGGAGCCGTCACGGTTTTACACTCGGTCACGCTCTCGACCGAGTAAACCCGTCCCCGCCAGCGAAATTTGGCGGGGAACCAGTTGAAGCGATGTTCTAACACGTTAATCGGTTCCATGCTGTGCCTCACAGTTCATCCCAAAACGGGGGTAAGATATCACCCGTTGTTTCAGTATTCTCTTGCCCAATCACCTTGAAGTTGCGTGGCCCGTTTGTGGTCTTGCCTGCAGGTAGGGCCGAGGGAGGATAAGGTCCGGTCGCCCCGTTGGGATTTTGTCCGTTCACCACGACAACCGGTGGATATTGGCCAAAGGGACCTCGCTGGCTAAGTTGGGCCTCTATTTGCCGGTCCCGCTGGCGTAGGACCCAAACCAGGATCGCCGTGGTCGGAATCGAAGCCAATACCCCGCAAACAATACCCACGACAATGGCCATCGCATCCGAGCTCAGACGGGTGCCGATCACCACTGCCAGGGTGACGGTAAAAGCAATACCGGCTAAAAATAGAAATTTCTTCATAACATCACCTGCCCTACTTGATCAATCTTAATTGATGCCCAAACATGAGCCCCAGGCCCTTCCGTTTGGGCTTTGGTTGGGCAGCCGGCCTGCTGGCAGCTCGGCCATCTGTGCCGGTGGCCACCTGAACCTGTTCTTCCGCCAGCCAACGCCGGCTGTGACGCTGGCCAACGTTCATCCGGCTAACAATCTGCTTGATTTCTTGCTCATTAACGTAGGCGGCCTGAAAACGGGTGACGTGGCCTTTGGCCACCAGCAGAAAATCACCTCGCCCCAATAATTTTTCCGCACCTGTGCCGGCAATACCGGCCGCGATTTTAGCATCGTCGGCACTGGCTACGCTGCCAACCAACCGCACCGGGAAATTACTGCGGGTCAAACTGCCGATGCTGGCCACCAGCGGCTTTTGGGTGCAGGCGACGAGATGCAATCCGGCACTCCGGCCGCGTTGGGTCAGGCGAGTCATTAGCCGGTCCATAGCCTTGCCGCCCTGCTCCATAAGATCGGCTAACTCGTCGATGAAAATAACCACCCGGGGTTCCGATATCTTCTCCCGGTCGCGCCGGACCATCTCTTCTACCATTTCTCCCAGCAGGAAAATAGCCTGGTGGACATCTTGAACCGGAGGCCGCAGCAGGTGAGGTAAAAAACCGACCTCTCCATCCAGAGAGGTAAAAGGCTCAAAGCCGTTACCCTTAGGGTCGATAAAAATCATCTGCACCTCACCCAGGCGATTATGCATAGCCAGGGACAGGGCCATACTGCGGACCAGGGCCGTTTTGCCCGAACCGGTTGTGCCCGCAACCAGGACGTGGGCCACATCCGGCGAGGGCAAGCGCAGCAGCAAAGGGACACCGCTTTCGTCCAGGCCCAGGATACTGGTTTGTTTAGGCACTTCTTTAAGGCGCCGGCATAAACTCAGTAGATATACTACTTGCCCGTCCTCCCGAGGCACGTCGACCTGGACGGTTGCGCCTTGCCGGGAAACGCGCACGCGTTGAGCTCCCAAGCGCAAGGCTAACTCTTCTGATAGGGAAATGATACGGGATATCTTGGTAGAGACTTCGGGCAATACTTGATAGCTCACCCACCGCGGGGTGACGACGCCTCCCGTCACCTGGCCAGGCACGCGATGGCTGGTCAACACCATCTCAATTTGATCGGCTTGATACTCTAAAACCCGACGCATATATGTCTCCTGGTCAAGATTCTCCCAATGCACGGGATAGTTTGGTTGTTCAAGCACGGCCTGATACCTTTTGATAAACACATCTGTACATCAAGTTGAGTGCTCGGTGCGAAATAGGCAGGGTATCCCTATGCCCCGCTGTCGCCTCGAAAACTAATCTACCTGCCGAATAACGGCCACCATTTTTCCCTGTACTTCGATCCTGTCAGGCTCTACGATCATCGGCTCTAGCGTCGGATTGTCTGGTTGGAGGCGAACGTGGCCATTTTCGCGGTAGTATCGCCTGAAGGTCGTTTGATCCTGTCCCGTCAATCGCACGGCAACCATTTCACCATTTTTGGCCTGGGTTTGAGATTGCATAATCACAATGTCGCCGTCGTTAATCAGCGCATCCAGCATCGAGTCACCCTGTACCTTGAAAGCATAGAGATTTCTGCCATTGGGTACAATATCGTACGTAAGCTCAATCACGTCTTGGGTATCCAGTTCAGTCGAAGCGGTTGACGAATTGACAGCCAGCTCGTCCATCAAAGGCACCCGGATGGTGTCGTTCTCACCGGTCAAACGGATACCTCGCGGCGTATTAGGCGAACGGGTCAACAGGGCCGCATTTTCGAGAGCTTCTAGATGATAGTTGACGAGCGATTTAGTGCTGATATTCAACCCCACCCGAATCTCTTCATAAGTGGGAGGATAGCCATTTTCGTCAACAAAGTTCTCAATAAATGCCAGTATCTCCCTTTGTTTCTGACTAATATCCATCAGTGGCCTGGCTCCTTTTACTTAAAGTTTGGCTATAAAACAATAAAAAATAGAACGTATGTTCTAAGATATAGTCTATTATACCAGAACATACGTTCTACTGTCAAGTCTTAACGCGTGAATTTAGATTAAAAAATGAGGGGAAAAGAAACACGCTCCACAAACGAGCATATTTCTGCCAGGTGGAGCGTGGTTGTGGATGATTAACAGACGCGCGTTAACCTAATTGGCGGATAACAGCCACCACCCGACCCTGTACCCTCACTTTATCCGGGGCCACATAGATGGGGTCCATGGTTTGGTTTTCCGGCTGTAAGCGTACCCGGTCTCCCTCGTGGTAGAAACGTTTGAGAGTCGTTTCCTCCTGGTCGATCAGCCAGGCAGCGATCATATCGCCGTTATCGGCAGTCTCAGTATGGCGCATAACGACAATATCCCCGTCATTAATGAGGGCATCGATCATAGAGGTTCCCTGGACTTTCAGGGCGTAAATATCCTCTGTATCCGGCACCAGGTCACGGGCCAGGTCGAGGGTGTCAGTTTCGCTATCGTAAGCGCCTTCGGGCACCTCAATAGGCGCACCGGCGGCAATACGCCCCAGGAGCGGGACTTTGATCAGGTTGATGTTACTGGTTAATTCTTCCAGCCCTGCTGCCAGGCGAATGCCCCGGGAAACGGTGCGATCACGGTAAATGTAACCGGCTCGTTGCAAAGCATCGAGGTTATAGTTGACCACCGAGGTAGAAGTAATCCCCACAGCTTTGCCTATTTCCCGGATGGTGGGCGGATAGCCATTATCAAGGGTAAAGGTTTTCAAAAAACTTAAAATTTTGCTCTGTCGTTCCGATAAGGCCATAAAAACGCTCCTTACTTAAACGGTCATATGTTCCGACCATTTGTGCTAGTGAGCTAATTATACCACGAACGGGCGTTCTATGTCAAGTCTGAATTAAAATTCGTGTCCTCCTTTTGCCCTTTATACTTAATTACTTATTATTAAGTAGAATTAGGCTGGAGAAATACTATGACCATCAAACATGCTGCGCTTTCTGGAGCCAGGCCGGTTGTTCGACGCTGTCTTGGCCTGAGGCCGGGCCAGGACCTGGTGATTTTTGTCGACGAAACGACGGTTGAGAGGTTGGCGCGGTCATTATTCAAAGGAGAAGCCTATGAGTAAAGAATGGCCCCCCCTGCTTCATTTTTTGGCTGAAGAACTTGACTACAGGGTGCGGACAGGCGAATCTACTCTGGGCTACCGGCTCTTCTACATTGATCTTTCTTCTTGGAAGTTGCGGCTTTCCGACCGAACACCGGTTATCTGGGTACAACACTCCGATTTGGCCGGACGCTCACCGCGTCATCTTGTGCAGAGCTTACACGACGTGATTCGGGAGCGCAGCCTGCGCCGCCATACGACGCTGGTCCTATTGGACGGTGATAGCCAGCCGTTGCTTGGACGTACATCCAGCCCGCTCTATCATTTGGTTGTCGTCGGAGCAGAGGAACAAGCAGCGATTCTACAGTCGCGCCGGCCCAGTGGGAAATTGCTTGATCTGATTTCAGGTCAGGTCCCCATCTCTAATCTGGCCCCCTATGAAACCAGTTCCCCTGTGACCGGCAGCCGCTTCTTTGGGCGGGAGTATGAGATATCCAAAATCTTGGGGAATCCAGACACCAATTATACCATCCTGGGCATCCGTCGGATTGGTAAAACCTCTCTCCTGCGGGAGATCGAACGGATTCTGAAAGAAGATGAGGACTCGCCATCCGTTATCTATCTGGATTGCAGTGATCTACTCAGCAGCGAAGACTATATTCGAGAGGTCGTCCGGAAGCTTAATCCGAAAGAATTAACGCGCCTGCATCTGCAAAAGTACGCCTTCTTTTTTCCCGATTTCTTAGAACGAATGGAGCGTATGTATAAGAGTAAAGTTACTTTTCTTCTCGATGAGATTGACAATCTGGTCATTATGCAGCGGGGCAGTTGGGATTTGTTCCGAATGTTGCGCGCCTCGGCCAACAAGGGAGCCTGCCGGTACATCATTGCCGGATTTCGCGAGGCGATGCAAGAGCAATATCTGTTAGATTCGCCCTTCTTTAACTTTGCCCAGGAAATGCGCCTGAACGAGTTCACCAAGCGGCAGGCAAACGATTTGATTGTCACGCCTATGGAAAATCTGGGGGTTCACTTCAGAAATAGAAACGAAGTTGTGGGACGTATCTACGAGGAGACGGCCGGGCATCCCAACTTGATTCAATACTACTGTATGATTTTGCTAGAACAGTTGGACCAGACGGGAGAACGAGAGATCACGCCTGATAGCTTGATCGATATCTATGTTGATGAAGGCTTTAAGAGCCACCTCCTGATTTCGTTCATGCAAAATACCCGAAACCGTGAGAAGGCTTTGATCTATGCCCTATTGAAGGATGCTGGTGAAAGTTGGTTACACGGCTTTTCTCAAGCCGATATGGACGCGGCCTTGCAAGAGCAAGGCCTGGTATTGCCAGAGAATGACATTGATGAAATTTGCAATGTACTCATCTTAGCCGGCGTCCTGCATCGCAAGGGCAAAGTTTATTCCTTTACTTCGCCGGTATTTGCCAGGGTACTTCAACAAGCCTATGATCTTGACTACCTGCTTAAAAAGGTCAAGGAAGAAGGGATATGACCGAACTGGACACCTTTCCCCAACGCTTACATATTTGGCAGCACAATCGTAACGCGATCAACCAGGTCATTCGGTGTGTCGAAGATGGCCGGTACTGCGCCCTGCTGGGTCCCCGCTTTTCTGGAAAAACAGAATTACTAAATTTCGTCAAGGAGGTGTTGGCCCAGGACCCAACATGGGTCTGTGTCTACCTTAATTTGCAAGATGTGGAAGCGTCAACCCTAACGAGATTCTTTGCCAGCTTGACGGAAGTCACTGCTCAACGTATTAGCGAACTAACCGGCTGCAAATTAGTGATACCTGTTCCAGAGGCAGCCAATAACCTCACCTTTCGTACTTTTCTTAGAGAGGGAGTGACTGGCCTTAAACGCGACCTGGTCTTAATGGTTGACCATCTTGAGGCGGTGCCGAATGACCTGATTCAAATTCTGTTGACCTCGCTGCGGGCCGCCTATATGGAGCAGCAGCCCGATGAATACCGGCTGGTCGCGGTGGTTTCTGGGGCCTTGAGTCTGGCCACGCTGACGGTTGGTGAATCATCTCCCTTCCGGGGAATTGCTCACCGGGTGTTCGTTGGCGACCTGACCGACGACGAGAGTGAGGCGTTGATCACAGAGCATATCACCGCCGATGGGGTCAAAGCCTCGCCGGTGGCTCGCGCCTGGTTACTGCGGGCCAGTCGGGGTGATCCACATCTGATCGTCCGGATTTGCCAACGATGCATGCAGATAGCCGGTCAGAATCCATCACATCAATTGAGAGTATCAACAGTTAAGCGGGTCATGTCCGAATTCATTCGTGATGAGGCGTTACACTATGGCCCCCTGCAGGAAGCGGTACGGCTGATTGAGGACGATCCGGACTTGTTACGTTGTATCGTTCTGCTGCTGGAACGCCGTGTCGTACCGAAACGGGAACTCCCTCTGCCCTTATCACCTGATCTCGATCCCCTTTATCTGACCGGCATGGTCAGAAAAGTACTCAAGGAGGATAGTTATCAGTTGCGCAACGAAATCTACCGCCAGTTTCTGACTGAATACTTCCATCCAGGCCGGGTTGGGCACCTGCTGACCATGGCTGGCCGGTGGGATTCGGCCATTGATTACCTGGAAGCCAGTATCGAGGCAGGCAATGATCAGTACCGGTCCGGTCTACTGGCCGCGACGATCAATTCAATGTATGCCTCTGAAGAGGTAGAGCGGGCCGCCGCTTACCTGATACGCGGCTTATCGACTGCCTTTGATATTGAGAAAGTTCGCATCTGGTATGTTTCTCCGGACGGAAATATTCGCCGGTCTGTCGGACAACAGGGCTTGACGGATGATAACCAGGCTACCCCAACCTATGACGATCAATTAGAAGCGCGTGTCTATCGTGAAGCCCGTCCTTTGCGCGGCCAGGAAGGCCACAACTATGTTAAACGGGCGCTGCCGCTCCTGATTCCGGGACGTAAACCGGTCGGTATTGTGACCATATTTGACCGTCTGGATCATGACGAACTGGCCGGGCAACGGGAGCGGGATCTACAAATGATGGGCTACCTAAACCAGGCGGCGCGGGCCTTCCAGGAACTGAATGAACGCCAGTACCAGCGGGAACAGGAACAAAGACGACTGGAACTGGCCGAAACGCTCCGGGAAATCTCGACGGTCATCGGCGGGTCGCTTGACCTGGAGAAAGTTCTGACGTTGATCCTCGAACAGATGGGCCGGGTACTGCCATTTGACACGGCCTCCATTCAATTACTGACCCCCGGTCGTAATGCCTTGAAGATCATCGCTTATAAAGGGGTCGATGATCCCAGCAGTGCGGAAACCCGTACCTTCCCGCTTGAGGATATCTATCCAAATGTAAGGGTGTGGCGCTGTAAAAAACCCTTACGTTATTCCGATGTGCGAGGGGTTTTTCCTCAGTTTACCGATCCTAAATATCAGACCACCCGCATCCGGGCCTGGCTTGGGGCCCCCCTGCTGGTGCGTGATGAAGCCATCGGGGTCATTACGCTGGATAGTTTCACGGCAGACTTTTACACGTCCGAGCATGAACACCTGGCCATGATCTTTGCCAGTCAGGCTGCTGTGGCCATTGAGAACGCTCGCTTGTTTGAGGAAACTAAGCGTCGCGCCGCAGATTTGGAAACTCTGGCCGAGGTCGCAGAGGAAATCAGTGCTACCATCACCGGTCATCCACCCAAAGTGTTGGAGTTGGTCTTGCGGGGGGCTTGTCGACTGACCGGGGCTGACTGTTCCGTCATCTACCCCTTTCTGCCGGGCAAACTGGTTTATGACAAAGCTAACATAGCCACCTTCGGCTTACTGCATCCCGAGTTGTTCGCTCCGAAGGATAAACACCGCCTGGAGGATACCAGTCTGGCTCGCTCCATCGTCGATCGGAACATTCGGGTCGTGCACAACGTCATGGCGGACCCGGACCGGGGCTTACCTCATGCTCCTTTCATCCAACGCGAGTCAATTCGGGCTTTTGTCGGTATCAGCTTACGGGCTGGTAATGAGCCCCTGGGCGTACTCTTCGTCAATTTCCGTCAACCCCATGAGTTCACCGGTGAAGAATTGGAAACAATTGGTCGCTTTGCCAACCAAACGGCCTTTGCCATTTTGAATGCCCGCCTGTACCGGCGCGCTTATGATGACCTCCAGCAGCACGTCGCCGAACTGGAAACAATCCAGGACATCGATGATGCCATTACCTCTACGTTGGATCTACATGAAATTCTGGAAATGATTCTCGACCGGACCTTGCAGTTAACCGGCGCGACTTGCGGCTACGTCCAGTTAGTGAGTGACGATGCACAAGAACTTGTCCTGGCTATCGTCCGAGGGACCCCCTCAGTTTCGATTGGCGACCGTTTAAGACTGGGTCAAGGCGTGACGGGCATGGCGGCTCAGCAAGGCCGTACTTATCGCATCTCAGATTTATTGTCTCCAGAATGGGCCCATCTCTATCGGGCCTATATTCCTGGCATGCGCTCGCAGTTGGCCGTACCGATGCGCTTTGAAGGGCAAGTGGTGGGCGTGATCAACATTGAGAGTGCCGACGTCAACGCCTTTAGTCAGGATAATGAGCGTCTACTGGAAGGGTTGGCTAAACAGGCGGCGATTGCCATTCGCAATGCCAAGCGCTACGAGGAACTGGAGAAAACCAAGGATTATCTACTGGCCAGCCAGGTGGTGGCCTGGCTCGGTTTGTTCGGGGCCGACTGGCAGCATACCATTAACCAAAAGACCTTCAGTATCGGTAATTACGCCAACGGCTTGCGCCGCTGGTTGACCAGGCAAGAGGTGCCACCTGACATCATCAACGAAGTCTTTCAGGCCCTGGAGCGGATTGAAAAAGTGGCGGAAAGCATCCGCTCCGTCCAGTTCACCAGTCAGGTCCCTCCCCAGATGCCCGGTGAGATCAATGGACAAACCCTTATTGACCAGGAATTGCCAGACATGGTGGACCGTTGGGGCAGTAGCCGTGAGGACGTAGATAAGATTCTTAACCTGAATTGCCCAGGGGTAAGGGTGGCAATCGCCCCCCAGTGGTTGAAAGTGGCCATGGAGAAGCTGATCAACAACGCCTTAAAGGCGATGCCTTCGGGGGGACGGTTGACGGTGGCCACTCGCTTGAGAGGCGATACGGTCCACATTATCTTGAAGGACACGGGCCACGGTATCCCCGACTCTGTCCGCGCTTACTTCTTAAAACAGGTTGTGCCCCGAGACAAAGAAGGGGTAGGCACAGGCATGGGGGCCATGATCGCCCGGTTTGTGGCCCTCAGTCACGGTGGTGAGTTGAACCTGGTCAGAAGTCGTCCCAACGAAGGGACGGAGTTGCTGATGAAACTGCCGGTGGCTACGGATAAAAATGAAGGGCCAGACAATGACGGAGATGAATAGCAATGACCGAATCACCCAAGCGGGTTTTGGTTGTGGACAACGATCCTGATGTACTGGACTCAGTTGCCTTCAATTTGAAGATCGCTGATTACGAGGTGCTGACTGCCAACAGCCTCCAGGAGGCCCAGGAGATTCTGGCGCGTGAGATTGTCCATTTGGCCATTATCGATTTGCGGCTGCAATATGAGGACCGGGTGGAGGACATCAGCGGCTTCGAGGTGGCCCGGATCGTACCCGATTACATCCCCTGCGTGATATTTACCGCTTATGAAGACAAAGAGAGCATTCGAAAGGCATTAGGTGAGGTCGGGGCCAGAGCCATTCTGGACAAAAAGAGCCCGGATGCTGCCTCGCAGTTAATTCAAATCGTTGACGACCTGTTTGCTTCAGAGGTGAAAGTCAACTTTGATTTAGAAATCGAGGGATCACTCGACTTAAGTGGCCTGGCGAACCAGATGGAAATACTTGTGCCCGATAAAGAATCCCCGCCCTCAGCCGCCGATGTACAGCAGGTGTTTGGGACCTTGTTCCAAAATGCGGTCAGTATTTATCTGGCCTATTTGCTATCGCCGGAGTCAGTCCCGACGCCCAGCCAGGTCAGTTCAGTCCTGGTGATGGCTCGACCTCGTTTCGAAAATGCCTGGGGAGCGCCGGTGGTCATCAAATTCAGTGACCAGGATAAAATAAAACGAGAGGCAAACAACTATCGTCTCCTCAAACCTTTTCTGGGTGGACAGCGGCTGGCCGTTCTGGAGGGGGAAGCCTACTCCCGTCAGCTTGGTGGACTGGTCTACTCACTACTTGGGGCCGGAGACTGGGAAACCATTCGCCCCTTTAGCGAACTCTTTCTGGCTGAAGATACAGCCAGGCTGATTGGCCTGCTGGAACGATTTTTTAGCCAGACTTTCCAATCACTTTTTGCCGGTGCCCGCCGAGAAAAGATTAATCTGACCACCATCTATGCCAAGGGGCTAGGCCTGACGCCAAAAAAGTTGCGGACGGCCCTGCAGGAATTTCGCCCTGATGCCCTCACCGAACCCCGCCTGTGTTTCAATGGATTGCCGGATTCGTTTAGAAATCCGGTGATGTGGGCCGTATCTGACGAGCAGTTTCGATCCTTCGAGGTGTTTTCACGGCAGTGTCTGTGTCATGGCGACTTGCATAGCCGCAATATGCTGGTCGATGCCGACGGTCACTTCTGGTTGATTGACTTTGCTCGCGTCGCGGAGAGCCATGCCCTGCGGGATTTTGTCGAATTGGAGACGGATATCAAGTTTAATCTGCTGCCTGTGGTTGATCTGAAAGCACTGCTCCCTTTTGAGCAGGCCTTACTCGCGCCGGTCAGTTTTGAGGAAACACCGGGAGATGTTTCCTTTACCAGTGCTCAACTCGACCATACCTACCAGATTGTTCTGGCTCTGCGCCGCATTGCTGCTCAGTTGATCAACCTGACCGGCGATATACGCGAGTATTATCAGGCGCTCTTGTTACATACGCTGAACATTATGCGCCTGCAGCACATTAGTTCAGCCAAAAAGGAGTACGCGCTCCTGTCGGCCGCACTCATTTGTGAGTGGCTGGATGAGTGAGATTATTGGCTGTAAAAGGTGTTTCTTAAATTTGAATCACTACCTCATGCTTGACCAAATCGAGCCAAAAGCCTAAACTATGTAGTCACAAAGTTGGCCAATCCAAAAAGGCATTGACATTGTCATAGCGTATTCAAACAGGAGGCTCTCGTGAAAGAGCTTTTACGCATTGTTCCTCTCGGTGGTATGGGCGAGGTTGGAAAAAACTTGACCTTGATTGAATATGGTGATGAGGCCATTGCTATTGACTGTGGGCTGATGTTTCCCGAAAGTGATATGCTGGGCATTGATCTGGTCATCCCGGACGTGACTTATCTGCTGGATAATCCAGATTTACTCAAAGCCATCTTGCTCACCCACGGTCACGAGGATCACATTGGGGCTTTACCCTATATCTTGCCCCAGGTGCCAGCCCCACTCTATGCCACGCCCCTGACCCGGGGCTTGATTGAAGTTAAATTACGAGAAGCCAAATTGTTGGCCCAAACAGAGATTAACACGATCGCCACCGATAGTGTGATTGAAATTGGGCCTTTTACCATCGAGCCGTTCCACGTGTGCCACTCCATCCCCGACGCCGTTGGTTACGCCATTTACACCCCCCAAGGCTTGATTATTCACACCGGCGAATACAAATTTGATACCAACCCAACCTGGGGTGATCTGCCAGATTTTGATCGACTGCGAGCCTACGGTGATGAAGGCGTGCTGGCCCTGCTCTCTGATAGCACAAACGCCGAACGGCCCGGTCACACCTCCTCGGAGCAAATCGTTAGCGAAACCTTTGACAAAATCTTCGGTCAGGTGCAGGGCCGGGTTATTGTTTCTACCTTTGCCTCTAATATTTCCCGGGTGCAACAGGTCGTCAATACGGCCTTGAAATATGACCGAAAGCTGGTGGTTGTTGGCCGGAGCATGGTCGATAACGTTAAAATGGCTCTGGAGTTGGGCTACCTGACCGTACCAGACGATATGCTGGTGCACGTGGATGATCTGGAAGATTATCCTGACTCGCGAATAGCCATTGTCTGTACCGGCACCCAGGGCGAGCCAACCAGCGCCCTGGTACGGATGGCCAATCAGGAACACCGCCAGGTTAGTTTGAAAGAAGGGGACACGGTCATCCTCTCGGCTACGGCTATCCCCGGTAACGAGGAGTTAGTCCATCGGACGATAAACAATCTGTTCCGCCTGGGAGCAGACGTCATTTACCAAAACCTGAGGTCCGTTCACGTTTCCGGCCACGCCTCTCAGGATGAACAAAAGATGATGCTGGAACTGGTCCGCCCCAAGTATTTTATCCCGGTTCAGGGCGAGTACCGGATGCTGGTTCTGCATGGCCGGCTGGGCGAAGCAGTCGGTATTCCCAAAGAAAACATCTTTGTGATTGAGAACGGGCAGGTGATTGAATTTGATGAGGATGGTGCTTATCTGGCGGAACGTATTCCTGGTGGTCATATTATGGTTGATGGCCTGGGGGTTGGTGATGTGGGTAACGTCGTTCTGCGAGATCGTCACATGCTCTCCCGCGATGGCTTTGTCGTCGTCGTGATCGCCCTCGACGAACAAACGGGTAGATTGGTCGACGGCCCCGATATTATCTCTCGCGGCTTTGTCTATGTCCGCGACTCTGAGGATTTACTTGAAGAGGCCAAAGAGCGAGTGATCGACCTGCTGGAGAGTGGTAAGGTCCACCGTGACACCGCTGCCACGGTCATCCGTGATAATCTGAGCCAGTTCCTTTACAAACGCACCCGCCGTTGGCCTATGATCTTCTCGATGGTGTTGGAGGTTTAAGAGACAGAGGATTGGCAAACTGGCGGGATGGAAGGCTGACAGCCCTCCATAAGTCAATCTTCTAACCCACCGGGTGTCCAGTTTTCCAGTCCAACCATCACCATGTCCCCGGTTTTCTTCTTTTCGCGACCCCGTAACCACAACCCCCCCCCCGGCAGACTGCCAACGTAAACGATGGCCTGCTTGACCAAAGACAGGGCAAAAGCTAACGTCTGGGGTACACCCACCAATCCATAAAAATAAACATACAAGACAGAGCCGGTGCCCAAGCCGCCAATGCTGATCGGAGCAATTAAGGCCACGGCAATAATTGGATTGAAGAGAAAAATATAAATTGGGGCAATTTCGCCATGTAAGCCGGCGACAATGGCGATATCCACCAGACCGGTTAACAACACCGTAACTACCCCGACCCCAAAAGCCCCTAACAGGGCTCCATACTGATAGCGATACGCGCCAAAAGCATCGGAAATACGTTGATAGAGGGGCGCTAAAGGCTTTAACAGTTTTATGGCAAAAATCCGACCTACCAGTTGCCTCAGTCGATGACTGAGTATAATCGCAAAGCCAGCAATAATAATGACCATACCGACAATAGCTACCATCTCAACCTGAGTCAGGTCTTTTGCCAGAGTCTCATCGCCAGCCATTTGTCCTACGGGGATAATGTTAACGGCAACCAGTGCTGCCACCACGGCCGTAAACATAAAGGCCAGCAAGCCAATAATCCGGTCTACGATCACAGAAACAGCCGCCTCGGCGCTACGCTCTGTGTAGCGAGCCAGACCAAAGCCACGCATCACATCGCCACCGACGTTGGCCGGTAAAAAGTTGTTAAAAAAGAAACCCACAAAGGTATAATTTGTTAAGGCCCCCAGGGGGACCGGGATACCCTGGGCTCTGAGTAAAATATACCACTTGATGGCATTGGTAATGACAGCCGTCACATAAAGGGCCAACGCCAGGAGTAAATACCCATAATTGGCCGTGGTTAAGTGGGTAATCAGGACCGTTCTATCGTGCGGATCCGATAAAAACCGGTAAAACAGATAGGTCATCAACCCCAGGCTGATGACCACTTTTAGCACAATAGTCAGTTTATCTTTCAAATGAGTGTCCTTTCCAGAAAGGTCAACTTATTATGTGGTAAAAGTAAGCCAGGCGCAAAAAAAGTGCAGACGGAAAATGCCTACACTCTTTGCCTTTAAACCAGCAGTAAAAACAAGATTAGCCTCTGCTGGTTGCCTATATCACTCAATTCCGTTTGGCCGGTAAGTGGGGCGAGGTAATATTAATGCCGGTAGCATCCACCGAACGTTTTACCTCCTTGGTTGTCCAGGCAATATCCCAAACCACGTGGGTGCGCTTATGGACGCGATAATCCCACCAGCCCAACATGCGAGAATATCCTTCTAAAACGGCCAACACCCCTAAGATCCAAATTAAGCGCAGCGCCCCCCAAATTTCATCCATGGCCAATTTGGTCAGACGGGGTGCCCCCAAACTGGACACTTCATAACCATACTTGGCTTTTAAGTACAAATGACCAGCATGGTTCCGCCGGCGCTGTTTAATAAAATCTCGCACCGTCTCTGGCCCCATGTTAAAGACCACCGCATCGGGCGCGTAGCGCACCTGTAACCCACGCCGAATGACTAAAGCTTCTACAAAAGCTTCGTCCATAGCCACATCGGGCGGGATTTGGTCAAATACTTTACGGAAGGCAATCAATTCACCCAGGCGGGGAATCTCCAGGCAAAGTTGGTGCTCTAATTTTAAGCGCAGGTGAGAAAGAAAACCGACAATATGGTCGGGTGTATTCACCGGTACCTTGTGCGCCCCGGTCATCCCCACGGCCGGATCAGCAAACATGCGCACCATGTTTTCAATAGCATCTTCATGGGGAACGGTGTCGCCGCTTTCCAGCACGCAAATATTTTCTGTGGCATGTTTAAGAAAAACGTTGACGGCACTGGTTTTGCCTTCACGCTTCTCCTGAACATACAACCTAATACGCGAGTCTAGCGCGGCAAACTCACGGACAACATCTTCCGTGCGGTCGGTGCACCCGGAGGCCACTACAATAATCTCGTTAATGACGACTGTATGCAGCCGTTGGTTCAACATTGCCTCCAGGATTTGGGCAATGTTAGCCTCTTCATTGTGGGCGGTAATGCCTACACTGCATTTTATTGTTTCAGGACGCTCAATCAAAATGGTCAATCTCCAAATCAGATTGATCTTTGTTGGGAATATGTTTAGCAAATCTTAAAAAAAGAAACGTTAAAAAGCTACCGGCGGCCATACCAAAGGCAATTGAAAAATATGGCGGCCAAAAACCGGGGATATCGCCCAAACCCATCAACACCGCCGGGATAATTGTTAAAATACCGACGGTAAACGCCAAAAGTATGCCACGGGCAGCCGATAAATCTGGCACGCGAATGGCAATCACAGCCAGAATACCAACACCTACCGTGATCAGGGCGACTTGTTTGCCCAAATAGCGTAACGTTAATACGCTATTGACCGAGTCTAAAACCGAAACAATTAGTAATAATACCAAATAGAAAAGAGCAAAAGCGACCCATGAAGACTTACCGTAACTTGTTTTCATTTCAGGCAGCTTATTAATAACACTAACTCATGGGTTTGAGCAAATTTGTAAACTTGAATCGATATACCATACCATTCTACCATATTTACGCTCCACTGTCATATTGGGAAAAATCCGATTGAATACCATAAATAATTTACACCATTAATCCCTACAAGTGCATTAGTACTCTTGTACAATTTCTTGGTTTACTCAAGATATATTTAAGGTATCAACTCATACACGTAGCGAACAATGGTCAAGGTTGCTTCTGGCTGAGCCAGTTTGGCTGCGTTGTGAGCCATTTTAGTCAGAATAGGGTTACCTGGCCGTAACCAGTCTGACAGCAGAGCGGCGATTTTCTCCGGATTTGGCACATAAAGGCCAGCGTCATGTTCTTCTACATAGTTTACATTGGCTTCTTCCTGACCCGGAATATAGCCATACAAAATCAATGGCAATTTGGTAATAAGGGCTTCACTAATACTACCAGGGCCAGCTTTGGTTATAAAAACATCGGCCGCTCCCATCAACTCAGGCATATTGGTCACAAAACCAAAAATGGTGGTGGGAATTTCCCAATCGATTGCCTCTAACTTTTTCCGTAACGATTTGTTGCGTCCAGCTACAATAATCAGTTGCGCCAGTGGTATCCGGCGGGCCAGACACCGAGCAATTTCAAATATACTGCCATAGCCTTCACCCCCGCCTGCAATCAATACGGCCGGTCGATCCAGGTCAAGTCCCAACTTGCGGCGCAGACAGGTTTTTTCCCCGATGCCTCTGGCAAATTTGAGAGCGACCGGCTGGCCAACCACTTTCACTTTTTCGGTGGGCATCCCGAAACTTAAAGCCTGGGTCCGAGCCGGTTCTGTTGGCACCAGACAAAGGGTTGTTTGAGGTTGGTACCAGGTATGGTAGCCATGAACCATATCGGTCACCACCGTTACAAAGGGAACCTGCATACCAGCCTGCCTTAAAACCATCAGCGGATAGAGGGTTATCAGCGGATGAACTGACACAATGATATCAGGGTTTTGGGCTTTGAAGAGTTTCCGTAAGCCGGGGGCCACTAGTGGATAGACCGATTTAAGTAAGGTGTTAACCAGGTTAGGCTGATGTTCTAACCACCAAAAGCTTTTCCACAACCAGAGGGCATCACTTACCAGCCAACTGTAAGTGTCCCCCAGGCGATTAATCGGCCAGGCAACGTGATTTTTCCAGGCATCAACAATGGTCACGGAAACGGTATCGCCATAGAGATAATCGAAACCTTCTTGAATCGCTTCAGCCGCTGCTCGGTGCCCACCGCCTGTGTCAGACATAAGGATGAGAACCCGCTTACCACCGTCGCCATAGGATGTATTTGAGTCTTGGTTATCGTTTAAGATACCCATCAGTCATCTCAGATAGGCAAAGGCGGCACTTCCGGGCCACGTTTGAGTTGGGCTTTGACCTGTTTGATGAATTGGCCCCGGGGAATTAACACTTTGCGCTGACAGGTCAAGCAAACAAGGCCAATGTCGGTTCCCAGGCGGACGACGCGCCAATCGGTGCCCCCGCACGGGTGGGGCTTTCGCAAGCGCACAATATCATCCAGGCGAATGTCGGTTGGATCGAGCATGGTTCAATTAACAATTAACATAACTACCTACCATGTCATTCTGAACGAGCGTAGCGAGTGAAGAATCTCCTATTTCGCCTTGAATTTGTCCTCGTTGCCGGAGATTCCTCGTCGTTTATGCCCTTTGGGTACTGCGCTCCTCGGAATGACATGAGGGTAGGCAGTTACCAATTAACAATGATAAATCTCTTGGCATGGCTCATTGTTCGTTGAGCTTTGGTTTCAGGCCGAGGTTGCCGCGCCATTTATTCAGGACGGAGAAGATATGAACCCAGATTGGGCTGAGATGTCCGTGAACCATTGCCTGGGGCAACCCGGCCCTAAACTCTTCCGCCGTAGCAAAGACGGGCATTTCCAGATAAGCCGCGCCAATCTCCCTGGCTGTGTGCGCGTCACTGCCAGCCGTGGTTGGCAGACCATGGGCCGCAGCAAAAGCCCTGGCTCGTTCATTATCCACAGCATGAACGGTTCGGGCGTTGAAACCTTCAATTGCATCAATCTGGGGTAAAACCGTCTCCAGTAACGCTTCGGTCCAGGCCTGGTTGCGATGGCGATCAAAGGGATGAGAGATACTGATGACGGCTCCCTGGGCTACGAGCCGGTCTACGGTTTCCTGGGGCGAGAGGCGCGGCGGCACCCACTCACGCACAAAAAAGGCCAGGATTTCAGTCCCGTGATCGGTTAATATTTCCTCACCGACAATTACAAACTCCGGATCGATTTTTTGGGCGACTAATGCTCCCTCAATGGTGTTATGATCCGTAATACAGACGCGGTCCAGCTTTTTGCGTTTGGCCACCTTGATCAGATCAGCCGGGTGAAGCGCGCTGTCTTTGGAAGCACAAGTATGCATATGCAAGTCAACTTTGATCGTGGATGTTGGCAAATGATACTCCTGTTCTGCACCCATCACCTTTTTCCTTAGGCCTGTCCCCCTATCCCTTCAAACCAGGTCCCTTGTTCTAAGGCTTCCCCAAAAAGCATTTTGCGCCAGATGACAACCGTCAAGATGCCCAGGGTGACGGCAAACCACAGCGTACAAAAGCGAATTAAAATGGTGGCCGTGGCCGCTACATTTTCCGATAGGTTGACCAATACCTGTAGCATCCCGGTCATGCTGGCCTCGGCCGCTCCCAGCCCCCCGGGCAGAGTTGAGGCCCCGCCTAAAATTGAACCCAGGGCCAGGATAAAAATTGACAGCAGGGCTAGGTGAAAGGACCCAGTCAGACCCAGGCCAATCAAGACCAAGTAAAAGGCGATGCCCTCGAAAGCCCAGGAGATCAGCCCAACGCCAACCCCGGCCAATAAGTTTTTCAACCGGAGCAGTTGATAAGTGCTTTCATACAGGGCGTGTAGATGATGGGCAAATTTTGAGACGACCGGCGTTTTCTCGCCTATATGTAAGAACCAAAGTGCCAGGGGGCGTATCTGGCTGATAACAACCCCGGCCAGTAAAATAGTCAGAATCGAAACCACGGCCAGCCAATATTGAGGATAAGCCAAAGCCCCCAACAAAGCCAGAATGGTCATGGCCAGGCCATCACTGAGACGGTCGGCAATCATCAGCGGGGCCGTTTTGGCCGGGTTAACCCCGGCTAACCGCCTCAGCCAGAAAACTCGAACCAGCTCTCCCAACTTACCTGGGGTCAGGGTCAGTGAAAAGCCGCCGATGAAAATCAGAAAGCCGGTTCCAAAAGAGATATTCTTGATCCCAATTTGGTGCAGGTAGTAATGAAAACGCGCTCCCCGCAGGAGATAGTTGAGTGTTGTCAAACCCAGAATGGCCGGGATTAGACTCCAACGAAAGCGCTGCAGCAAGTGACTGACTTCTTGAATATCGGCATACAGGATCAAGCCAATAAAAACAGCAAAACCAAAACCAAAACCGATGATCAGTTTACGACGCAGGTTGTGATTCAACAATTTAATCAATCACCCAAAATAAATGAGGTGGGGCAAATTGCTAATTTGCCGGCACCGACAAGTTAGTAACTTGTCTCAAAATTGTACCCTACGCCCTTGATTGACACAAGTAAGCGGGTGAGTTGTCACAATGATCATTTCCTATTATACTATCAATATTCTACGTTAAAGTAGACTACTTGTAAGATGAAAATAGATAAAGGTAACAGGAAACATGCCGTTTATTAATCGTGAGACAGAGTTGCATCTGCTGCAAGAGCTATCCGAGAGTCACCAGGCAGAGTTCTTTATTATTTACGGTCGGCGTCGGGTTGGTAAGACGGAACTACTACGCCACTTTTGCCAGGAACATCCCCACATTTTCTTCGCCGCTACCCAAACCACTGATAAGCACCAGTTAGGGGTCTGGTCACGCTTGCTCTGGCAGCAAGCTCATCACCAACATTTGGCCGATTTTACCTTTCCCGATTGGGAAGCCTCTTTGCGCTTTTTGGCTACCTTGGCCGAACAACAGCGGTTGGTAGTGGTCATTGACGAATTTCCCTATCTGATCGACAGCAATCCTGCCCTGCCTTCGATTTTGCAGAAAGTCTGGGACGATACTCTCCGCCACACCCAACTGTTTTTAATTTTGTGTGGCTCATCAATTGGGATGATGGAACGGGAAACGCTGGGTTATCACAGCCCGCTTTATGGCCGGCGTACTGGCCAGTTGCTTTTAAGGCCCCTGGAGTTCGGTGCAGCACGACTCTTTTTGGGTGGATATAGGGCCACAGCACAGGTTGAGGCTTACGCCGTTTTGGGGGGTATGCCGGCCTACCTGGAACGGTTCAATGCCGATCAATCCCTGGCCACAAACATCATTGAGCGGATACTACGCCCCAACCGCTTGCTCTATGATGAGCCCCTCTTCTTGCTGCGGACAGAGCTACGGGAGCCCCGTAACTATTTTGCTGTGTTGCAGGCTATTGCCCACGGCAATACGCGCCCCAATAGCATCGCCCAGGCCAGTGGTGTCGGCGATGCGCGGACCATTTCCAAATACCTCAGCGTGCTCCAGGAGCTGCACTTGATTGAACGTTCTGTACCTATCACCGAAACTCAACCGCAGAAAAGTCGCCTGGGGCTCTATCACCTGGCCGATCATTTTTTGCGTTTTTGGTTCCGCTTTGTGGCTCCTCATCGCAGTGAACTGGAGCAGGGACAAGCCCAGTGGGTGTGGCAAACCGAAGTCGAACCTCACTTGTCCCCATTTGCTGGTCCCGTATTTGAGCAAATTTGCCGGCAATTTCTGTGGCAAGAAGCTCGCGTGGCTCGACTACCGTTTAGACCCCAACAAATTGGCTCGTGGTGGCGACGCCAACAAGAGCTTGACCTGGTCGCTCTCAATCGAACCGAAGGCGTGATTTTGGTCGGCGAGTGCAAGTGGCGCAATCGTCCACTGGGCAGTAATGTCCTGGCTGATCTGCGCCAGGCAGCGACCACCTTGTTAGCGCAAGTCCCTCACCAGCAGGTTTATTATGCTCTCTTTGCCAAAGCCGGTTTTACTCCTGACTTGCTGGCTCAGGCTGCTGAGGATCCGGCCTTACTGCTCTATGATTTGAATACCGTCGTTCCGGCGGCTGCAGCATGAAGGGGATTTTGGGAAGAATGAAGGATGAAAAGCGTTTATGTGCCGATTAGAAGAATTTCCTTAGATTTGGAATTGGTAGACAGAACATACTTGTACTGTCCAAAATGCTCAACTCGCACTTTATGCTTATATTGCTTGAGCAGCGATGCCAACTCCGCCTCCGAGGGAATACCATCGCTCCGATAAGAAACGACAACGATGCTGTCTTGATATCGCCGAAACAAACGGGCAAAAGCGGCCTGAATCCGGTGTTTGTCCGTCCATTCGCTTGGGCGGCGTTTCAAACGGCGGTGTTTGGACCGGTAATCGATGTGTCGGCCCCATGCGTCGTACATGGTCAACCCTTCCAGGAAATGGTAAAAATCGAGATAGTCAACGGCCACACCTCGCTGGGAGATATAGGGCGGGTCGATGTAGACCAGGTCGTATTGGCCGGGTACCCCGGCCGCGTCAAAGTGCAAAGCGCGATTGGCTTGGCCGTTGTCAAAAACGGCCCGGTTGGCTTCCCTAATAAAAGTACGGAACCACTCCTCGAAAGGTCGATCCCAGGTGGTCTTGTTACCAAAGGATCGCTCTACCTCGGCCAAACGGATGTACAGGTTCTTACGGTGGAACAGGTTATAAGGCCGTTTGATAATACAGGCTTGACACAGGGCAAAAAAGGCCAGGGCGAACTGGTAAGGATCGGCCAGGTGGCGGATGTTCGTAAGCGTCTGGTCCAGCCAGACATTCTCCGCGTCGGTGAAGTAGATACCGTGAAAGTTGTCCTGGATAAAACAGGGATAGGTCAGGTGAGGATGCCGTTGCAGAAGCCAATCTGCTGTCTCCGGGTCGAGGCAGACCTGTTTGTTTTCGATGAGAGCCCGGCCAACATAGTAGTTGAAGCGGAGTAAATCATTATAGGTCACCTGTTTGCCGGTTTGCTTCAAGCGATAAGCCATCGCGCCCGTGCCGCCAAAAGCATCCAGGCAGGTGGTGAAACCCAAAGCCGCTATTTGCTCCCAGATCCAATCAACCAGCTTGGCTTTGCTGCCCTGGTAGCGGGTGGAAGGAAATTGGGGGGGTAGGTGGTTGGTTGGTTGGTTAGGTGGTTGGTTGGTTAGGTGGTTGGTTGGCGTTTTCATCGTTTAGAGTAAGTATGGCCAATGATAACGGCATTGCCTCGAAAAGTCTAAAACAACGGCCACAGCAGAGGCAAGAAAATCAAGGTGGCGATGAAGATAACCAAGTTAAGCAAGCCGCCCACGCGGGTGTAATCAAAAAAGCGGTATCCTCCCGGCCCAAAAACCAGTACGTTGGCTTGGTGGCCTACGGGCGTGATAAAGCTGGTCGAAGCACCGATGACTGTGGCTAGCACAAAGGGATGGGGATTGGCGCCCAGGTCCAGGGCGATTTCGATGGCGATGGGTACGATGAGTACGGTGGCGGCTGCGTTCGACATAGGTTGGGTGATCAATACGACTAGAATGTAGACCCCGGCCAACACGGCCAGAGGTCCCAGGCCACCGACCAGATGCACAATTAGATCGGCCAGCAGTTGGGCCGTGCCGGTTGTTTCCATGGCCGTACCCAGGGGCAACATACCGGCGATAAGAAAGACGCTGCGCCATTCGATACTCTGGTAAGCCTCGTCCATCGTCAGGCAACCGCTCAAGACCATTAGCACGGCCCCAACAACCATAGCCAGCGAGATATGGAAATTGGCTAAAGTGACTAAAAGAAGAACCAAAGCAACGATTCCCAGGGCAAGAGGGGCCTTATACTGTCGTCGCAGTTCCAATTTAACCGGTTCCAGTATCAGGAAATCGCCTCGCTCCTGCAGGTCTGGTAGCCAGTAGGTTGGTCCTTTTAGCAGCAACGTATCACCAAATTGCAGCTTTACATCGCGCAACCTTTCAGTGATGACTTCGTCGTGCCGCCGAATAGCCAGCGCCATAAAGCGATATTGGTCGCGAAAACGAACCTCCTTTAAACTTTTTCCATCCAGGCGAGAGCGGGGGGCCAGGGTGGCGGCCACAATACAGGCTTTATCCTCGTCAAAATCTTGCGGATTCAAGGGGGGGGGCGACTCAAGCATCAACTTCAACTCTTTCTGGGCCCGTATCAGATTCTCTGCAGCCCCTTCTACCCGCAGTAAATCGTTCGGCTGGATGCGAGTTCTACGATGGATCGCTGTCTCCGGGTGACCATCATGGAGGATGGCGGTGACGGTTAAATGATAATTTGTTTCCAGATGAGCCTCAGCCAAGCTTTGACCGGCCAGGGGGCTGTTTGAAGTGACCCTGACCTCGCTGACATATTGATTCTTTTGATAGGTCGTGCGCCAATTTTCGATGGACTTATGTCTTGGCAGTAGGTGGCGGCCGATAAATATCATGTACAACACCCCCACCCCAAACACAATCAAGCCTATCGGGGTAAAATCAAAAAAGCCAAAAGGCGTGAATCCGTGTTCGGCCAGGATGTTGGTCGCCAGGATATTGGGGGGGGTCCCAATCAGGGTCATATTGCCGCCCATTAGGGAAGCGAACGACAAGGGGATTAATAACCGGGATAGCGGCACCTTGGTCTGGCGAGAGACACCGGCCACCGCCGGTAGCAGTACCGCCGTGGCCCCGATGTTGTTCATGAAAGCGGACAGGATACCGCAGATCAGCATGATCACGGCGATGAGACGCGGTTCACTGGGACCGGCCAGCCGAATGATCTGTTTGCCCAGGTTATCGGCCACACCGGTTTTGAACAGCGCCCCGGATATGATGTAGATGGCCCACACGGTAATTACTGCCGGGCTGGCGAAGCCGGCAAAAGCCTCTTGTGAACTGATCAGGCCGGTCAGGGCGAGGGCCAATAGCACCAGCATCGCCGTGATGTCTACCCGGAGTTTTTCCGTAGCAAACAGGACGACCGCCACGATGATGATCGTCAGGGTGAGGCCGATTTGGGGGGTTATTGCTTCCATTTTTTCGGGTCGATAGATCGTTTTGAGGTTACTTTATAGTACCCTTAAAACACCGCTAAAGCAACCCCTATCCCAGGTATATTTCAATCATTTGGTGCATTGGAGGTAACTGCCTACCCTCATGTCATTCCGAGGAGCGCAGCGACGAGGAATCTCCGAAACTTTGGCCCAAAAGAGGTCTACTTTACCAAAACCTTGGGGATTCTTCACTCGCTGCGCTCGTTCAGAATGACATGGTAGGTAGTTACCATTGGAGATTGGTAATTAGAGATTGGCAATTTTGCCTGATCTCCAATTACCGATAACCAATCTCCAATTTATTCTTGAAAGGACTGGGAATCTTTTGCCAAAGCCTTAACTCTGCTTTATGATACGCCGACGATGGCCTTGCAAACGAACTCAGCCAAGTGGATTTTTATCTGGCCGCGCCTGCGACCGCTGTTATATTGGCCCTGGGAACTCATTCCGCTCCTGGCCCTCTTTACCTGGCTTTACGGCCAGACCAGGCCGCCGGGTATTAGTTCCTGGATTGTCGAGGGCTGGGATTCGGCGGTGCTGCAAATTACCGGTAGCACCTGGGGCATCCCCCACTCGCCCGGTTATCCCTTCTACACCATTTTAACCAATATTTTTGTGCGCCTGGTTGGCCTCATACCGGGCCTTTCCGCTACCGCTGTTGTCTGGCGGGTTAGTTTTTGGTCCACCGTGACCAGTCTACTCACCCTGCTCTTTCTTTATTGTACGGTGCGGAAATTGGCCCGGAATCGAGCGGCAGCCGTCATTGCCAGTGGTATTTTGGGGCTGAGTTTTATCTTCTGGCGTGGGGCCATTATGGCTGAGGTTTATAGTTTGAATGCCTTGCTCTTTGCCCTGACCTATTGGTTGGCCCTGACCTGGCATACTGACCAGCGTGATCGCTGGCTTATTGGCCTGGGCCTGGTTTTGGGCGCTGGTCTGGCTCACCATCGCACGGCTTTTATTCTGGTGCCCACCGTTGCCTGGTGGACCTTACTCATCCGCCCCAAAAATTCAGTCACCCCACCCACCGGCATGGAACAGGCCGGGTACTGGAAAACTGTCGTCCGTCGCTGGCTGATCTTGGCCGGCGGGGCAATCATACCCTTGTTGACTTATCTTTATCTACCCTGGGCTGCCCAAAATCGAGTTGGACAAACCTGGTTGTACGCCGATACTTCAGAGTGGAATACCTTCTGGTTCGTCGTCCTGACCCGGGAGTGGTGGGGGCTGGTAGATATTCCCCGCACGTCTATGGCCTGGTTCAAGGCGCTGGAGACCTTGTTTTATCAACAGGCCGGCCAGATTACCATGTGGGGGGGGGTAGCCGGAATCGCCGGTCTAATCGCCACTCGCCGCTACTTGTGGCTGTTTGGTCTACCTTTTCTCACCCTGGTTTTCTTCGGCATTTCTTACAGAGTAGCCGACCTGGACAGCATGCTCATCCCCTTGACCCTGACGATGTGCATCGGGTTGGGAACCTTGATTGGCATTTTAATCAGGTACCTGGTTAGTCGCCTGGTTAGATTGATTCGAGTCCGGGACGAAGTTTTACGAGGCCGGTGGTTATGTTCAGCCATCTGGTGGATATTTTCCGCCGGATTTATCATTGGCACCTATTTTCTTTTCCGGCCGTTGGCCGAAGCCAACTATGAAGCGGTTGACCTGAGTAGCGATTGGCAGGCCGAAGATTTGGTGGAAGAAGTGGTAGCCATTGCCGGGGCCGGCACCCCCTTAACCATTATTGGCCAGGATAATAGCGTCCTGCCTGATTTTATCTATACCCGGGTAGTCTTGGGCCAACCGGTCGAGCCTCTGTCCACCACCACCTTGAGCCGTATGCCGGCCGAAACAAGTATAGCTTTATTGCAAAACAGGCTCGACCAGGGACGGCGGATCCTGGTCGATATCGAAACTATTGCCCTGGGCTTTATGCCCTGGCTATCCACGGCCATTGACACCGGCCAAATTTTTCTGGCCCCCACCGGCCATCCCTACTTGTGGGAACTGTTGCCCCGCCCTATGAGCAACGTGCTACCCGAAAATGAATTCTGGACCCAGCTCCCGCCCGGCCAATTTCTCGACGGCAAAGCCTCAATCGTTGCCTTTAACGAGCGGTTGATACGTAAACGGACCGGCTGCTTTTTACGTCTGACTCTCTTCTGGCGGCTCGAAGCGCCTCTTGAGAAAGATTATTTCGTCGCCGTACAACCCCTGGGTGGTGAAACTGCTTTAGATAAAAATGATCACCTGGCCCTGATGCGAGGCTATCTCCCTACCTCCCAGGTTCAAGCCGGTGAGATCGTACGTGATGAAGTGGATCTACTCATTCGCCAGCCAGCAGCCTTACCTGGAGTCAGCTTGGTGGTCAATCTTTACCAGGTTCAGGGCGATCAGTACCCCACCTTTGGCCAGGTCACCCTGCCGATTACGGTCCAGCCGGATAAGTGTAAATAGGAAGCGTAAATACGGATGCCCCTAACACTCAGCCTCAGTACATCCAAATTTGCTCTAGCTGGACCACAGTCCAGCGGCCAAAACGCGGACTGTGGTCCGCTCCGAGCTTGAAAATTGGATCTACTGAGCCTACCTGATGGCTTGCATATTTTAGCCAGGACTCCCTTATCCCAACTGGCTGAAGATGAAACGTTACTCAATTTTGCCGATGGCCTGATTCTCGAAGCGCTGGCTCATACCACCTTGCCCGATGGCCTTGCCTGGACGTTGACCGGCGCTCTTTACCACCCCGGTCCACAGACGAATCCCCTCATGGTCGCTCTGCTGGTGCTCGACGCCGAACTGAGGGCTGTGATTGATGAAGAACAACGTATTTTGCCGTTGCCGGGATTTCTAACCTATCGAGCCAGTCTGTTCCCGGACAAATTTCCCTGCGACACCTTGCGCCTACCCCCGCTCAATCAGGATGGGCATTACCTCCTGAGCCTGACCGACGATGGCTTTTGTTTTGCCGTCCGTTTGGACCTGCACCCTGAGTTGAAAGTAGCCGGACACGTGCGGATAGCCGTCAGCAGCCCGACCCGTTCCCCCCTGCGCCTGCAAGCCACGGAATACCGGTTAGACCGGCAGGTACTGAATAGGGGGCTGATTGAAGCAGCCGTTACTGCCGGGAGCGAGGAGCTGTTGGTGCCACTGACCAAAGCGGAACAGGCCAGATTGATTGCGCGCTTAAATCAAAACTCCGACGAGATCAAGAAGTAAATACTTTCAATATCTTCTTCAGTGCCCTCAAATTTTTTGCCGTTGGTGCGATTGGCCAGGGTAGCCATCAGGTCGTGATCGGCGTCGTCGCCGTAGGCAATGGTGTAGATTTTGACGCTACTGGCTTCGGCTCCGGACGGCAAACGGCTGAGCATATCGGCTTCGCTGGGACCACCTTCCACCTCATTGAGGCCATCAGAGAGCAGGACGAGGCCGTAGATACGGGGCTCATCAGCCGCTTCGTGCTGGGCTTGCAACTCGTCAATGGTGTCCAGGCCAGTGATGACAGCCTGATGGAGAGCCGTGCCGCCGCCAGCATACAAGCCTTCGATAATGGCCTTTAGACTCTCGGCGTTGCCGCCAACCGGCCCAGCATTGGGCAGTTTAATCACTTCGTTGGAGAAGATAATTACGTGAATTTCGTCGGCGAGGTCCATCTGATCGATGAAAAGCGAAGCTCCCTGGGCCGCCTGTTTGATTTTGCTTCCCTCCATACTCCCTGACACATCCAGCAGCAGCACCACCGTGGCTTTCTTTTTGACCTGGTGCCACATAGCGATGATGTGGTTAATCAAATCGTCGCTGGGGTAGGGCAAGGGAGGTACGTCCTTCTCGGTGATAGTCGGTACGGCCCCGTGCGCCAGGTCAATGGGGTCGTGCAGCGCCACGGACGAGTCGGCCGGACGCAGGCCCCATTGAATGGTACGGGCCTGCTGCTCCGGTGAGAGCAGATAATCGCGGAAGATTGCCGCCGCTTCAGCCTGCTCCGGCGTGACCCAATCGGCGTCGAGGATACAGTAGGGGTTTTGCACCCAGAAGGTGCCTCCCGACGGATAAATAGCGACCAGCGGAAATTGCAGTTCGCTGCCATGATCGTTGTTCCACTTGATGACGTTACTCTCGTAAGAAGTAACAGCGTGCAGATAGTTAGGGCCGCGTTGGGTCATCCGGGTCAGGATGTCGGTGTCTGTTTTGCCGTAGTGAAAGACGTTACGTTCCACTGCCCCTACCCGCTCGGCGACCAGGTCGCTCTTGACCTGTTCGAACGTCAGCCCTGCCGTCACTTCGGCCCCAGCGTATACTTCGGCCACCAACGAAAGCATGCCGGAATTGCTATGCTCCGGGTGAGGATGGCCAAATTTGAACTGGCCCCACTCTGGATGGCCGTAAGCGCCCCATCCTTCTGGATTGGTAGATAGAGAGGCCAGGTCATTCCAGCCGATGGGGGTATCGGGCCAACCCAGGGCCCGGGCCATCGGTTCCCACATAGCAATGGCCAGGGGAACACGGATCGTGGCCGGGCAGTCGGAGCGAATCAAGTTCTGGCCAGTCCGGTCGGTCCAGGCCTGGTTGATCCGTGTTACCCACAGGTAGCTACCGGGACTCCAGACTGTTGGCTGAATTTCGCCGTCGAGAATGTCGTTCATTGAACTACCCGAGCCAACGTGGTAAGCGTTGACCACAATCGGTTGCCCGCTGGCAATCGTTTTGCCGGCGGCATTGAACGATTCAACCACCTGGTTGACCCAATCCTCCTTGGTGTTGGAAGAGTGAAATTCAACGAGGATGGCATCTTGGGGCACAGGTGTGGCCGGAGTAGAGGGGACAGCGGTGCCACCGGTCTCGTCGCTGATGGCAGGCAGCGGGACTGATAGGAATTGCAGAAGTTGAGCGCCCGCAATACTACCGATGATGACACAGGCAAACAGAATAATGACAAAAAAGATGATACGCGTACGGTCGAGAGTCATTGAAATCCTCCTTTGATCACCACGGTCCACAGATCGACGACCGTCGTTAAATACTATGTCTGTACCAAAGTCATAACAATTGTTTGCAAACTCCTTTAGTAACTGCCTACCCTCATGTCATTCCGAGGAGCGCAGTACCCAAAGGGCATAAACGACGAGGAATCTCCGAAACGTTGGCCCAAAAGAGGTCTACCCTGTGCCCCTTGGGTACCTGTGCCCCTCGGGTATTTACCAAAACCTTGGGGATTCTTCACCTGTTCAGAATGACATGGTAGGTAGTTACCTCCTTTAGAGGTTAAGGTAAAATTAGTATATCACGAGCCAGAAATTTTTTCCAGTGATTATTTTGGCTCGTAGCAATTCTTATGATGACATAACCAGGACAAGCCCATACCAGGACAAGCCCTTACCAGGACAGGCCCTTACCAGGACAGGCCGGAACTTATAGAGCAGGCCAAACAGGTACAGAATCCACGAATTGACACGAATTTTCACCAATTTATTTTTCGTACCAATTCGTGTCAATTCGTGGACTCAATTTTCTTGCCCAATGAGCAAGGACTCGATTTCTAAGTTACTAAAGACCTGACACTTAAATCTTATCACAGCCGAGCGTGTTGGCTTCAACCCTTCGGATTAAGCGCACGCCACTCTTTCACAATCTCCCTGGCTTCCTCGGCCAGATCTCTGAAATGCTCCTTGAGCTTCTCCGGCTTATCATTTCGAATCCGGTCAAAGAATGAGTCGGTGCTGCTGGGCTGCGGGAGGGGAGTGCCGTTGATGACCAGTAACCAACTCCAGGGTGACTTATGACGCTTAAGCCCGGCCACGGCGCTCTCGTCGAAATTCAAAGGATACACTTCCTGGGTAAAGAGGGTCCGTTGCTGGCCCAGAGCGATCTCGACCAGAGCGCCCTTCAGCAGCAAGCGCCGGGCACGGGCTTGCAGGGTGGCTCGATATTGGGCGGCGTGTTCAGCCACTCTGGCCTGGTAGCGCTGGATGATGGTTTGCACCTGCTGTTCAAACTGTTGCCGGGCTGCTTCGACTTTGTCGGCTTGAGACTGAGTGCCTGAACCGGTCCCTGCTCCAAGAACGCGCCGGAGATTGGTCAGGGTCTTCACGGGAGTGGGTTTGGTCCCGTTCAGGTTATACCAGGCTCGTACGGGTAAGGTGTCGGTGTGGGTAAAGTGAGCTAACCCTGTTGGGTAATCTTCCGGTTCTGGAATACTGGCGAGTAGTTCGGTGAAGAGAGGGTTGCCGTAGGATAAAAATTGAAGCGTATCGGGATACTGGTCGAAAGCCTCTCGGGAGAAGGTGACCGTATAAGTGCTGCCATTCCAGCGGAGTTGGTAGGTCTCAGGTATGTCAGGGTGTGGCTGAAATAGATGGCGGGTGATCTGGCTCTGAGTCAGGATGGCTTCCAGATCAGCCAGGGTGACCGGACTCTGCATATCCTGGTCAGGGGTCTCTGGCTCGAGATATTCGGTCAGATTTAGGGCCTGGAGCCGGGCCGACTCTATTTCAGCCCGTAACCGCCTGATCTCCTCCTCAAATTTCAGCGCCTGTTCCTCAGCAGGCAGCATGGCCAACTTACGGGTGATCTCACCGACCTCGGTCAAAATCGGTTGCAGATCGCCAACCACGTCTTCAAACCAGTCGATCCGGTCGGACAGGGCCTGGTAGATGCGGTCTTCGATGCTGTCTTTGTAAAAGTAGTTGTAAATCCAGACCTTTTTAAATTCCTGGCCGATGCGGTCGATGCGGCCAATACGCTGCTCGACCCGCATCGGGTTCCAGGGCATGTCATAGTTGATGAGCACCCCACAGGTTTGCAGGTTCAAGCCTTCACTGGCCGACTCGGTGCAAAGCAGGATTTTGATGTCACCGGCCCGAAATTGATTCTTGACCATTTCCTTGGGCGTTGGCACCCAGGCAATGCCATTCCAGGTTTCTCCACCCCGTCCGGAGTAGCAGGCCACCCCACAGCCGTACACGGTCACCAATTGGTCGCGCAGGTAGTCCATCGTGTCGGTATATTGGGTAAAGGTGAGTACGGTCGGTCGTTGGTGGAAGATCCGTTCGAGTTCGTCTTTGAGAAAGGTCAGTTTCGAATCAGCCTGGCTGAGTTGACGAAGATCGCCAATGAAGTTGTCCAGATAATCCAACTCTAGCTGGAAGTTGGCCCGTTGAGTGGCCGTGAGTTGATTCTCCCGCCCAGTTGCGACGAACATATCCAGTCCGGCCTGCTCCAAGGCATCCTCTTCGTCAAGTTCAACTTTGTCTTCGCTGGTCAGAGCCTCATCAGTCTCTATCAAGCCCTGCAACCAATCCCGCCGCCGCTCCAGACTGCGCCGGATGGCTTGAAAACTACTGGTCAGACGGCGACGATAAACGGTCATAATAAAACCGAGGCCCCGCCGTTCCTGCTCATATTTCTGATAGAAATGGGAGATGTATTCGGTGATGCGCTTGTATAGTTCGGCCTCTTCAGGGCGGAAGGGAATGCGGCAAATATGGGGTTCCCGCCAGGGCACGCGGGCTTCGAGCAAACCGGCCTGAACGTATTGGCGCAGCAAATTACGGGTGTTGCGAAACATGTAGCGGCTGATGGGAGTATGTCGCCGGGCCATTTCAACGACGTAGGGCCGGGCTTTGGCCGGCAAGTTGCGTACGGTCGAAGTGCGTTGTGGCCCCTGGCGGGGCAAATCCCGGAGGGCGGCGGCCAGGGCCGGACCGAGATGGTTCTGCATGGCTTGGTTGAAGGAGGGATCAATTTGTCGCTTTGAGCCCAGGTAATCGGCCACCAGGTCATAGACAAAATTCCAGTCGGTCTCGTGAAAAGAGCGACGCAACTGGCCAAAGAATTGGAGAAAGTTGTCCGCGTCCGCCCCCCACCGTCCACCCAGGCCGAGGACGGTCAGCAGGTCCCACACTTCGACCGGATGAACCTGCATGGGGGTGGCCGTGGCCAGGACCATGGCCCGGTACTGGTCGTTGGCTTTGAGTTGGTTGAGCAAGGTCAGCAGGCGATTGGGGCGGTAGCGCGGTTGTAAGAAGTCTTTGCGGCGGGCATGATGGGCTTCGTCTACCAGTAGCAAATCCCAGGGCCGAGCGGCTAACAGTTCGGGCACCCGTTCTTTGCGTTTGGCCAGGTGGCTGGAGGCCAATAACAGGTCACACGCCTCCCAGGGGTTACCGGTGATGGAGTCAAGCGGCTGATTATGCACGTCCAGGACCTGACCGGCATCATAGCGCGGCACGTTTAGATTGAACTTTTCATACAACTCTTCCTGCCACTGCTTGAGCACACTGGCCGGCACCAGAATCAGGCACCGTTGAACCCGCCCGGACAGAAGCAATTGGCGAATAACCAGACCGGCCTCGATGGTTTTGCCCAGGCCCACCTCATCGCACAGCATCACCCGGTCCGGGAAACGGTCCACCACGGTCCGAGCCACCTGGAGTTGGTGGGGCCAGGGCTGGACCGGGCCGGTTTGCGCCCCCAAATCACGGGCCTGGGGTAGATACGGCGCATCGCGCAAAAATTGAAAAATGAGCCGTTCTTCGGGATTAGCGGTCGTGGCATATAGAGAGTCTTGAAAAAGTAAATTGTACTGACTACAGTGCCTAAATGTCATAAAAACATAGCCACGGTTTGACGAGTCAGGAGTTCGAGGCGAAAATCAAGGCTCAATTCTTGTACGAGCGAGG
>DAOUMU010000163.1:0-58508 GCA_034409055.1 Anaerolineae bacterium
ATAAGAGACCGGGATTGGGGGTCGGGGGCCAGGGGTCAGGAATACGGCGGATTTCTATTTTAATTGGAGTGAAGATGGCGGCGGTTAAGAGTTTTCGTGATTTGCGGGTGTGGCAGGCAGGTATAGAGTTGGTTGAAAACGTGTACCGGCTGACACGGACGTTTCCCCAACACAAGTTATATGGATTGACCGGCCAGATGCGGCGGGCAGCAGTTTCTATTCCCTCAAATATTGCCGAAGGGCATACCCGAGAACATCGTAAAGAATATCTCTATCACCTATCTGTAGCCCAGGCCTCACTGGCCGAACTGGAAACACAGCTTGAGATTGCGACACGTCCAAATTATCTGCAACCAGAGCAACTCGGCCAAGCTATGGAGCAAACCGCATCACTGGGCAAGCAACTTTATGCCTTGCGCAACGCTTTGAATAAGGGAACCAGGAGTTAGAGGATAAATAACCGACCCCTGATCCCTAACCTCCGGCCCCTGCTTCCACCAGGCTCCGCCTCGCCGGCCCAATCTCCACCGCCTGCCGTTGGCGATTCAGGCAGAAACTGACCTGGCTGTAGCCAACCTCCTGCAATAAATCAAGGGCCTGTTCAAAATCGGCGGCCACGCGCTCCGGTTTATGGGCGTCGGAGCCGACCACCACCGGGATATCCCGTTGCTTCATTTCCTCCAGGATCGGCCGGCCGGGATTCATCTCCGCATAAACCTTATTCAAGCCGGAGGTATTCAGTTCCATAGCGATGCCGGTGCGGGCGATCCGATCCAGGCTGTGCCGGATGTCGTCCAGCAGTAAGGTTGGGTTCCACTGCGAGGGAAAGACGATTTTGACCAGGTCGGGATGGGCCAGCGAGTCGAACAGACCGCTCTCGGCGGCCATGGCCAGGTGCTTGAAATAGGTCCGCTGAAATTCGAGGACGTCATTGTGCCAGTACCGGGCCTTGTAGTCAGACAGGGGCGCGTGCACCGAGCCCAGAATGTAATGGAACTCGGCCTGACCGTGGAGCTTGGCCAGCCACGTTTCCATCCCGGGCACGTAATCGCTCTCCAGGCCCAGGCGCACGTCGACGCGGCCCTGCCAGGCTTCTCTGGCTCGCTGCACCATAGCCAAATATGGGTCGAACTGATCCATACTCATCCGGGTCCGGGGCGACCAGCCA
Source organism: Anaerolineae bacterium (assembly GCA_034409055.1). Lineage (GTDB taxonomy): Bacteria > Chloroflexota > Anaerolineae > 4572-78 > J111 > DAOUMU01. The sequence continues at coordinate 1,169 of DAOUMU010000163.1, forward strand.
TCAGGATCAGGATTGTGGCAGGTGATGATAATTCCTTTCAAACCGCGTTGCTGTGCCACGGCCGCGTATGCTTCGGGCTGGCCGGTGGCGTGCTTGCATAGCGGGGTATGCATGTGGGTGTCGTATAAGATAGGAGATGGGTTCATTGGACAATATTTGTTAATATCAAAATGTATGTAGATTCAACTCTGGGGGTTAGGGAGACCACCTATCAGTCAACGCCGCCTTCAGCCACTTCTTATCCGCAGGCAGGTTGTAGCAGCGGATGCCCGTGGCTTTGTAGATGGCGTTAATAATAGCCGGTGTCGTCGGAATAGAGGGCAGTTCGCCGACTCCCTTGGCTCCGTAAGGACCATCTTGGCTCTCTTCCTCAACAAAGAAGGATATAACCTCCGGAGTCTGGTCGATGGTCGGTAAGTGACATTTTTTGAGGGTATCGGTTTTTACCTGCCCCTCCTCCATTACAAAATTCTCTTGCAAGGCCATCCCCAGGCCCATCGAGATGCTGCCCTCAACCTGACCTTGTAGAGCCAGCGGATTAATGACCCGACCGACATCGTTGGCGGCGATGACCTTCAACACTTTGGTTTCGCCCGTCTTGACATCTACTTCAACCAGCACCGCCTGAGCCCCAAAGCCAAAAGCAAAGTGCTGATACTGGGCCGTATGTGGGGCCACATATTGGTAACTGATTTTCGGCAGGCGACCTTCCTGCCGGGCTGCTTTGACCACGTCGCTCAACGGTACGCTGCGCTTCTGGCTGCGCACTAGGCCATCCGCAAAAACCAATGTTTCCGGGGACGCATCCAGGATTTCAGCCGCCGTTTGACTGAGCAGGGTCCGAACTTCCCGGCTGGCATAGCGAACCGCATTACCGGTCACGTAAGTCTGGCGTGAGGCGGTGGTCGCCTGACCGTCCAGGGTCAAATCGGTATCTGATACCAGCACATTCACCTGCTCGTAGGGGACGCCCAATTCCTCCGTAACCACCTGAGCCAGTACGCCCACCAACCCCTGGCCAATTTCGGCCGTTCCGGCCCGGACGCTGGCCCGGCCATTGGCAAAAACCTCGACTTCAGCCCCGGCCGCATCGTAGGCCCCGCTGCCATAGCCCACGTTCTTATAGGCGCAGCCCAGCCCCCAGGCGCGCCGCTTGTCCCCCTCGACCGCCACAAATTCCTGTTTCTCCATCTCGGCGGCGACCATTTCCAAAGCCTGGGGCAAACCACAGCTCTCGGCCAGCAATTGGCCGGCCAGGGTTTTCTTACCGGGCGCGAGCATGTTGCGCCGCCGAATCTCCAGGGGAGAGAGTCCCAATGCTTCGGCCAGGATGTCCATCTGGCTTTCCATGGCAAAACTACTCTGGGTCACGCCGAAGCCTCGAAACGCACCGGAGGGGACGTTGTTGGTGTACATGGCATAGGTGTCGGCCACAACGTTTGGGACCTCGTAAGGACCGGCGGCATGGGTGGTAGCGCGCAGCATGACGTGGCCGCTCAGGCTGGCATAAGCGCCGGCGTCTCCATAAATTTCGGCCTGGTGGGCCACCAACCTGCCGTCTTTTTTAGCCCCGGTCTTCATCTTGATGATCGTGGCGTGTCGTTTGGGGTGAACCATAAGCGACTCTTTGCGACTGAAAACCATTTTGACCGGCCGGCCGGTGGCCTGAGCCAGCAAAGCCACCTGAATCTGGACCGAAACATCCTCTTTGCCGCCAAAGCCACCTCCGATCAGGCAGTTGATCACTCGAATCTGCTCCTCCGGTACATTTAGGGTAGCCGCAATCTGGCTGCGGTCGCTGAAGGGGATCTGGCCGCCGCAATAGACCGTAATCCGACCGTTGGCTTCGGGCATCGCCAGGCCTGCCTCGGGTTCGATGAAACCGTGTTCGACGGTTTGGGTCCCGTATTCGCGCTCGACCAGTACATCGGCCTGAGCAAAACCTGCCTCCAGGTCGCCCTGTTCCAGGTGAAAATGTTCCAGCAAATTGCCTTTGGCGTGAACGGCCGGAGCATCTTCGGCTGCGGCTTCTTTTGGTCCGGTCACCACCGGCAACGGTTCATATTCCACCTCAATCAACTTCAGGGCTTCGGCCGCGATCTCTTCCGACTCGGCCGCCACCAGGGCGATCGCATCCCCCACGTAGCGCACTTTATCGTAGCAAAGCACCGGCCAATCAATATCGTGGACGCCGCAATCTTTCCGGCCCGGAATATCGCCGGCCGTGAGCACGGCTATCACGCTAGGCAGAGCTTTGGCTTGACTGACCTCCACTTTCAGCAGGCGAGCATGTGGATAGGCGCTCCGTAACGCTTTGGCATGCAGCATCCCTGCTACGTACAGGTCATCGGCATAGATGCCCTTGCCCGTCACCTTGGCCACGGCATCGGGCCGGGGTAGCGGCCGGCTAATGGCCTTCATCGGAGCTTTAACCGAGGGCAGGGGAGGCACTTCCTGCCCCGCCGCTTGCTGGATGGCCCGGATAATGGCGTTGTGACCCGTACAGCGGCAGATATTCCAACGCAGACCATCGTAAATCTCTGCCAAAGTCGGATTGGGGTTCTTGTCAAGTAGGGCTTTGCTGGCCATGATAAAGCCGGGGGTGCAGAAACCACATTGGGTTGCCCCCTGGTCAATGTAGGCTTGCTGGATGGGATGAAGCTCATCACTGTCCGGGTCAGCCAGGCCCTCAATGGTGGTGATATGGGCTCCATCGGCTCGTTTCATCGGGACAAGACAGGAACGCACCGCTTCACCGTCTTTGATCACCGTGCAACTCCCGCAGTGACCGCTGCCGCAGCCATCTTTGGTGCCCGTCAGGTGCAACTCGTCACGAAGCACGTCCATCAAAAAGGTTTTGGGTCTGGCCGTCACCCGGCGTTCCTCGCCGTTGACAATCAGCCTATAAGTTTGTTTCTCGGCCATAGTAATCTATCTTCTCTCTCTCCGGCTTACTGAACCTGGCGTCGAATTAAGCGTAACCGCAGCAGTTTACCAATTTGTTCTTCAAGCTGAAATCGCAAATCCTCAATCCTCAATCGTTTGCTCAAACAATCGCCCCGGCGCATTCCGGGGCACCACCACCTTCAAGGCCAAAGGCGCCACCTCAATCTCCACCGGCGTCGTACCGACCGTTTCGGCATCGACATGCACCGGCAACGGTTCCTTAGCCGACAAGGACAGCCGGGTGGTCCGGTATAGGTGGAAGTCGGGATCTTTGATGTGCTGCTTGAGGGTCAGGCCAACGATATGCTTGATGGTCGAGGGCCAGCCGTGGCCGGACATAATGGCCACATCCAACAAGCCATCATCCATTTTGGCCTGCGGGGCCATACGCCAGATGCGGCCGTAAAGTTGACCGTTGCTGGCCACAGCCATTAGAATGCGCGCTTTGAGGATCGTGGTATCGGTCACAATGGTGGCCCTGGTGCCCATAAAATCGAAAGTCACCAACGTCCCGGCCACAATCCAACTGGCATAGCTCAAGTGGCGGGCCAGGCTGGGCTGTCTGGCCTGGCTGATGGCTGCATCCAGTCCGATGCCACACCACATCAAAAAATAACGGCTGCGACCATCAGGCAGATGCAACCGGCCCAAATCGATCCGGCGTCGCTGACCGGTCAGGATGATCTCGGTCGCCTCTGCCACCGCGTCCGGCTTGAGCGGCGACCAGATGGGGATACCGACTTCGGCCGCATAAACATTGGCCGTGCCCGCCGGTAGCACCCCCAGCGCGGTCTCTGTGCCCACCAATCCGTTGCAGATCTCGTTAATGGTGCCATCCCCGCCCACGGCTATGGCTACATCAAAAGCCTCGCCGGCAGCCTGTCGCGCCAGGTCGGTCGCCTCGCCCTGTCTTTTTGTTTCGACCCGCTTCACCTGGCAGCCTGACTTGCTGAGCTGCTCGGCTGCTTTAACCACCAGCTTTTGGAATCCACCAAACCCGGCCAGGGGATTGATAATAAAACAAACCTTCATGATTTGTCGAAATCCACAAAGCGATAGCCAACACCTCGCTCCGTTAAAATGTACCGGGGCTTGCTCGGGTCCGGTTCGATTTTTTGCCGTAAATAAGTAATGTACAGCCGCACGTACTGACTCTCATCCCGGTACTCGTGCCCCCACACTTTGGCCAGAATCGTCTCGTGGGTCAGGGTGTAGCCGGCGTTGTTGACCAGGTGATAGAGCAGCCGGTACTCGGTCGGACGCAATTTCACCTCCCGGCCATCCACAAAAACCTGTCGCCGGTTCAAATCGATTTGCAAATAATCGTCAACCACCAGCAGCGATTTATCCGACGGTGAGTCCATTTCGGTGCGGCGGAGAACAGCCTTGATGCGGCTGGCCAATTCGCGCGGGCTGAAAGGTTTGGTCACGTAATCATCCGCCCCCAACTCCAAGCCCTTGATCTTGTCACTCTCATCATCCCGCACGGTCAGCATAATCACCGGCACGGTCGAAGTTTCGCGGATATAACGCAAGGCTTCAAAACCGTCCAACTCCGGCATCATCACGTCCAGCAGCACCAGGTCCGGTAAATCCTCGCGTACCCGGTCAATCGCCTCCAAACCGTTGCTGGCTTCAACCACCCGGTAGCCTTCCAAATCAAGATTCATTTGCATAAAACGCCGCATCCGGGCCTCATCATCTACAATTAAAATCAGCTTTGCATCCTCTTTGGCCATATTTGCCTTTGCTCCTGCTCAGTTATTTCGTCAGACCAGACCCTACGCAATACATCATTGAAGAAAACTACTGATTAATTAAACATAATCGGCTAACCTAATATTAGCAAAGGAAATAAAAATATGTCAACTTTAGTCATAATCCCGCAGCCACCGCTCCAACAAAAAGAAAAACGTATACGGATCAACCACCGTGTAATTCGGATGCAACACCTCCCCCTTCTCCCCTAAGATCAACCCCTCTGCATCGTGGGCCTGAATGCGATCACGCACCCCCCACAGAAAGGTAGGCGATTGAAAGGCCGAGCGAAACACCAAAAAGGGTGGACGACCCTCGGCCAGGACAATTCGCCGGTAGGCCGTGTGAACCGCCTCGGCCGCTATGTCAGGCGTGCCGGCCAGCGCCTCAGAAGCCATCGCCGTTAAAGGCACCCCCCACTGGCGGCGCGGCCAGGGCTCGTCAATCTCAAAATCGGGCGTGACCAGTCCCACCGGAGCCAGCAGGGTAAAAGCATCCAACCGGCGCTGCGACATAGCCGCCCCGTTACCGTTCAGCAAAAAACCCTGTACGTTGTAGCCGTATTTCGCATAGTACTGATAACTGCGCCACAGCCAGCGCAGCAGGGTCAGCTCCGGCAAAGCATCCGGGTTAAGATAGCCCGCGCCGCTATTGGCCGCCACAAAATAATCAGCCTCAGTTTGAGTCGAGTACAGATAAGTCATAATGGCCGGGATGTCCTCCACCAGGGCCGGGTTCATCCCCCAGGCCAGGGGAATCTCTCCCCGCCGGGGATCCAGCCAGGGCTTGCTGGCGTAATTAGCCAGCAAGGTATAAACTGGGTGGGCCAGGTCATAATCCCCGGCGTAAAAAAGGACAAAGGTCCGGTCCGGCGCCACCTGACCGCTGGGTGTCAGATACCCCTGCTCGATCAGAGAGATTTCTGGAGGCGGCCCAGCGGGCTGGCGCTGGACCGGCGGCGGACCAAACTGGTGCACGGACACATTGGCCATCGCCAGGCCAAACACATCCCCCCCGCCTCCCTGCAAATAAGCCCCGTGCTGCGAGAAAAGCCAGGTGCTCTCCCACTCCCCCTTCACCGCGCTGTTTTGCCCCTCGATTCCGCTCTCATTAGGCACCGTGTACTTTTCGTACCACGGAATAAAACCCCACACTTTGATCAGTTGGCCGCCCGCCTGCGCCTGGGCTGCTTCGATAATAGCCCGGAGTGTGGCCGCGTCCGCGCCGGAGGGTTGGTCAGGCTCGTCGTTGGGGGTCTCATCCGGCCAGGGGGACAGATCAAAGGCAAAACCCCGCTGCTGCACCACGTAATCCCGCTCCAGCGCGTACACCCCCCCCCGTGTCATTTGCTTCTGAGCATACCGGGTCGCCGGCCAGCCATCCTCCAGGTAGGCCAAAAAGCGGGCATTGGCCCGGCCGCTGTCCAGGTATCTTTCCTTGGCCCACAGGTAGGCGGCGGTTTTGGTGGAGGGTGTTGGTTGGTTAGTTGGTTGGTTGGCTGGTTGGTCGGTAGGGAAGAGGCCGACCAGGGACTGTTTGACGGCCAGGTGTTGAGTGACGACGGGGGTGATCTCACTGCCCGCTCGCAGGACGACCAGGTCTTCCACCCCGGCCATAGTCGTGGCCACGTTCAGGGTGGCCGGCACGGCCGGGTCCCACAAGACGATACCTTCCACCGAGTCCGCAAACCTATCCAGTAGCTCGCTTAAACTGCTCAACTCCACGATCTCTGTCTCGGCCAACCAGCCGTAAGGTTGGTCAGCCTGTCGATACCTTTCCAGCCAAAAAGCATCGACCCCTGCTGTCTCCAATCGTTGGTGATCGTGGTTCAGGTAAAGACGGGGTCGCTCTCGATTGACAATACCCTGCAAAGTCGCCACAAATACAAGCGTGTCGTAAGCCCGCAGCAGATCCTCGTAAGATTTACCGGGCGGTGGTGGACTGTCAGCCTCACAAACACCCGCTTCCCCCCTCAAAGCAATACAATACTCGTAATGATTAAGGTGCAGCTCACTCACGTCAAACACATACAGCCGGTCCGGAGGTGGCGGTGGGGTGGGGCTGCAAGAGAACAGGCAGAACGGGAGAAGCATCAGGAGTAGATAAGTTACGTGTTGCGTATTGCGTATTGCGTGAGACATATTGCGCGTGTGTGAAAGTGCTTAAAAAGTCAATATTCCGGTTTGGGTTAAGAATTTTATGATGCTGATAAGTTTTTCTGCTAATGGAAAACGAGTGGGTGTGTTTCAAATGATTTAAGACATGCTCGGCGTGGATCAGTGCGAAGACCTGTGCAGCTCCGCTGCCTCCCTGTGGGACAGTCCACGCTATAAACCGCTGGACTGCGACCAAAGGAAGTCCAGCGGGAGCATTTCTAAAGTAAATGAAACACCCCCAAAACAAGTTCGTGGCACCTATTTCCTGTTTCGTTCATAATACGCAACACGTAACACGCAACACGTAACACGTCCCCTCTCCGCTACTCCGGCAAATGACTAATAAAATAATACATCAACACCCCCCACACCACTGCCACCGCAATCAGCAGGATAGCCGTGACCGGCGCATTCTCCAGGTAGACCCACGAACTCCACACCAGGGCGCTGCCAATGCCCAGGGCCACCAGGCTGGTCGGGATAGCCCGAATTAAAAACCAGTTAGTGACCGAAATCTCTCCCAGGCTCGGCATTTGGCCGATGAAATAATACATCAACCCCCCCCACAGACCGAACACCGCCAGGGTCAGCAGGGCCGTCAACCAGGTGATCCCCAAAAAGGCCCAGGAAGCCCACATAACCGCCCCGCCACCGCCCAAAAGGATCAACGTAGTCGGCACCACCCGCACCAGAAACCAGACCGTTAGCGAACCTTCACTCACCTTACCGCTGCCCCAACAAGTCTTGCACAACTGCTTCTCGATCTGAAATTCCCCCGTCCCAATTTCCCCCCACTGATTACAGCGTTTGCATACCGTCCCATCCGCTAACTGTTTCGTCCCATCACAATCAGGACAGCGTGTAGTCAATTCCCTTTTTATTTCTCGTTGACCAGTTCCCTGGCAATCTCGACAAATCGGCATAACTTTCCTCATTGGCTCTACTGATATGACGAAATGTAACATTATTGAAGTTTAGCACAAAATCACCGGGGGGAAAAGTATACGATGGGGTTAGGGGGCGGTTCAGTTTTGGGGCGAGTTATGATTTAGCAACTGGTTAAGCCTTTGGAGTCGAGGCTTCAGCCGGTCCAAACGGGGTCACGTCCGGCTGATGCCTCGACTCCACAATATATCTGCCCCCAAATTGAAATACACCCATGGGGTTGTCTCAGCGGAAAAAGTTAATTAATTCTCATTCCTTAACGATGATTGGCAGGTAGAGCCCGTTGGGAGATGTTTGGGTTGATCCGGTCTCAACCGATACCGGTCCGTGGAAGGCGCTGACGCCGTAGTAGTCCACGTCTTCCAGCTTGTAGTAGTAGGTGACTCCACCGGCGACGGCGGTATCAAGGTAAGTATAGTTGGCCCCAGAAACCCCATCGCCTTGAGCCGCAATGAGCTTGTCGTTGATCTTGACATAGGTCCCGCCGGCCGCCAGGCTGCGCCAGAGGTTGAAGCCGGCGTTGTCGATCTCGACCGCGGTCTCCCAGGTCAGGGTGACGCCTTCATCACTTGCCTCGGCGGTGAAGGAGACCAAGTGAATGGCAGTGGGTTCATCTAAGATCATCTGGGCATCGTCGTCCGCCGTTACGTCGTCCATATCCGGCATATCGTTGCCGTTTTGGTCGGTGGGATTAGCCGTAGTCACGGCAATGTTGGTCTCATCGTCAGCGACCCATTTGCTGTAGGTACAAGTCACCGTGTCGTCGGGGGCCAGGGGACCGGCCAGTCCGGCGCACTCGGTTGCGGTCAAGGTAAAGTCGTCGCTGGTGAGGCCGGGGGTGCCGTTGTCATCTGCAATAGTTATTGCGGACAGGTAGGTATCGCCAATGTTGGTGACCAGGTAAGTATATTGGACCATCTGCGGCTCGATGATGAAGTAAAGGTGATCATCAGCCGCATCCCCGGCCAGCTTGATGAGGTCGATGGCTGGTTCGACGTTCAACGGGGTCTCAACTTCCGGTTTTACTTCTTCCCCTATGGCCCGGACGATGGCCTGATTGACGATGTGGTCCACACCAGCAGGTAAGAACCGGTCGATGGTCACCTGGAAAGTGACGGTAAACACACTGCCAGCGGGCATCAGGCCCAGGTTAACCCCGCCCTCGTCCAGTGGGAACAGGGTGCCAGTGCCATCGTCGGCTATGGCCGTGACCGTGATGCCGTCATCAAAGGCGGTGCTCGTCGGCACATATTCTGTATAAAGGGGGACCGTATCGATGACCACAAGGTCAGGGATCGGCACACCACTGATGTTTTGGATAACAACTGTGTAGAGCAATATGTCGCCTGGGCTGGCCTGGCCGTCACCATCGACATCGTTGGCTACCTCAACGCCCTTACCGGCTCCGAACGAGGGTAAGGGAGGAATGGTGGTCCCCACGTCAATGGCGGGTGTGCCTGAGCTGGCTGTGACCGGGTCCTGCCCCCAGGCAGCAGCCAGTTTGGCTTCACTATTATCGCAGACATACAAAACCATCCCCGTTTGATCGCCATCAGGATCATAGACCCTCACACTCTCTAATTCATTAATGTTCTCAATCAGGTCGTCATATTGGTTACCGTTGTCATCGATGAGGAGGCCAACTCCGTCCCCGTCGAAGTCAACACAGATGTTAACCGAACCACTGACGCCAGCCGGTAACACGGGGGTAATCCAGACCGGACTACTGTTTTCGTCGGGGTTAATATTACTGAGAGGGTCGCGGCCCGGCCCCCAACCGACAAGCACATAGGGTGTCAGGATATGCTCTGGGACCAGGGCAAAGCCCCAGTCATGGGTGGCATTGCCGGTAAAACTGGTATTAGAGTCAGCGTCGATCGTGGCAATGGCCATAAATGGATGGCCGTCCATCGTATAAAAATGGGCTCCAGAGCTAGGCGGTATGTCTCTTCTTGCCGTCTCACCGGGTAACAAGTCTGTGGCCGTTTGCCCGCTACCTGCTGTTTCCCATTCAACGGTGATAGAGTCAGGACCGGGGTTATATAAGAAAACAGCGGTGGGATCGTCACTCGGCGTACCGACCGGACTATAATAACTATCGCTCCACTGGTCGGTAGGGAAGAGGCTGAACCAGCGAGACTCATACACCGCACATACATCGCCGGTGAGCATATCTACTTGCACCGGAGCGGAAGCATTCACGGTGGCGCCGGCCTTGAGGCCACCGTTGACGTGGTAGCTTTCGCCCGCAGTCAGTGTGACCGTGGTTTTGGTCGTACCGTCGTCATCTGCATCGATCTCAACGACCGTGTCAGGCTCCGCAGCCATGATGATCAACGAGGTGTGCTCAAACATGCTGTTAGAGTCGATATCCTGGCCCACAGGTGCTTCAAAACTGGTCCCCCAGTTACTGGTATCATAGACTTCTACCGCCCCTGCTAACAGGGTGAGCGGTCCTGTGGCCCAGGCGGCCCGAGTCATGGCCACGGTTTTGCTGGCGGCGAATTTGTCGCCGCCATCGAAGTCGATGACGCTTTGGCGGGTAGGCGTGTCGACGGGGTTATCCAACACGATGATATTGCCAGCATTGATGATATCACCGGGAAAATCTGGAGGAGAACCATTAGAGGGATCGCCGTCGCCCCAGATTTGGGTCGTAATCTGGGTTGGATTGGAAATGTCCACTTCAAAGCCATCTTCCCAGTGATCGTAATAAATAATGGTGCTATCAGCGATGGCGGCGATTGAGAGGTAAGTATTAATGGGGTTTTGGACTTCAGGGGCATCCCGGTTGCAAGCATCCTGACCGGGGAAGATCGCCGTGAGCGCGTCGAACACCTGGTCTTCGGGAAGCGGGACGTAAAAGGTTTGGATTGGCGGTGGGTTGGTGGCCAAGAGCACCTGGCTGAACAAAAAGGTCAGCCCTACCCCAATCACCAGGGCCAGTGGGTAGAGTCTGACCCGATCACGACCAGCCAGACAGTTTGAACTAAAAGTAAAGATTCTGGCCAAAATTTGGCTTACTACATTACGGCTTTCTATTGGCTTCACCAACTTAGCACCCCCTCAAGTTGTCAGAGAGAAAAAAACAGCCATCAACTCCGATCTTTTATCACTGCTCAACAAATAGCAAGACCCAGTAGATCCAAAATTGAGGAGTACCCGAAGGGTATAAATACCCAAAGGGCATAAACCAGCATCCTCAGATGCGGCTCCGTTCGGCATCTGAGGATGCCTTACTCCGCAAAAATTGGATCTACTGAGACCGCCGGAGTTGAGGCTTCAGCCGAAAACACCAGCAGCCAAGACCGACTCAAGCCAGTCAGTCCGGGTCCTTTACCGTTATTCTATTTTACCACTTTTTTGCCACAAAACTAATAAGAATACGGTTAGAAAATAGTTAGGATTTTCGAGATTCAGAAAGTTTAATTTCTAATTTTCGAGGCTTAATTCTTGTCCGGCCAGGGATACCGGTAACTCCATCTGATATACCGCATCAGGTAACCCGGCCTCAGGTAAGGGGGGCTCGAGAGACAGGCCGGCCGCCGTTAGTAGGAGTTGAGGGTGATCGTTTTTATGGATCGTGTTGAGCAACTCCCATTGGATAATGTACGGCATGGCCCGGGGCAGGCTGTCGCCAAAGATATCAAAATATTCCTTCAGCACCGCCGCTCGCCCTTGAGCCTCGATCTGATCCCGTTCGGCCTGGATCAGAGTCTTTTGCAAGTTAAGCGGTAATTCTGTTTTAACCAGACAGACCGACCCAATGTCGAGCCCGATTGTTTTCAAGCGGTCCGCCAGGGTTTGGGTCAGTTGTCGTTCCAGACGTTCCTGGACCTGTTGCCGTCCCAGATCACGCCAGGCATAATCAGCTACCAAGAGCCGCAACACGTACTCCGTTTGCCAATGTAAGATCCCTGACCAACCGCCATCATTTAATCCCGGAATTTTGGATAAGAGATCATTGGTAAAAAGATGAGGGTCTATCCGGTAAAGTACCTGAACCGTAATCTTTAGCGGCACCTCCTCCACGGTACGCACCTCATCGAACTGAAATGCCTGGCTGCTCGGTCCGATGTAAAGTGTGGTCAAAGGGTGTTGTCTGGGTGTCAACCAAACCCAACCCGGTCCGACCACTTTATACTGATTGACCCGACTTTCAATTAATAACCTTTCATTTGGATTTAACTTTATCCAGCTTAACATTTTACGACCCCCTTTCTCTAACTATTATTAAAAATCCCCCTTGAATGCTACCCAATCAAGGCAAGGCAGCACTGCAAGGGGGAAGCTTCGCTTCATTCAGACCTGTTCTGCGTCTGACGTAAGGAAAGAAGTGTGAACTCAGGTCTTGTAATACGAATGAGCCGGGTGAAACAAATGCCGGTTGTGCTTGGTATCAGTCGTGGTCTGGCAGAGCGCAGGCTGCCGGTCACAACTCAACATTAGTAGATCCAAATTTAACGCTCCAAGCCGGCCCATAACCGGCGATACGACGGGTCACGGACCCATCATTAGCACAAAATTGGATCTACTGAATATCATTATTTACGGACAAATCTGGTAGCAAATTTACTCACCACCAGTAAACCGAGTAAAGCGGCCAGAATGGTAACCAGTATCCACATTTCCAAAGATAACATTTTTTCTCTCCTGCCTGGTTGCAATAAGTGTGTTATTTATGTATAATAACAGAAAATCCACTTGACACTATTATTATAATACACAAACTTTAATTAGTCAATATGTATATACACAAGAATTTCTTAAAATATCGTGTATATTTATAACAGAAACAGATAAGTTCTTGATGTTATGTGTATCTAATAGAAATAACACAAAAATGTCCTAATAGTTTCGCACAATTTTGCTGACAGACGAATTTAGCCGTAAAATTGATACCTATCAGCAGCATTGGTTTTTTCAGCAACGGCGAGGGGCCCGACAGGGTGGAGGAGGCTCTCATGGAATCGATCAAAACCCGTTTTTTTGGGCGCAAAAGAGTTATTCAAGATATTATAGAGGGCGTATTGGCTCCCAGTCAACCGCTGGATTTTTCGCTGGTTGGTCCCAAAATGGTTGGCAAGTCTCGCCTGCTCAACTATCTGGCTTCTGCCGGGGGCCCCCTGTTGGGCCCCGACCCGCTTGGCTGGCGACCGGAACGTTTTCGCGAGGGTCATAACGTCATTGTGGCGCTCTATAATTGCCGCTGGCCCGATGTTCAGGTTAATTTACCTGAATTTATTTATCAACGCCTGCGAATGCAACTTGAGGCAGAAAAAGATCTGGCATTGGACTGGTCCCAAATTGAAAGCGTTGGGTCGGTTGGTGAGCAGGTTGTCCAAATCGCTCGCCAACTTGACCAACAGCACATAAGGCTGGTTGTGCTGCTGGACAATTTTGATTGCGTCTTGCTGAATGACAACGTCACTTCGGATATACTCAACGAGTTGCGCTTTATGGCCAGCCGGTTGGGGCTGATTGTCTCCACAGAGTACCCCCTGCATGACCTGAGTCAAAATCTATCGGCCTCACCGCTGTTTAAGATGCATCAACATTTTTTAGGTCTATTAGAGCCAGATGCTGCCCAGGAATGGATCGAAGTCTATGGCCAACGTATTCCCTGGGCGCCCCCGGTCGGACGAGCCTTACGGGAAATCTTGGGAGGACATCCTTTTATGTTGGCTCGCATGAACGACATCTTCCTGGAAATACAACCCCTTCTATCTGCCCAGGACCGGATAGAAATCGAGCATCTGCCATTAATTAAGCTGCGCCTGGCCGAGCATGCCCGGCCGCTTTTTACAACTATCTGGTGTAAATTAAATGATGCCCAGGATCAAACCGTATTGTCTCTGGTGAAACAGTTAATCACCGCCCCCATTGCGATCGGTCAGATACCGGTAGAGCAGCAGGCAGCTCTCAACTGGCTGATTAACTACGCCATTGTGGCCTATGATGGTCGCACTTATCATCTCTTCTCACCGCTACTGCAGGAGTTTTTGGCCGACCAGATGGGGGTAGCACAACAAACGTTGGCCATCTGGCCGGTGACCGCAACCACGGTGACCGCCAGTTCCGGCCCTACCGACATTTTCGAGACGTTACCGCCGAAAGAGGCCGAGTTATTGCGTTATTTTCAGGCCCATAGCCACACGGTCATCTCCGTTGAACAACTGCTGGCTGATGTCTGGAACCAGCCTGATGCTTCACCGCGCCGGGTCCAGGAGGCTATCCGTCGCCTGCGCAACCACTTAAACGAACATACTCCCCGAATCGGCGTGATTGAAAATGAAAGGGGCATTGGCTATCGCTATATACCGGTTGACTCTTTCGATAAAGCCGTAGACGATACAAATCTCTAGCGTTTACCCTTGACCACCCAGACTGCCAGCAAACTGAGCCCCATTAGACCAAGCAACATTGCCAGGATAATTAACAAAAGCAGAATTTCAGAAAAAGATATACCGGGCATTTTGTGCTCCTTATTGTTGTACGACAACTGCTATCGAGTAAACAAGTAAAAATATCCCCAAACGTAGTAACGATACCAAATGTTGCTAATAGTTTTGACTGCCCTCCCTCTCAATTTTGACCGGATTATATGGTTATCCCATACAAAAAATTTGTATTTTTCTTACAAATATTCGGAGGTTGCCCCTCTTTCGATGTTTAATGTCGGCCCTTTGCCTTTGGCCAATGCGAATCATGCTACGATTTTTCGTAGTTCAACTACGACACTTTGACAATGACCAACTTTTATAATAAAAAGTGGCTTTCTGAGATATGGCTGGGTAGGGCCTTCGCTGGTGAGGCTTATTTATTAATGATTTTAACCGATTTTATCGTTAAGGGTAATAACCCAAAAGGGTTATCCTGTATGTAGTAGGTAATAAATTTTGGCCCCAATATATAGCGCCTATTTTGGCTAATAGAAGAGAGCTTTCTTTTATGATAAACTCGGAATTTAAACAGTTGTTAAAAGAAGGTATTGATAGTGTTGCCAACCGGCAGGGCAAGAAGGTGCGGGTGGTTGAGGAAGAAATCGGTGAGGCGTTGTACGTGTCGTTTCATACCGTGCAGCGTTGGAAGCGAGGCTACGTGCCCAACGATATGGAGCGGCTGGAATTTCTGGTGGCCTATTGCCAGCAGTATGGCCGGGTGGACAGAGTTTGGGCCCAACGTTTTTTAACTCAGGCCCGTCACCCTGCCCCAGTAGCTGTGCTTGACCGTCTCTTCCCCCCGACATCGGAACCGGCCGGCAAACGTGAGTTGCCGCGCGTTCATCACAACCTACCTCCCCGCTATGGCGAATTTATCGGCCGGGAGGCTGAAGTGGCCCGAGTGCTGGAGTGGATTGAGACCTCGCGCTGGCCACTGGCTTCTATTGAAGGCATGGGAGGCATCGGCAAAACCAGCCTGGCCATCGAAGTGGCTCATCGCTGCCTGCCTGGGGAGCAATTAGCGATTACCAAGCCTTTTGAAGCCGTGGTTTGGACCTCGGCCGTGGATCAGGCCGATTTTGACTTGCAGCTTGAGCAGGTGCTGGACACCATTGCCTATGTGCTTGATTACCCTTACCTGACCCAACTCCAACCTGAACAAAAAGCCAAAGCGGTGGACAAGCTGTTACGGAGTCAACATACCCTGGTCATTGTCGACAATTTTGAAACAATCACCGACCTGGCCCTGGTCAAATTTCTGGAGCAGATACCAGAACCAAGCCTGGCTCTGATTACCTCTCGCTACAAACAACTGCGCCGGGTGTGGGATATTCCCCTGTACGGTTTAAAGAATGAAGAAACTTTGACCCTCATCCGCCGTCACAGCCATCGAATTGGTTTGAATGTGGTGGCCGGGGCTGATGATGATACCTTGCGTCGTCTGGCCTATGCCACAGGCAATAATCCAAAAGCCGTCGAACTGGCCCTGGGGCTGATCAAGCAAAAAGGACTGCCCTTTAATACGGTGGTTGATGAGTTATATCAGGCCAGTGCAGTGGTGGAAGAGGTATTTGATTACATCTTTACTGAAGCCTGGAAGTTACTGGACTTAAATGGCCGGCAGGTTTTGCTGGCGATGCCCCTCTTTGTGACCACAGCCAGCCGAGAAGCATTGTCGGCGGTATCCGGGGTAGCCGGTTTTGATTTCCACAAGGCCATTGAGCAACTGGTGGGGATGTCGTTACTTGAGGCCAGTGAGGCCCTGGACGTGAGCCAGCAACGGTATCGAATGCATGCCCTGACCCAAGCTTTTGCCAGAAACAAGCTCGGGGTAGATATCTCATTAGACCTGATCCGCACCAATACCGATGTATCTGCTCAAAAAATTTCCGAGTTAAAAACCAACTTTTACACCTTTTTTGCCCATTGGAGTGAACGCAAAGCCGGGCGTAATTTTTGGGATTTTGCCTCGTGGGCTGCGGAAAAACATGCCCAAATATACCTTGAATTGCCGAATCTCCTCGTCAATCTTGATTGGGCCTACGAAAACAAAGATTGGGAATGTGTGCTGGCCCTGTCCAAGGTTATTGTCCACCCCATTTACTACCAGGGGCAACTGAATGAACGTATCAAGTGCAGTCAATATGGTTTAACTGCCTCCCAAAAGTTGGGGATGGTCGAAGATGAGATATGGTTCACCATCCAGGGGTTGGGCTCTATTTACCTGCTGCGGGGTGATTACCAACATACAAGGAAATATCTTCAGCGAGGGATAAAATTAGCCAGGGCGCACAATTCACCCGACGGTATTGCCCTGGGTGAAACATATCTTGGTTATATAGCCCTACAAACAGGCAATCTATCTGAGGCTCAAAAACATATAGACCTGGCCTTAAATTACGCTCAAGGTCCTTTCTTTAAATATCGAGCTCATCATGCGGCCGGTCATATCGCCAGGCATTTGCAAAACTACGAACAGGCCAGAGAATATTACTTAAAGAGTGCCGAGTTTTTGGAAGAAACAGGTTATCTGGATACGTCTGACGTCTGGTTAGGTTTCACCACGCTCGGCCTGAAGAAGTATGAGAAGGCCAAGGATTATTTTCGCCACTACCTGGAAACCTATGGCAAATACGGTAACCAACGCGTAGTTGGCATGGCTAAGCTTGGCCTGGCCATGTATTACGAAGGGCAAGGATTGTGGCAAGAAGCATCAGATTTTGCGAACGAAGCTTATGAACTTCTGTCACAAATGAATGCCCAATGGGAGCTAAAACAAGTTAAAGAATTGAGAGAACGCCTACCCAAAACTGAGAGCAACTCATAAGGGATTCCCATAGGGTAAGCAGGTGCGTTCCCTTGTGGTCGTCCTGTTTGGGCAGGCTTCGTCCCGAGGTTCAGTTCGAGGGGCACAAGGCAGGGCGAAGACCTGTACAATTCTGCTGCCTCTCCGTGGGACTGCCTCTACATAGGTACCCCATCACTTATGCGCGCTAACAAAATTATTGCAAAGCCTCCCAGCCTGTGATAAACTATAGCTAACCCCCATATATAGGGAAATACCTATGTTTAACCGACGAAGTTGTTCACACGACCACAACTTTAAAGGATGGTGGCCCTTACCAATGGCTGCGGTGATGTTACTACCAGGCGGAGTCTGGCAAGAGTCACCTGGCTGGTTTTGGATTATTTTGGCCTCGCCCATTGTGGCTATCATCATTTTGTTCTTTATGGTTCTTCTGGCAGTCTTATTAATCCTCTTATGGCAACGCGCCAAACGCCAGCGACGTCTCAGAGCAGGCGAGCAGCCCCCAGTACCGCCTCCGATTGCTATGCAGGATACAGTACCGGCCCCGGCCGTGGAAGCAGATATTACGGAAGTTGTTCCGACCGTAGCCGTCGAAGCCGAGGCTGAGGATAAACCGACAAAGCCCACCATACCGGTGACCAGGACCGAGGGCGAGCCTGAGACCGTACCTGTTTCCGGCCAACGTCCGGCCAATATTGGCTGGCACATCGCCGGTCTGACCGACGTCGGGCTGAAACGAGACCACAACGAAGATAACATGCTGATGATCGAAGCGGTAATGCCTGATGCCACCCCCTATGGCCTTTATGTGGTGGCCGACGGACTGGGCGGGCACCAGGGCGGCGAGATTGCCAGCCAACTCACCGTTGACGCCATTCAGAAACAATTTACCCAACATCCACCGATGCCGGCGGCTGCGCCTTTTGAGGATTGGCTCAAAGAGGCGG
Source organism: Anaerolineae bacterium (assembly GCA_034409055.1). Taxonomy (GTDB): domain Bacteria; phylum Chloroflexota; class Anaerolineae; order 4572-78; family J111; genus DAOUMU01. The sequence goes on from DAOUMU010000163.1 coordinate 19,173, forward strand.
CTATGGCTGCCAACCTGGCTGTCCTTGACCACCAAGAAGACCAGAACCAGGCCAAGAAAATGGGTTCCACCTTGGTCATGGCCCTGGTAGCAGCGGGCCAGGCCCACATTGCCAATGTGGGTGACAGTCGAGCCTATCGCCTGAACGACGAAGATATTCAACAAATTAGTGTGGATCATTCCCTGGTGGAACGTCTGGTTCAGATTGGTCAACTGACCCGTGAAGAAGCGCGTACGCATCGAAATCGAAATGTTATCTATAATACCATTGGCGATAAACCAGAGATGGAAATTAGCCTGTATCACGTGTCCTTGCAGCCAGGCGATAGACTGTTACTTTGCTCCGATGGTCTCAGTGATATGATTACTGATGAAGAAATATTAGAAACCAGTCGCCGCCAGCCTGACCCGGCTAAGGCATGCCAGGCGATGGTTGAGGGGGCAAAATTAGCAGGAGGTAACGATAATATTACGACGATTATTGTGCAAATGGATGAATAGTTATTAATGTAAGCCACCCCTGGTGGTTGAGTACAAATCGAGGAGGATCAGATCGATGCAAGTAGACAAAACGGTTCGCTCGACCTGTCCCTACTGTGGCGTAGGTTGTCAGGTCTTATTAAACATCAAAGATGAGCAGATCATTCGGATTGAAGCCCCCTTTGATGTCGCGCCTAACTATGGCCGGTTGTGTGTCAAGGGTCGTTTTGGGATAGATTACGTGCACCATGCGGGCCGCTTGACCACCCCCCTCATCCGCAAAAAACCCCAAAAGCCGGGTCAGCGGACCCCGGCCCAATACCCCGATGATTGGCGCGAAGCCACCTGGGATGAGGCGCTTGATTTTGCGGCTAAAGGACTGGCGCGTATCCACCAAACCTACGGCCCCGATACCATCACCTCCAACGCCTCCGCCAAAGCGACGAACGAAGGTAATTACCTGCATCAAAAGCTGATGCGAGCTGTCATCGGCACCAATAATGTCGACCATTGTGCCCGCCTGTGTCACGCCGGCAGTGTGACCGGCTTACAACTGGCCATTGGTTCCAGTGCTATGAGCAACTCCATTGCCGAGATGAAAGACCTGGAATGCTTTATCGTGACGGGCAGCAACACCAGTGAAACTCATCCCGTAATTAGCACCTTTCTCAAGCAGGCCGTTCGTGAAAATGGAGCCAAGTTGATTGTGATTGACCCTCGAGGCACAGAGATGACCCGGTTTGCCGAGTTGTGGCTACGTCAAAAGTCAGGCACTGACACCGCCGTTTTTAACGCGATGGCCCATGTCATCGTTAAAGAAGGGCTGTATGATGAAGAATTCATCAGCCAGCGCACCGAGGGTTTTTCCGACTATATCGAAAGCCTGGAAGATAAAACCCCGGAATGGGCCGAAGCTATTAGTGGCGTACCGGCCGATGACATTCGCCGGGCAGCTCGCCTCTATGCCAGGGCCAACCGGGCGGCTATCTATTGGGGTATGGGCATTAGCCAGAGCACCCATGGCACCGACAATACCTTGACCCTGGCCAATCTGGCCCTGATGACCGGCAACCTCGGCAAACCCGGCGCCGGCCTGAACCCCCTGCGTGGTCAAAACAATGTGCAGGGCTGTTCCGACTCCGGGGGGCTTCCTAATGTTTACACCGCCTATCAACCGGTTATTAACCCGGAAGTACGAGCCAAGTTTGAAGCGTTCTGGTTTGGCCCCCAATCAAACCTCCGCCTGCCGGATACCCCCGGCCTGACCGTAACCGAGATGGTAGATGGTATTTTGACCGATAAGGTCAAAGGTTGGTGGGTCATGGGTGAAAACCCGATGATGAGCGAGCCAAACCTGTGCCATGCCCAGGAAGCCATCGAACAGCTTGAATTTTTTGTGTCCCAAGATATTTTCTTTAACGAAACCAATGTCTACGCCGATGTTATTCTGCCTGCGGTCAGTTTTGCCGAAAAAGATGGCACCTTTACCAATTCCGACCGCCGGGTACAGCGGGTGCGGCAAGCCATTCAGCCGGTTGGGCAAGCCCGCCCCGATTGGAAGATTATTTGTGACCTGGCCAAACGACTGGAAAAAGAACTCGGTCGTACCCCGGCCGAGTCAGCCGGCTGGGATTATAGCCATCCCTCTGAAATCTGGGAGGAGATGCGCCAACTGACGCCTGCTTTCGGCGGTATTGATTACGACCGGCTGGAACGTGAGGGGGGGGTTCACTGGCCCTGCCCCAGCTTTGACCACCCCGGCACGCCTTATCTCTTTACCGATGAGTTCCCCAGGGGGCCAGGTAAGTTTACCCCCGTAGAGTACGGCACCGAAAGCGAGTTGCCGGATGACGACTATCCCTTCATCCTCAGCACCGGGCGGGTGCTGTACCACTGGCATGGGGGCACCCTGACCCGTGGCTCGGTCCTGAATCAGATCTGGCCCGAGTGTACGGTGGAAATGCATCCCAATGATGCCACTCGCCTGGGTTTGGCAACGGGCAATTGGGTGGATGTCTCCAGCCGGCGCGGCACAATCACCGTCCGTTTGTTGGTTACAGGGCGCTCGCCGGAGGGGACCGTCTTTATCCCCTTCCACTTTGCCGAAGCCGCGGCCAATGTCCTGACCGACAACCGGATTGACAAACGGGCCAAAATCCCTGATTACAAAGTTTGTGGGGTTAAAGTGGGACGAGCGGCTGCTCCCCCGACCGACCGTGAAGGAGCTGACATCCCCCTGGAGGATCGGGGAACGATTAAAGATTTAACCATTGCGTGAGGCAAACTTTTTAGACGACGAGAAAGTGACACCTTGGACGGCGAAACAGTTATACCAGACTTTTCCTGCCAGGTGAAAGATATTTTTGGTTAGCTTAAAACTCTCCCAAAAACCGAACAAACCCCTATCCGCTCACCTGGCCATTATTGCCGGCGTGAGCGGCCTCATTTATGGGCTGGTTTTCACCCTACGCTTTCCACTGACCAGCTTCTACATCACTATACCGCCGGTCGATTACACCAAACTGACCCACTACTCCATCGGCGGTCTGGTGGCCTATGTGGTCGGTCTTGGCGCGTTATTTTGGCTTTATCTGCAAGCCATTCGCCTATCCATGCCGACCAACCCACAAAGCAGTCAACATAAAACACTGCCCTTTAAAGATAAAAACGGAGTCGAGGCTTCAGCCGGAGATACAAAGTCAGGCCCGGTTGAAGTTTCGACTTTAGAGGACTCAAACAGCGGACAACAATCAACGGTTGGCGGTCGTTTTATTGTTCTCAGCAGCGCTTTTTTGGCCGCAGTTTCCATCTTCTCCTACCCTTTGACCGCCATCGACCTGTTCATCTATGCGATTCGCACCCGAGGCTGGGCGCTACACGGTCTTAATCCCCTGGCTACTGCCCCGGAGCAACTCCCCACCACCGATCCCTGGTTGAAACTGGCCGGCGAGTGGATCGATGCCCCCTCCCCTTACGGACCGCTGTGGGAATGGCTCTCGCTGGGCGCATTTTACCTGAGCGGAGACGATTTTTTACCGCATCTCCTGGCCATCAAAATTCTGGCCGCAGCGGCCTACCTGGGATGTGTCTGGCTGGTCTATAAAAGCTTACAACAACTCCGGCCGGAATGGGCCAGCGCCGGTACCATCGCCTTTGCCTGGAATCCCCTGGTCCTGCTGGAAAGTGTCCAGAACGGTCATAACGACATCGTGATGACCTTTTTTTTGCTGGCAGCGGTCTGGATTCTGGTCAAGTGGAGCGCCAACCATCAGCCCCAAACTGAGTTAAAATTTACCCCGCTGTTATGGCTGGCTTGTTTCTGCCTGGCTCTCTCGATCTTGGTTAAATTCGTGACCGCGATCATTGCCCCTTTTTTTCTAATAGCGATGGCCCTATCACAGTCGAAATGGGGGCATCGGTTAGCCGCAATATTGGGATACGGTTTTATCATCGCCGGCTTGGTGGTGCTGTGCATGATACCGTTTTGGCCTGGTTGGGATAACTGGGCGGTACTGAAGGCCGGTAGCCAGGCCGGGCGCTCGCTGCTGGCTTTACTGGTGCTCGGTTTCAGGAACTTTCTGGGCACCAACACCGCCTTCGACCTCTCTCGGGCGCTCATCCTGGTTCCCTTTACTCTTATCTATCTGTATTACCTCGGGCAAACCCTATCAAATTTTCGATTTTCGATTTTCGATTTACGACATCTAAAATCCACACTCAATTCCCGGCAATCTCCCGCTTCCCTGCCTGTACCCGTTAGGGTACTTCCTCTTTCCTCCATATTCTTCACCCTGTTCTGGTATGTTCTTCTGGTCGCCCCTGTTTTCCATGCCTGGTATCTGCTCTGGTTTCTGCCCCTGGCCTCGTTCCTGCTTCCTAACCGGCGCCCCCTCACGGTCAGCATCGTCTTTTCCGTAACTGCTCTGCTCATTATCCCCTATTTTGAAACCATCCGGGTTTGGTATCCGCTCTTATTACAAAATCAACTCATCGGCCATCTCTTTGGTGTGCCGCTGTTGATTGGACCACCGGTCGTGGCCCTGTTTTGGCCAATTAGCCCGGACGAAAGTTCTGGGGTATGATACGTGAACACGTGAAACGTGATCTCCAGCAGAAACACAGGACAAGTGTCCGCAATCCGCAATCCAAATCTAAAATCAAAGAGAGGGTTTCTTGAACAATGTCTAAAACTGTTGCTGTGCTGGGTGGAACCGGCAACGAAGGCCCGGGATTGGCCCTGCGATGGGCCAAATCGGGCCGATACAAGGTGATTATTGGCTCCCGACAGGCTGAAAAAGGACAGCGGGTGGCCAACGAATTGAATGAAAAATCAGGCCAAAATTTAATTCAGGGCATGACCAACGAAGCAGCCGTTCAAGAGGCTGACCTGTGTGTCCTGACCGTCCCTTACAGCGCCCAGGGCCCAACCCTGACCGCGCTGCGGGACTTATTGCAAGGCAAAATCTTGATTGACGTGACCGTGCCTCTTAAGCCGCCCAAAGCCAGTCGGGTCAACATCCCGCCGGGTGGCTCAGCCGGACAGGAAGCCCAGGCTATTTTGGGCGAAGGAGTGCGGGTGGTGTCTGCTTTTCAAAATGTCGGCGCCGCTCATTTAGCCGAGGACGAAGGCCACATCGATTGTGACGTCCTGGTCTGCGGCGATGATAAAGCGGCCAAAGCCGAGGCCATTGCCCTGGCCGAGGCAGCCGGCATGCGCGGCATCGACGCCGGCCCGCTGCAAAATGCGGTCGTGGTTGAGGGGTTGACCTCCATCCTGATCGGCATCAATATCCGCCACAAAGTCAAAGGAGCAGGTATTAAGATTACCGGGATTTGAGGTTACCATAATGATTTTTTACCGGCTTTTTCAGCAACAATGGCCCGTTCAGCCGCCAAAAAAGAGAATATCTTGAATTTTGGCTGTTATGGAAGTATACTTGTAGTGAAGACGCAAAATGCTCCATCTTGTCAATGACCGGGATTTCAGGTCAATTTTAGGGAGTGAGGACAATGATTATCGCCTTAACTCAACCGGCTCAGGGGTCGGGTAATTCTTTCATCACTTTAGATGAAGATAGATTGCAACTGGAAGTTAAATTTTCGGCGACTCTGGGCATTACGGCCGAACAGGCTAAGCGGAAACTTACCCGTTTTTTAATGGATGAAGTCAGTCTGCTCATCAGTCCAGAAATCCCTCTGCTGGTTGTGACTGGTCAGGAGGCTATTTTCTGGCGCTTTCCGATTGTCTTTTCGATGGGGTCTCGGGGTAGATTGGGCCAGGTGGGCGAAATCGATGTGGATGCCCGTAGCGGTGAACTGTTACTCAATGACGACATGATCGAGGACATAAAGACTCATGCCCGTATCCTTGCTCAAAATACCACACTTCCAGCAAACAACTGACGGGACTTGTCTGGAGGCCTGCGTTTGTATGGTGCTGGCCTATCTTGAAAATCCTGTTGCGGAGAGCAAAGTTAGTGAGTTGTTTGAGGCTGATGAAATTGGCACTCCCTCTTCCCGTGTAAGGCGTCTTGAAAAGTGGGGCTTCAAAGTTACCTATGGCTCCACTAATTTAGAACAACTTCGGGTTTGGCTGGCCCAAAATGTACCCCCCCTTGTATTTGTGCAAACCCGTTTTCTCGATTATTGGACTCAGAGTACGCCTCATGCCGTTGTTGTGGTAGGTATTGATGACAACCAGGTATATCTTAACGATCCTGCTTTTGATACGGCGCCACAGGTTTGCTCTCGTGACGGCTTTTTGGCTGCCTGGATTGAGATGGATGAAGTAGCGGCGACAGTTGAATATCATTCTCATGAACAAGACAAACATTGGTAAATAACATTGCGCAATTTATCCCTCTCCCTCATATCCCTCTTATTCAGCCCGGCGATAACCTGGCCGGGCTGATTGTTGCTTCCCTGTCAAAGGCCGATCTGAGTCTAACCGGCCACGATATTGTGGTGATCGCCCAAAAGATCGTCTCCAAGGCAGAGGGACGGTTTGTCCGCTTGTCAGCGGTCATCCCCTCGGTTCGAGCCCTGGAATTGGCCGAACTTACCGGCAAGCCAGCGGCTTACGTGGAAGTGGTTTTATGGGACACGGCTGAAATTATCCGCGCCCAGAAAGGGCTATTGATTGTGGAACACAAGTTAGGCTTCATCAGCGCTAATGCCGGGGTGGACCGTTCCAATGTGGGCAGTGAGCAGGAGGTGCTACTACGTCTACCAGTAGACCCCGACGCCTCGGCCCGAGCGATTCGGCGGCGGTTGGCCAAGTTGACCGGTATCTCTCCACCGGTGCTGATTATCGATAGCCATGGCCGGCCCTGGCGTAAGGGTACGGTGGGCGTCACCATCGGCCTCAGCGGGCTGGCCCCGGTCCAGGATTTGCGCGGGAAGCCGGACCTGTTTGGTCAACCCCTGCAATATACCGAGGTTGGTTTTGCCGATCAGATTGCCGCTGCGGCCAGCCTGTTAATGGGGCAAGCCGCCGAGGGCTGTCCGGTGGTGGTTATACGCGGCCTCTCTTTTACCTTTGATGAACAGGCCAAAGCAGCCGATGTACTGCGGCCAAAAGAAACGGACGTATTTCGGTAGATACGAATGTAACATTATGGATGTAAGAGTGGAGTTTGGCAGGTTGAAAGACGAGTTAGCTACAACCAATACGCAATACGCAATACGCAACACGCCACACGTCACACACCACGCAGAACAAAGCCATCAGGATAGCCATAACGATGTTAAATCAAATATCCTCCTCGACCTCATCAAAAGCCGCCGCTCCATCCGGCGTTATAGGCCTGAACCCATCCCCAGGGAAACGATTTGGCGCTTACTGGAGGCGGCCAGTTGGGCTCCCTCTGCCCACAACCGGCAGCCCTGGCGCTTTGCCGTACTGACCGATATGGCCGACAAAGATCAACTGGCCCGGGCGATGGGCGCTCGGCTGCGGACGGATCGAACTGCCGATGGGGATGACCCGGCTGACATCGAGCGGGACGTGGCCCGGAGTTACGCCCGGCTAACCGGCGCGCCTGTCTTAATTATCGTTTACCTGAGTATGGTCGATATGGACACCTACCCCGATGCCCGACGGGCCCGCAACGAGTGGGTTATGGCTGTGCAGAGTACGGCTATGGCCGCCCAAAACCTGCTGCTACTGGCTCACGCCGAAGGATTGGCAGCATGTTGGCTCTGTGCGCCGCTGTTTGTGCCGGAGTTGGTCCAGGATAGGCTAGGATTACCGAAGGATTGGCAGCCCCAGGGATTAATTACCCTGGGCTGGCCAGCCGAGGAACGTGTAAAGACGCGGAACCCGCTTGAAGGAAAGGTAAGATTCTTGGCTACAACCGAAATGAAACGCACGCTTTGAGTATTAGGGTGCAAACGGCCATAAAACAGGCACAGTTACCACAGTCACAAGCAATAGCACGAACGCCAGAGGTAAGCCAACCTTTATGTAATCCGCGAAACGATACCCACCGGGACTCATCACCAACACATTCGCCGGATGGCCCACCGGACTGAGAAAGCTGGAGGAGGCGGCAAAAGCGGTGCCCATCATAAAGGTGTAAGGAGAAACGCCTAAATCACTGGCCGTGCTCAGGGCAATGGGAGCCATCAGTACAGCCACGACCGGGTTGGGCATAAATTGAGTGGCCAGGGTGGTCAGGACGAACATGCCGGCCAGTACGGCGACCGGTCCCAGCCCCCCGATGGCAGTCACCATACCGTTAGCCAGAAAACGAGCCGCTCCCGTCTCCTGCATGGCAATGCCCAGGGGCAGCATCCCGGCGATGAGGAAAACCGCCTTCCATTCGATGTAACGGTAGGCTTCATCCATTTCCAGGCAGCCGGTAATAATCATGAACGTGGCCCCAATAATGGCCGCAATCGAAATCGGCAGCCAGCCGACCAAGACGGTCAATATCACCCCGGCCATAAGTAGCCCGGCCAGGGGGGCCTTATGGAGACGCGGTTCCTCCTGGGCACCTTCTTGCAGCACCAGGAAATCAGATTCCTGACCCAAAAGTTTTATTTTCTGGCGGGGGCCATACAAGAGCAGGCCGTCACCAAAGCGCAAGGCCATATCGTTTAAGTTGGAGCGGTAGGTGCGGCCACTGCGCCAGATGGCCAGGACACTCAGGCCGTATTTCTCACGGAAGTTGAGCTCCCGCAGAGTCTTGTTGACCAGGGTCGTGTAAGGGGAAAGCACTGCTTCCACCAGCCCGATCGTCTCTGATTCCAACTCTGACAGCTCAATGTCGAGATCCCGTTCGATGATCAATTCCTGCAAGCCCCGCACGGTGATCAAATCTTCGGGATGGCCTTCGACAATCAACAGGTCACCGGCCATCAACTTGAAGTCCGGGGCAGGTATCAATTTGGTTTGGCCAGCCCGGATAATGCCCAGGGCAATCAGGCCAAAGGCTTGGCCCAGGCGGCTTTCGACCAGCGATTTGCCGTCCAGAGAAGAATTTTCGGGGATGCGGACGACCAGTAACCGTTCCTGCAAATCGTAGGCGGCGACCGCTGCCTCGTCTGATGCATAAGCATCAGGGCTGTTGTAGAGAGCTTCCAGGCTGGCCCGTGGCCCCTGGATGAGCAACCTGTCTCCCACTTCCAGGGGGATATTTTGCAGATTGGTCCGGCGTGGCTGTCCATTGCGCCTGATGGCCAATACGTTCAAACCGAATTGGCGACGTACGTCGATTTGGGCCAGTGTTTGCCCCACGAAAGAGGAGTTGGCCTCAATCTTCAACTCGGCCATCCCAATATCGCTGGATAGGAGTTGCTCAACGGCCACCCTGTCCTCTTCTACAATGAGTGAAGGCCGCTGGCTCAGTTCATCCAGCCGATCCAACCGTCCCGACACTAACAAGTGATCACCCCCTTGGAGGATGGTTTCGGGCTTTGGGGCCATGTGCTTGCGGCCATGTCGTTTCAAGCCCAGGATGTTCAAACCGAGGACCAAGCCAATACGGCTACCGGCCAGTGTTTTGCCGGCTAACTGGCTGGTGGCTGGTAAGGCCACACCGGCCAGTCGCTCTTCTAACTTGTACAATTCCTTATCATTTGTTTCCCTATTGGCTTTGCCGGATAGAGCTTTAGTTGGGGTCTGGGTTGGCAACAGATGGCGGCCCACCAGCACCATAAACCCAGTCCCGGCCAGCAGGATGATCAGGCCAGCCGGGGTGTAATCAAACAGGCCGAAAGAACGCAGACCGGCGTCACGTAGGGCATCGCTGATCAGGATGTTGGCCGGGGTACTGATGAGGGTGGCCATACCGCCAAGTAACGTGCTAAACACGAGAGGCAGCAGGAATTTAGAGGGCGACCGCTTAGTCTGCCGCGAAATGCCCAAAATCACCGGTAAAAACATAGCCGCTACACCAATGTTATTCATAAAGGCCGACATGACCCCTGAGGTCAGCATAATGACCACCAGCAGCCGGGCTTCGCCATCACCGGCCAGGCGCAACACCTGTTGCCCAATTCGATTGGCAATTCCCGTCCGCGACAGAGCTCCGCTCAAGATGAAAACAGCCCAGACGGTGACCACCGCCGGATTACTAAAGCCAGACACGGCCTGGGCTGGCGTGACCAGGCCGGTGACGACCAAACTAGCCAGTACCAGCAGGGCCACCACATCAACACGCAATTTTTCGGTAACGAAAAAGATGATGGCCACGATCAGGATGGCCAGGACCGTGGCAATTTCAGGAGTCACGATACGATTTACCTCCGCAGTTTTATTTCAAGACTGAATTTAGCGAACGCGAGTGATTCGGGTTACCTGATAAGAGGAAGTGAGAAATGTATAGAAAGATTTTTCCAATGATAATTGAATCGTGGCAGAACGACAAAAATTTGTGCTATGGGACGGTTCTATGTAAAATGCAGTCCGTCCTCTTTTTTAACTTAATTTAAGCACAATATCTAGTAGTTTAATGATGTTGGCCGGCCAGATATAGTAGTAGTCATGGAGTTTTTGTCAGATTTAAAGGTTATGCTCTCTTGACATACTTTCATAGTTGTGATAGTCTTGATAAGGTTGTAATATTTTCTTCTTTGTAAATAACCTGTATAATTATAATATTAGAAAATTCATTTAACGGGAGCAATTGCGTGTCAAAGGTACTATATATCGAGGATCATCCCGCTCAAAGAGATATTCTCGCTCAAATGCTAGAGCTGAATGGTTTTCAAGTGGCTGTAGCCGGCGATGGCTTAGAGGGTGTAGAAAAGGCGCGGTCCTGGCTCCCTGATTTAATCTTGATGGACTTACGCATGCCACGTATGGATGGCTTTGAGGCGATTAAAGTTATCCGTTCGGAAGAGAAAACGGCTGATATTCCAATCATTGCTATCTCGGCTTGGGCCAGCGCCAAACATAAAGAGCGAGCTTTAGCTGCTGGCGCCAATGAACATTTCACCAAGCCGGTAGATTTGAATCGGTTACTGACAACCATCAATCGCTATTTAAAAGATTAGTTTGTACTTTACAGGCCTTAGATCTTTTAGCCACATAGGTGTTATGGTCTGCAATGGCAAACGAAAAGCGACAACTCGGTGGAGTTGCCGCTTTTTCTTATCTTATTTGAATTTGGTGATTTTCAGTTCAGTCACCCGGTGCAGATGGTCTGAGGTGATTAGCAACCCCCACGGTGAGCAGTACCAATAAAACTACCCCCGCCCAGATTAGAAAACCGTTGCCACTTGCCGGGAGTACGCCCCCCCCTTCAGGCATCTCCGCAGCCGGCGAGGAAGTGGGGGTGGGCGTGGTCGTCTCGGTCGGAGTTTGCAAGACCCGGGTATTGGTGGGCGTTGATTCGAGGTCCGGTGTTGGGGTGTCGGTTGGTGCTTCAGCTTCGCCAGGCGTAGCGGTTGCCTCTTCACCACCATTGTTATTGATGACGGGGGTACCGGTTGGGGTTGGTAAAGGCGTGTCCGTGGGTGTGGCCGTGAAAGTCGAAGTGGGCGTAAACGTGGGCGGGATGGGCGTGGCCGTGGGAATAACAGCCGCAGACTCCTGCGCCCGGCTACTCCGTGTCCAATAGATAACACCACCCAATCCCATCAGCCCAATACAGATCAGGCCAATCATCGCTACCGCCAACATAATAAATAATCTATTCGATTGCCCACTATCCATATCGACGCTAATGACTCTACCCCCGTCAATGGATTAACAAACTATATGTATATAATAACCGTATTTTCCATTATGGTCAAGTACACATAACATAATCTATCAAAATAATGATTAGCAGAACCTAACAAGAATAGATTTCAAACGCCAACTGTGCTATAATTAAATCCAGGCTGGGGTCGTCAAAATTGGTACGCTATATTACCGAAGACGAAGAAGAATTTTTAACCTTACAGGAGCCATCGCCCAAGGCTTATCTGTCGTTGCTGGTTGGGGGACACATTAGCCAGACCTTTCCCCTGCGGGGTGAGGTGCAACTGGGACGGGAGAAGGGCAATGCCATTGTGGTGGCCGACCAGAAAGTGTCGCGCCACCATGCTGTCCTGACGCCCATTGATAATACATTTATTATTCACGATCAGGGGAGTGCCAACGGTACTTACGTCAATGGGGTGCAGATTGCCCAGCCGACCCGCCTGCAAGATAACGATAGAATTGGCATCGGCGATGCTACCTTCCTGTTTACCCTCAGTCAGCCCGATCCTAATGCAATCGACCGACCGCCAGCTCCTTCCCCGGTAGTTTCTATCCCTCCCCAGCCCGTCGCTCACAGTCCGATGCCGATGACGGCCGATAGCAACACACCGATCTGGCTGCTCATCGGTTGCATGGCCCTGGCTATCGTCGTCTTGCTGGTGGTCCTGGCTCTGATGTTGGGCTTATTTGTAGGCCGCAGCCAGCAGGTTGGGCTGGCGCTATTGTGGTTAGCCAGCATCGCTTGAGAACAACTTGTTGTTCATTGAGGTCAAGATGATCGAAATCGCTATTCCCGGTTACAAGAAATTACAACTGAATCACCTTGTTTTGGATTATAACGGTACTCTGGCCTGTGATGGAGAACCGCTTGACGGGGTTGAACAACGCTTAAAGAGGCTGTCGGAACAAATTCAAATCCACGTGCTGACGGCGGATACCTTTGGTCAGGTCAGGTCAAAGCTGACCGGCCTGCCCTGCCAACTGTCCATTCTGCCAACCAAGGCCCAGGATGTGGGTAAACTCAAATATGTTGAACAACTGGATCCTGAGACAACGGTCTGTATTGGCAATGGCCGCAATGATCGGTTGATGCTCAAAGAGGCCGTCCTGGGCATCGCCGTGCTGCAGGCAGAAGGAGCGGCGATGGAAACGCTCATGGCTGCGGATGTCGTCGCGCCCAACATTGTGGCCGCGCTCGATTTGCTCGGCCAGCCACTGCGCCTGGTGGCTACCCTGCGTTCTTAGAGGGTGTCTGAAAACTAAAGTTTAGCGTTGGTAGTAACGACTTGAGTCGTTTTTTATCCCAATAATACACACAAACGACTAATGAACTTTAAGAAAAATAATTCGGTAATAGGCTTTCTTACAGTTATGTCAATATATTGCTCCAAGCGGACCACAGTCCGCGACTCGGGCGGCTGGACTGTGGTCCAGCCGGAGCCCAACAAAGCACCCTATTTACCGAATTAAATTTTTAACCTTCATTAGACATGCTCTTAAGCCTCCACCGCCAGGCGATAGTAATCATAAGCCGTGGTGACCTGGAACCCACACTGTTGATATAACAACAGGGCATGCTCGTTGTTGGTGGCCACTTCGAGAGAGATATTTTGATGATCCTCATCGACTAATTGCTCTACGGTGCGGCTCAAGATCGTTGTACCATAGCCCTTTTTTTGGTGGGCCGGTAAGACACAGAAAGCTGAAATGTAAGTTTCTGTTTCAGCTTGCAATATATGAATTTTACCGATCCTTTCCCCACCAACGATGGCGATCAAAAGCCTGCGGCCAGGATCAGACAGATTACGTTCCAGGCGATGTTTCGTTTCTGCCAGAGGCATCTCAAAACAAATCGCCTCCATGTGAGCCATGCTGGCTATATCTTCCGGCAAGGCCGGACTTAGCCGCAAGTCGGCCGAGGTGACCGCGGGCCTGATTGCTTCCTTTAAGCTCATCTTGTATTCTGAAAATTCATACCTGGCCCCGATGGCCTGCATACACTGCCTGCCCGAGGCTGAAACCCGTTCGCAGATGAAGAGAAATTCAGGGATGGTACGTTTTCTCAGTTCTGAGCGGGCGGTTGCCAACAACTGCTTGAAGATACCACGCCGGCGATGATCGGGGTGAGACATAGCGCTGACCTCGGCTTCTTTTTTGTTGAAGCTATACAGGGCCAGATAGCCCACCAGTTTATCCCCTTCGTAATATAAAAAATCGTTGATTTCATCGGATGGCCGGTGTTGGAGGCTGTTCCAATTCAGTTTCATGGTCAGCCCTTCAAATTGGTTACATACTTTCTCCAACTGGCGAATGTGGGCCAACTGGGTGTCGTTCAGGCCGTAACTCTTTTCCAGGCGTAGCGGCAGAACGTTTTTTGACTGCATCATATCTCCTCAACCGAGTAGATTCTCGTAATTCGGCATTCTTGGGGTAAGTTTACTCCTATTTTGCACTTCGCCAATTTTTCACCCCTCTCAAAACGTGTTGCTATTGTATCCTCTTCAAATTTACTCAATTACTCTCTTCACAACCAATGGGGGAAGAGGTTCAGGTGACGGATGGTTTGGGGCGCACGCCGGTCTTTCCCGAGCAACCCCAGCGTTTTGTCATTGCCGGACGGGCCACGCCGCTGATTGTCGATGCCTTCTACCTTAATATAACTTCCGTCACTTGACAGGTGTATGTTTATCAGGTAAATTCGTTATGTTGGTTCGTCATAACGCTATTAAGAGGAGAAAAATGGTAAAAAAATATGAATTCCTGATCGCCGGTGAATGGCGCAAAAGTGACCAATTGAAAGAGGTATATTTTCCTTTCAATCATGAAATCGTGGCCGAAGTCTATCAGGCCACTGCAGCCGACCTCGAAGAGGCCGTATCCGCGGCAGTGACAGGCTTCGAGATCACCCGGAAACTGCCATCACACCAACGCTCCAAAATCCTGGTCAACCTGCTGGATCAAATGGAAGCGCGCACCGAAGAACTGGTTGAAACGCTGGTGCTGGAGGGGGGTAAAACGCAAAACGTGGCTCGCGGCGAAGTGAGCCGGGCCAAAGAGACCATCCGTATCTCGGCCGAAGAGGCCAAGCGGCTGGGCGGCGAAATCATCCCGCTCGACTGGACGGAAGCGGGCGAAGGCCGGATCGGGCTGGTTCGCCAGGCACCGCTGGGGCCGGTGTTGGGCATTGCCCCGTTCAATTACCCGCTTAATCTGGCCTGTCACAAATTGGGGCCGGCCGTAGCCGCCGGAAACTCGTTCATTCTGAAGCCCGCCTCGAACACGCCTCTGTCCGGACTGCTGCTGGGTGAAATGCTGCTCGAAGCGGGTTATCCGCCCGAAGCCCTCAGCGTAACCGTGTGCGGCGGCGCGGCCGCCGAGAAAATGGTGGCCGATTCCCGGATTGCCTATCTCTCCTTCACCGGCAGTTCCCAGGTGGGCTGGCATCTGAAAGCTGTGGCCGGCCGCAAGCGGGTTGGGCTGGAGTTGGGCGGCAATGCGGCGGCCATCGTCCACAAAGATGCCAACATTGACTATGCGGTCAGCCGGATTACGATGGGAGGCTTCACCAACGCCGGCCAGAATTGCATTTCGGTGCAGCGGGTCCTGTTGCACCGGCCCATCTACAACAAGACCACCGAAAAGCTGCTGGATAAGATCAGCTCACTAAAAGTCGGCGATCCGCGCGATCTGGAGGTGGTTGTCGGGCCGATGATCGACGAGGGGGCGGCCACAGAAGCTATGGCCAAGGTAAAAGAGGCGCTTGAGCAAGGGGCTGAACTTCTCATCGGCGGTACGCTCGAAGGGACGCTGTTCCAGCCGACGGTGCTGGCCAAGACCACTCCGGAGATGAAGGTCAACTGGGACGAGATCTTCGCCCCGGTGATAACGATCACCCCTTACGATGAGTTCGACGAGGCCATTGCCCTGACCAACAACACCGACTACGGGCTGCAATCGGGGCTGTTCACCCAGAATATGAACCGCATTCTGCGGGCCTTCGAGGAGATCGAGGTGGGCGGCTTGCAGATCAATGATGTCTCCACCTTCCGGGTGGATCAGATGCCCTACGGCGGCGTCAAAGGTTCCGGAGTTGGCCGGGAAGGGCCTCACTACGCCATCGCCGAGATGACCGAGCTGAAGCTGATGGTCCTCAACCCTGGCGGCGGCCAGGACTAAGGATGTCGAGGTTGTATATCATCACCGGCGACAGAGGGGCCGGGAAGAGCATTTTGTGCGAACATCTGGTCGAGCTGGCCGGGCTGGCGGGCTGGCAGGTTGGCGGCCTGCTGTCGCCGGCGGTAGTTGAAGCCGGGCAGAAAACCGGTATCGCCACCATCGATTTGCGGACCGGGGAACGGTGTTTGCTGGTGGTCCGTCGTGAGACTAATCAGCCCGCAACGGAGCTCCAGAGCGACCGGTGGAGCTTTAGCGCCGAAATGATGGTTTGGGGCAATTTAGCTCAAGAAATTGGCATCACTTGATGAACCGGCACCGGGACTTTGAATTCAATCTGCGCGAATTGGCCGGGTCGATGGGGGATTTCGGCACGCTCTTTCCCCTGGCTGTAGGGTTGATCGTGGTGAATGGGCTTAATCCGGCGGGCCTGTTCATTATGATTGGGCTGGTTAACATTGTGACCGGCCTGGTTTATCGCCTGCCGATGCCCGTGGAACCCAAAAAGGTGGTCTCGGTGGCGGCGATTGCCCAGCAATGGCCAGCCTCGATGGTTTATGCCTCCGGGTTTGGGCTGGGGCTGATCTGGTTGGTCCTGCCTTTTACCGGCCTGTTGCGTAAGATTGTGGTCTGGACACCGCTGTTTGTGGTGCGAGGGGTCCAGGTGGCCCTGGGTATTCTGCTGACCTGGCAGGGGCTTAAGATGATGCTGCCGCTGCCCTTCCTGGGCATTTTGGCCATCGTCATGGTCTTTGTTTTTCGCCAGAACCGGTATGCGCCGGCGGCCCTGGCCCTGATGGTCCTGGGGGTGGTCATCCTGGCCTGGCAGGGAGGCTTGAGCTCGCTGGCAGTGGCGGTTACACTGCCGTCGTTGACCGTACCCAACCTGTCGGAGGTCTGGCAGGCCCTGCTGTTGGCGGGTTTTGCCCAGATTCCCCTCTCTATTACCAACGCCATTATCGCGACGGCGGCCCTGATCCGGGACTACTTTCCGGATAAAGCGGTCAGCGAGCGGCGTTTGATGATAAATATGGGCTTTATGAACATTATCCCCTCTTTTCTGGGTGGGATGCCTATGTGTCATGGTGCGGGCGGGTTAGCCAGCCAATATTACTTTGGGGCGCGCACCGGTGGGGCCAACATCCTGGAGGGGCTCATCGAGATCGGCCTGGGGCTGTTTCTGGGACAATCCCTGGCCGACCTGCTGGCGGCCTTCCCGATGCCGTTGGTCGGCGGAATGATGTTTTTGGTGGGTTTTGAGATGCTGAAAACCATCAAGGGTCTCTCCGGCTGGGGATGGCGTATTGCCCTGCTCACGGCCATCGTCTGCACAGTAACGAATATGGCCATCGGTTTTGGGGTAGGGCTGGCCGCCGCCTACCTCGTCCGGTTTCTGGTGTGCCGGGACAGGCTCTCCTGTAGCTGTCGCCACAAAGAAGGAACCGCTCCGGGACTCTGTTGAAGCGGGATTAGGGCCAACTCAGACAAGCCGAAGCTACGATTTATGTCAGCGATCTGCAACAACCGTAAAAATCGGGGTAAATCCAGAAGATTGCCGGGTTAAGCCGACAACTGGCCCGTCTGCTGGAATCGCTCCGTGGCTTGCGAATGGTCAAAGATCAGGGCTTCCCCGTGGTGGCCTACGATCGGCGTCGCTTGCCCCGCCCGTCGGCCCTGGAGGAACATCGCTATGAGCCTGTTCTCATGGAAGGCCGTCTAACTTGTCTTCCGACTGGATTTTTGCTGCCGCCGGCAACTCATCAGACTTTGTGGACCTATCTCCTGGTTCACAGCGACCGGGGGCAGTCATAGTCTCAGTAGATCCAATTTTCAAGCTCGGAGCGGACCACAGTCCGCGTTTTGGCCGCTGGACTATGGTCCAGCTAGAGCAAATTTGGATGTACTGAGTCTGGCACTGAATTTAGTTGACAAGGTGGCATATTGACAAGCTGAGGCTTTTCTTTATAATGGATAGTCATTAAATGACTAATAAACAGATAAATAATCATTCATTGACCTAAAATTAGTTACAGTGAGGCGATTTATGGCTCCGGTAACCGCTTCTCGTCCGGTACGCCCGTCAGTGGGTGGCTTCCCCTCCCTCTGGCGGTTTTTGAGTCTCCCCTTTCTCATTTTTCTGACTTTGCCGCTGGTGGCCCTGTTTTGGCACACTGAACCAGCCCGATTGCTGGCCAATCTGGTCGACCTCCAGGTCCTCCAGGCCGTGGTCCTCAGCCTGAAGACGAGCCTGATTACCACCGTAGTGACGATCATCTTTGGGACGCCAGTGGCTTATCTGTTGGCCCGGCATAATTTTCCTTTTCGGCAGGCAGTAGAGACGGTGCTTGATTTACCATTAGTCCTACCCCCAGCGGTGGCCGGGGTGGCCTTGCTGATGGCCTTTGGCCGGCGGGGGTTGCTCGGCGGGCTTTTGGATGACTGGGGCATTCAGGTCGCCTTCACCCAGACCGCGGTGATCCTGGCCCAGACCTTTGTGGCCGCGCCCCTGTACGTGCTGGCGGCGATTTTAGGGTTTCGTGGCGTTGATGCAGAACTGGAGCAGGCCGCGGCCCTGGATGGGGCCAACGGCTGGCAGATTTTTCGGCACGTCACCATCCCCCTCTCCTGGGTGGCGCTGCTCAGCGGCAGCGTGATGACCTGGGCCCGGGCCCTGGGCGAGTTTGGCGCCACCATCATCTTTGCCGGGAACTACCCCAGCCGGACTCAAACCATGCCGCTGGCGATCTACATCGGCTTTGAACTCAATCTGGACGTGGCTTTGACTCTGTCCGTGATCCTGATCGGCTGTTCCTTTCTGGTGCTGATCGTGGTCAAGCGTATCTTGCAGCGCGAGGTAGACCCGATCATTAAATAATTTTTGAGCATTCCCTATTCACAACATTCACAACTCAGGAGGTCTAAACTTATGTTACCCAACTTTCGCCGTTTACTACATTGGTTCCTGGCTGTCGTTTTGTTGGCCACCCTGGCCCCGCTGGCGGTTGTCGCCGAACCGCCAATCCAAGACGACCTCTGCCAAGAGATGTACACCGTCCAGGCCGACGACTGGTTGAGTAAGATTGCGGCCAAGTTTCTGGGCGACATGGCAGCCTACCCGGCCATTGTCGCGGCTACCAATCAACAGCATGCCATCGATAATACCTTTGCGCAGGTCGCTGATCCCGATCTACTGGAAGTGGGCTGGAAACTGTGTGTGCCCACTACGGAAGTAGCCCGGGCTTTGAATGGCGCAATGTCCCCGGCAGAAGCTGACTCATTGAAGGGCAACCTGACCGTCTTTGCCGCCGCCTCCCTGACCGAAGCCTTCACCGAAATTGGGCAACAGTTTGAGGCGGCCTATCCGGGGGTCACGGTGACCTACAACTTTGCCGGGTCGCAGCAGTTGGCCCAGCAGCTTGGCCAGGGCGCGCCCGCCGACGTGTTTGCCAGCGCCAATACCAAACAGATGGACATCGCCATCGAATCCGGCCGGGTGGTTAATGGCACGCCGCAGCTTTTTGCCCACAATCGACTGGTGGTGGTCTATCCCACCGATAATCCGGCCCAAATCGCCGAATTGCAAGACCTGGCCCAGCCCGGCGTGGTCCTGATTCTGGCCGCTGGCGAGGTGCCCGTAGGCAAATATTCGCTGGAATTTCTGGACAGGACCAGCCAGGATCCGGCTTTTGGGGCCGGGTATAAAGACGCAGTGTTAAGCAATGTCGTCTCTTACGAGCAGACTGTCAAAGCGGTGTTTACCAAAGTGGCCTTGGGGGAGGGGGATGCCGGGATCGTCTACAGCAGCGACATCTCCCAGGATAATTCCGACAAGGTCGGTCGCCTGGAAATCCCCGACGCGCTGAACACCATCGCTGATTACCCCATCGCCCTGGTCAACGATGCGGCCAATCCTGAACTGGGTCATGTTTTTATCGACTTTGTGCGAGGGACCGAGGGACAGATCATCCTGGCCAAGTATAACTTCATTCCAGTTGCGTCGTCCGGTGGAGGTGTGACGGTCATCGATGCCCTGGGGCGGATCACCGAGTTTGTCCGACCTCCGCAGCGGATTTGATTGACATTCGGTTGGGGTTGTGCTACGCTGTCGGTGATGGAGTCTAAATTCCGATTGGAAACATTATGAGCCCGATGGTCCGCCAGCCCTTGACAATTGAATATGCGCTGCTGGGGTTTTTGCGCCAGCAGCCACGGCACGGCTACGAGATTTACCAGCAGCTCTCTGATCCAACCGGCTTGGGGCTGGTATGGCGGTTGAAGCAGAGTCGGTTGTACGGGCTTTTGGCCAAGCTGGAAGAGGAAGGTTATCTGACCACCACCCTGAAACTTCAAGAAACCCGACCCCCCCGCAAAATTTTTGAGTTGACCGATGGTGGCCGGGAGGCATTTTTGGCCTGGGTGGAGCGTCCGGTGGAGCATGGGCGACGGTTACGGCTGGATTTTTTGGCCAAGCTCTACTTTGCCCGGCAGGAGGGCCCTGATAAAGCCCAACGTTTGATCGAGCAGCAGCGGGCGGCCTGCCAGTCCTGGCTGGCAGAGCAGCAGGAACAGGCCAAGGGGTTACAACACACGCAGCCTTATGATTGGCTAGTGCACCAGTTTAGGGTCAATCAGATTCAGGCGATGCTGGACTGGCTTGATACGTGCCAGCAAACGCTGTCGGTAACGGTGGCTACCGGTTAACCGGTTAAGAAAACCCCATCGTGCAAGACATCATCATCAAAACAGATAATGTTGAATACAGGAAAGAAGTCTACTACTCGCCCTCCCAAAAACGGACTTAATTGTCTCAATTTACCGCCGGATTCGCCCGTGCCCTGGACCCCGCGCGATGTAGTCTGGGGGCTGATGGTATTTGTGCTCTGGATTCTTTCTTTTGCGATGATCGGCTTCTTGGGGGAGAGCCTGACCCTGCCCGTCGATGCCGGCCTGCTGATTGTTTTCGGCGAGGCCGTGCTGCTGTTACCCACCTGGTATTTTACTATTTACAAATATAAAGCAAATTGGGCTGATCTGGGGTTACGTGGTTTCCATCCTCGGGCAGTGAGCATAGGTTGCGGCTTGATGCTCCTGTCTTTGCTGTTTAACCTGATTTATGCCATCTTGTTGAGTCTGTTTGATTTACAAATCCAGCCCGATATTACCCTAATGTTCGAGAACACGGGTTTTCCGCTGGCCTTACTTTTTGGCGGGGCGGTCGTCGCTCCTTTTGTGGAAGAGATTTTCTTTAGAGGTTTTGTGTTTACCGGCTTGCGTCACAAATGGGATTGGCAGAAGGCCGCCCTGGTCAGCGCCGGTCTGTTTGCTATTGCTCACTTTATCCCGACTTCGATTTTACCAATCTTCATTCTGGGCTTAATCTTCGCCTTTTTGTACCAGATCTCTGGTTCGATCTGGCCGGCCATCCTGATGCATATGCTGACCAATACCGTGGCCCTGTTGGCGGCCTACGCGATTTCACAAGGTTGGGTCCCGATGCCTTGAAACCAAAAGGGAGGATTGGTTAATGGAATTCACCCAAAAAGAGTTGTACCTGCTGATCAATATGTCATCCAGGCCCTTGTGGCTGGTAGGGGTTGATTTGAGTGGGGCTAATTTGAGCCGGGCCAATCTGGCCGAGGCTGACATGGCCTGGAGCAACCTGGCCAGAGCCGACCTGCGAGGAACGAACTTGGAAAGAGCCAGCCTACGTAGCGCCAACCTGGCCCAAGCCGATTTACGCAACGCTAACCTGAAAGATGCCAATCTGCAAGGCGCCAACCTGGATGGGGCTAAACTTTGGGGGGCCACGATGCCCGATGGCAGCACCTATTACCAGGCTGAGCGGGGGGCAGAAGAGCAGGGGAGCAAAGGAGCGAGGGAGCAAGGGAGCAGGTAGCAGGGTCGCAAGGTTGCAGGTTGGTCGGTGGTCAGTGATCAGTGATCAGTAGTCGTTCGTCGTTGGTCGTTCGTCGTTGGTCGTTCGTCGTTGGTCGCCTGCCCTGTGGGTTCGCTCATTCGCCCACCAACTGCTGTCGCAACCAACGGGCCACCTGCCGGTTAATCTCCGGCATCAAGGTCAGCGTAACGTGGCTGGCCTTTTTTGATTCTAACAGGGTGGCCTGTGGTGCTGCCTGAAGCATCGCCTGAGCCGTTTCCATCGGGGCGATCGGATCACGCCGGCTGTAAACCAGCAAAATGGGGATATTCTTAATGCGGCCGATACTTTCCACTGGCTTCAACCGATCAATCAACTCGGCTGTGTTGTGCTGGCTCCGGTAGCCCCCGCTGAACCAGCTTTGCCAAATTTGTCTAAAACTAACTTCCCGCAACAAGGACAAAACTGGCGCACGCAAAGTAGCCCACGTCTCCCGGTAAACTAAGGCCCGGTTGTAGTTCAGCCATCCTGGCGTAGACAATACCACCAATGCATCGGCCCGTACGTCAGTTTTGGTATCTGCGTTCAGGTTTTCAGCCAAGCTCCTGATGGCCATCGCTCCCCCCAGGCTGATGCCGGCCAAGCCAACTTGCTTCGCTCCGACTTGCGTTCTCAGAAACTTTATCGCCGCCGGAATGGCCGACAGACCAGCGGGATAAGTCAGGGGACGGTGGCGATAATCCCCATGTCCGGGCGGGTCAATGGTTAAAACTGTCAAGCCCTCGGCCAGGAGGGCTTGTACCAATCGCCATTTAAAAGAGGTTTTGGTATCGCCTGCCCCGGGGATGATACAAACGGCCGGGCCGTCTTGTCTTGCTATAGGGGAGGATACCAACTCACGTGAATTTTCTTCACCTTCAGACGGGATTAGAGGCAGCAGTAAAAAGCCGGGCATGAAATAATTGCCATCGGGGACCTGCACGGGATAACAACCGGCGTGGGCCGGGTGATCCGGACTAAAGAGCCAGTCAGGATGAGGAGACGGGGTGATAAAGGAGCCGCCCAGCAGTAACAGGATGATAACCAGTAGTCCCGCCGGGAAAGTCCACCATAAAACGGACCAGGTGGTTGGTAGGGTCAGCGCCCCAACCAACAGCCATAGCCCTCCCAGCCCATACCCGGCCAGGTGACTCGGCCCCACCAACGAGGCCCCACGCCACTCCCAATGGGTTGAAACCAGTTGGCCTAAGCCCAGAGTGATAAAAAAGACCGATAGAGCTGCTGGCATTGGTGTCCAATTAGGGCTTAAATGTTTAGTTCCACCACGTCACCATCATGCAGGACGTGATCGCGTTGGACCATCTGGCCGTCGTACACGGCGCTACCCCAGACTCGGGCCGTTTTTAGCTTTTCGAAGAAATCTTTGTGGACCTTGCCGGCAAAATCGGCTACAGTACTGCCTCTGTTCAATATAAACGGGGTGCTGAAATCCGGTTCTTTCCTGGGAGGTTTGGAGTAAACGCGAATAATTCCCAGTTGCTCAAACACAGCCTGCTTGAGGTGCTCAAGATTGCGACCGGTCGTGGCAGAGACAGGCAACAAGGGCCAATCCTCTTCAAGGAGTTCGCAAAAAATCTCAAAATCTTCATCTGAATTCTGGTCATCGTTCTTGTTGACCAGGACCAAAAGCGGGACAAAGGTCAGCCCTCGTTGTTCGGGGTAACGATCTTGCAGATGGTGGGGCACGATTCGATGTTCTTGCAGGAAAGCAACCGTGTCCTCAAGCTGCTGTATTGGATCTGTCTGCAAGTTCACAACCAGCAGGATGAGGTCTGATCTTCGAATCAGATCGAGCAAGTCTGGCTCGACAAACTCCCTATCCAGGGGGGGGGTATCGATC
The DNA here is from genome assembly GCA_034409055.1 of Anaerolineae bacterium. Taxonomy (GTDB): domain Bacteria; phylum Chloroflexota; class Anaerolineae; order 4572-78; family J111; genus DAOUMU01. Next base: position 42,794 of record DAOUMU010000163.1, read on the forward strand.
AACTGGACCTGAATGTTTTCCACAGGCATCATGCCAGGGGTAGGTTGCCAGGTGGTACACGGGAAATCGGCCACTTCGGGGGTGGCGTTGGTCAGCGTGGCCACCAGGGCGGATTTGCCCACATTGGCCGGGCCGACGACCACCACTTGTCCCGCCCCTTCTTTGTCGATATGGAAGGCTGAGATGTGCCGGCCGGCCCCTTTGCTAGACCGGGCTGCATTTTTTAGCTTAGAGAGCCGCCGGCGAAAATCCGCCCTGAGTTTGTCCGTCCCTTTGTGTTTGGGAATGGTGCCAATCAATTCTTCCAGGGAGGCGATTTTTTCCGTCATCGACTCGGCGGCCCGATATCGTTTTTCTGCTTCAAAATATTCTGGAGGAAGATTTGTCGGCATAACTATCTGACTGCTTGGGCTTTTGTCTGTGAATGAGTCTAGCAGATTGAACCAAATTTGGGTAGCAGAGGCATCCCCATGCCTCTGCGGGGATGGCATAAGGATGCCATCCCTACTTTTTCGACAAGCTGCTAGCAGATTGAACCAAATTTGGGTAGCAGAGGCATCCCCATGCCTCTGCGGGGATGGCGTAAGGATGCCATCCCTACTTTTTCGACAAGCTGCCAGGTGAGATGATACGACATTAGAGGAAAATTATCAAGTCCTCCTATGGAGGATGATGACCACAACTGAAGCCAGGGCCAGATCAATCAGCAAAAACACCATCATTGCTTGAGGTTGCATCAGTTCAAACAGTTGCCCAACAAGCCAGGGGATTGACATTGCCCCTAGCGTGGCACCAACGAAAAATGTACCGGCTATCTGCCCGGTAATGGTCATTTTACGCTCGGCCATAGAAAAAACAGTGGGAAAAATTGAGGCCATCGACAAACCGAACCCCAATGTACCCAGCCAGACCACAACCGACGAAGTGGGCCAGAGAACAATCAGTCCTAGACTGAACAAACTCCCGGCCAAATCGCTCAATAAAACCGAACGTGGCCTGAAATGAGCCACAAGCGGGATACTGAGCAATCGGCCTACGGTGAATGCGCCATAAAAGCCAGAGGTAAGATAAGCCGCCATTGTTTTATCGGCCAAATTTAAAGCCACTGCATAACTAAATATCCAGCCCCCAAAACCAACTTCGGCACCGACATAAAGGAGGAAAAGAAGAGCAGTCAAACCCACGAAGAAATAATTGGCTGATCGGATTGGCCTATTGGCAGAATCAATTTGTCTCGCCGGGCTGGGTACGCGCATTAACCAGATGGCTACCGGCAAGAGCAACAGGGCCAATATCCAATAAGCCCAGGTAATGTCTCCGTTCATCAGCACTGCTTGGGCAATTATAATGGGGGACAAAAACGCACCGACCCCAAAGAAAAAATGCAGTCCATTCATGAACGGGGCTACTTTATGCCCGTGCACCCAAACTAACATCGTGTTACCGCCTACATCAAGCGTGCTTTCGGCAAATCCCAAAACAAATATGACCAGGCCCAAAAACCACAACAACGGCATCAGCGGTATTAAACTCATCGTCAAGACCAAGATGAGCAACATCACCCCCATGACCGGGTGTCCAGAAGAACGGTCATACAACCGGCTCCCCAGCAAGGCCCCTAACAAGCCTCCCATGGAGCGAACCGTGAAGAGAATGCCAATTTGACTCAACCTCGTACCTGTTTGTTCAGCTAAACTGGCTAAGGTTGGTCCCAATGAAGCAATAACCAAACCCAGGGCAATAAAGGCAACATAATAGCTGGCCGTTTGAGTCATCTGTTTTTTATGTTCAGTTATAAAAGTTTTCTTTAGAATCGTTGTTTCAAATATACTCATCTTTACATGGCCTCATTTTTGAAACGCTTCAACTGCTTTGCATCGATAATAAGTAAGTGGTGTCATTGTCTTTGGTACTATCTCCTATTATAAATGCAACCGGTTGCATTAAAGTACAAAAAAATCAGGTCGATGCGCCAGTCGACTTACGGATAACCAACTCTACCGGCATAGTGACATTCGTCACCAGGCCGGTCTGCAGATATTGCATTAAGTGTTGTACCAGCAATTTACCACCTTCACGAATATTTTGCCGGATCGTGGTTAAAGGAGGGCCACAATGCGCCGCCAGGGAGATATCATCATAACCCACCACAGCCACGTCTTCCGGAACCCGGTAACCGTTCTCACGCAAGGTGCCTACGGCGGCAATGGCCATTAAATCGCTGTTTACAAATACGGCGTCCAGATCAGGCGCTTGCTCGAGCAAGCGTTGCATTGCTTCCGAACCGGATTGGCTGGTATAGTGGCCATAGGTGACCAGGGTCGGGTCAAGGGTTTGACCAGCAGTTTGTAAGGCTGTTTCATAGCCCCGGTAGCGTAATTGGACTTCTAACTGGCCTTCCGATCCGCCTAAAAAGGCAATTCGTTTGCGCCCTATTTGGACGAGATGCTGAACGGCTAAACGCGCGCCGGCCAGATCATCGCCGTTGACAGAGCAGTAGGTGTAGTGGGGCAAAGGGACTCCCCACACAATAAACGGAGCTTGCATCTCAACCAGGGTTTGAATATGTTTCGTAGGCTTGGTACAGGTCAGCAGAATAAAACCATCGACCCGACCGGCGTCTAAATATCGACTGGGCCAGGTTAGGTCGTCGATTTCAATCTGAACTAACAACAGATCGTAGTTGTAAACAGCTAAAGCACCAGCAATCGCCCCCAGTATCTCAAGATGAAATGGATCTGTGACAAAATAGCCGGTTTCCAGGTCGATGGGAATGACAAAGGCGATGGTATGACTGCGTTTCAGGCTTAAGTTCCGGGCCGCTCGATGAATTTGGAAGTTGTGTTCACGAGCAATGGCCTGGATCCGGGTCTTTGTCTGTTCGCTGATGAGCGGGCTATCACTCAGAGCGCGAGAGACGGTTGATTTTGAGACACCGGCCAGCCGGGCAATATCAGCAATCGTCCGAACGGGCTTGTCCGTCAGGTTCATTTTAGATTTTGGGCAAGATCTCTTTTGCTCACCTATCAAAGTGACAGGTTTGTTTTGCAACCGGTTGCATTATAATTTAAAAAATAATGACTGTCAAGACTATACACCTTTAGGTTCGCCTTGGCATGGCTCATAATTTTACCAAAGGGCAGGTGTTGAAATGATACGACATTAGAGGAAAATCTTCGTTCGTCTCCTCTGCCTCACCCCACTACGTGCTGGCTCAGTTCCAAAGTGGGCAGGATCAGACCCAGACGAATATCCCGACGCACGCCGGTGGAACCGACGGTGCCCTTGGGAGCCACTTTCCAAAAGAGGCCCAGCCGGGTTGGCCAGTTGTCCAGTACGGCCTGGCCGTGTACACTGCCGGTTAAGCGCACGTGCCGGGTAATCAGATGCTTGAGTAACTCGACATCCGCCTGGTTGGTCATCCGCAGGATTTGCACCAGGTCCGTGTTGATCCGTTGCAGCAGGTGATGACCCTCGTCCAAAACAAAGGCCAACCCGCCGCTCATGCCAGCCCCAAAATTGTAACCGGTACGGCCCAGCACCACCACCACGCCGCCGGTCATGTATTCGCAGCCGTGGTCGCCAACCCCCTCAACCACGGCGGTAGCTCCACTGTTGCGTATGGCAAAGCGTTCCCCGACTTGACCGGCGACAAACAGACTACCACCGGTGGCCCCATAGAGGACCGTATTGCCGACAATGACGTTATCACTGGCCATTGGCTGGAACTTGAGCGAGGGGCGAACGACAATCTGGCCGCCGCGCATGCCCTTGCCGACGTAATCATTGGCCTCGCCGATCAGGGTCAGGTTCATACCGGGGGTATTAAAAGCCCCGAAGCTTTGACCGGCGCTGCCGTGGAAGGTAACGTTAATCGTACCGTCTAGCAGACCCCGGTCGCCGTAGCGTTGAGCGATGGCCCCGGCCAGGGTTGCCCCAACCGTGCGATCGGTATTATTAATGGAAAGCGTCAGGTGGACCGGCTTACCGGTTTCGATGGCCGGCTGGGTTTCGGCTAAAAGGTGACGGTTCAAATCGGCCACAGCGACCAGGCAGGTACTGTTCTGCTGATCGGGGGCCGGGGGAGGGGTCACTTTGGCCAACAGCGGCCTTAAGTCCAGCGAGTCGGCCTCCGGGCGACCGGTGGGAATTTGCTGCAGCAGTTCCGTGTGCCCTATGATCTCGGTCAAGCTGCGGAAGCCCAACCGGGCCAGAATCTCGCGGACCTCCTGGGCCACGTAGTGCATGTAGGCCATCACGTTTTCCGGTGTACCGGGGAATTTGGCCCGCAGCTTGGGGTTTTGGGTGGCCACGCCGACCGGACAGGTATTGCTATGGCAGGCCCGGGCCATCAGGCAGCCTTCGGCCACCATGGCCGAGGTGCCAAAGCTGAACTCATCCGCGCCCAAAATGGCCGCTATGACGATATCACGACCGGTCTGCAGGCCACCGTCGACGCGCACCCGCACCCGGTCACGCAAGTTATTCAGTTGCAGGGTCTGGTGAGTCTCGGCCAGGCCCACTTCCCAGGGCAGGCCCGCATTTTTGATACTGCTCCAGGCGGCCGCGCCGGTGCCGCCCGTACCGCAGCTAATGTGGACCACGTCAGCCCCCCCTTTGACCACGCCCGTAGCCACGGTGCCCACCCCGGCCTCGGCCACCAGCTTGACCGAGACATCGGCTGTCGGATTAATCTGCTTCAAGTCGTAAATCAGTTGGGCCAGGTCTTCGATGCTGTAAATGTCGTGGTGAGGCGGGGGCGAGATCAAGGTGGTGCCCGGCGTGGTGTGACGGATGGTGGCAATCTCAGAGGTGACTTTATGGCCGGGTAATTGCCCGCCCTCGCCCGGCTTGGCCCCCTGGGCCATCTTGATCTGCAATTCATCAGCCGACATCAGATAAGCCGGGGTCACGCCAAAGCGGCCGGAAGCGACCTGCTTGATCCGGTCGTTGCGTTCGTTGCCGAAACGCTCCTGAGCCGAGCCACCCTCACCGCTGTTGCTCTTGGCTCCCAGGCGATTCATGGCGATGGCCATGGTCTGGTGGGCCTCACTACTTAGAGCCCCATGCGACATAGCCGCCGTGGAGAACCGTATAAAAATATCTTCCAGCGGCTCTACCTCGGCCAGGTTAAGAGGAGAACGACCGGTCTCGACAAAATCGAGCATATCACGCGGGTTGATGGGGGTCGGGCGACGACGGGTTTGGGCTACAAATTCTTGGTAAGCCTCGTAGCCGGCGGTAAAGTTATCGCCGACAAAGGACTTTGGGCTCATAGTTGTTGTCGGTCGTCCGTTGTTCAACTTTCCTTGCGCTTCCTGTGTCCGTTTTCCTGTGCCCGCTTTTTGGGCCGGCACAGGTAGTAACGACTTCAGTCGTTCCACTTGCCGATTGCCCCCGGCCAGCTCGCCGCTGACGTCGGCCGGCCCAGGTAGTAACGACTTCAGTCGTTCCACTTGCCCATTGCCCCCCGCCAGCTCGCCGCTGACGTCTAAGCGTTGAATACTGGCGGCCGGGCTTAATACCCCGGCCATACGTACTGCCTTGTGCAGGGCTTTGACCAGGGGTGGATCGTAAGCGTGGAGTTCGCCATCACGCTTGTATTTATAAAAGCCGTGGCTCTGGGTGTCGGCTCGCTGCGGGTCACCAAAGGCAGCCTGGTGCCAGCGTTCCACCTCGGCCGCGATCTCGGCCAGCCCAATGCCCCCCAACCGGGAAACGGTGCCGGTGAAATATTTGTCCACTAGCCCCTGGCCCAGGCCAATGGCTTCAAAAATTTGGGCACCACAGTAGCTGTCCACGGTGGAGATGCCCATTTTAGACATGATTTTTAGCAAACCGGCTTCCAGAGCCTTGACAAAATTGATTTTGGCTTGACCGACGTCTAACTTGACTTTATTAGTCTCAACCAGCCGCTCAATCGTGGCCAGGGCCAGGTAAGGGTTGACGGCATTGGCCCCGTAGCCAATCAAGCAGGCCAGGTGATGGACTTCGCGCACCTCGCCGCTCTCAACCACCAGGCTGACCCGCATGCGCTTGCCCTGCCGGACCAGGTGGTGATGCACCGCGCCCACGGCCAACAAACTGGGAATGGGAGCGTGCCGTTCATCCACCCCCAGGTCGCTGAGGATGATAATGGTTTTGCCCTGGTCACCTGTGCCCGTTTTTTGGGTAATGGCTCGTTCGGCCATTGTGCACAGACGTCGTAGCGCCCGGCGCAGGCCATCGACCTCCTGAGCAACGGGGTAACGCATAGGGATGGTATGGGTCTGGAAGCGAGGATCTCCCAAACCCTTCAGGGCGATCAGGTCGGCATCACTCAACACCGGACTGGTCAGCTCAATCAAGTTGGCGTGTTTGGGTGTTTCTTCCAGCAGATTGGGCCGCGCCCCCAGCCGGGTCGTGAGCGACATGACAAAGGTTTCCCGCAGGGGGTCGATGGGAGGATTGGTCACCTGGGCAAAGCGTTGTTTGAAATAATGGAAAAGTGGGCGCGGTTTGGGCGAAAGCACCGCCGGAGGAGTATCGTCGCCCATGGAGCCGGTCGGTTCCTTACCGCTTTCGGCCATCGGGCGCATGATGATCGTCAACTCTTCGTGGGTGTAGCCAAAGGCGGTTTGCAAACGGGCCAGCCATTGCGGGGTCGTGTTGACTTTGGGCTGGGTGGGCCACTGGCTACGTTTTTGCAGCGAGAAGTAAGCCGGCCGGCTCTCGGTATAGAGCGGTTTAAGTCCCCTGACCCAGGCCTGGTATTGGCCTGGCCGGGCCAGCTTTTTTTTGAGCTGGTCGTTGGTCAAAAAGATTTGCCGCTCCAGGTCAACCAGGATCATCTGGCCGGGACCCAGCTTGCCGGTGGTGATAATGCTGCCTCTGTCGATACTGGCCACCCCCACCTCTGAGGTGGCCATCACCAGGTCGGTATCGGTGGTCAGATAGCGCATAGGCCGCAGACCATTACGGTCGAGGGTGACGCCCAGGCGGCGGCCGTCGGTAAAGACGACAGCCGCCGGGCCATCCCACGGTTCCATGAGGGCGGCGTGATAGCGGTAGAAGGCGTGCCGGTTGGGATCGATATCGGCCAGGTTTTCCCAGGCTTCCGGAGCCAGCATGGCCACAGCGTGGTGGATATCGCGTCCGGCCCGCACCAACAACTCCAACACGTTGTCGAGCATAGCCGAGTCGCTGCCGCTTACGTCGATGATGGGGTACAGTTCCTCCAGGTTATCCGGCCAGAAAGGTGAAGCCAGGGTCGATTCACGGGCGTGCATCCAGTTGACGTTACCCTGGAGGGTGTTGATTTCACCGTTGTGGGCAATCATGCGGAAGGGCTGGGCCCGCTGCCAGTTTGAGGTGGTGTTGGTGCTGTAGCGGGCGTGCAGTAAGGCCAGGGCCGTTTCATAGTGGGGATTGGCCAGGTCCAGGTAAAAATCGGCCAGGTAGGGCGACAGCATCAGCCCCTTGTAGACCACGGTTCGGGATGACAGAGAAACCACGTAGAAGTCGTCCAGATCATCGCCCCCCTGGGACGAGGCCTGCTTGGCAGCCGCTTCCAGGCGTTTGCGAGCCGTGAATAAGACCCGTTCAAAGGCTTCGCCGGGCTCAATGTGGTCCGGGCGGCGAAGAATCATCTGGCTAATATGGGGACAGGTCCGCCGCGCCGTTTGCCCCAGGGCAGCCGGATTGACCGGCACGCTGCGCCAGATAATGGGCTTTGGGGAGGCCACCCCCCACTGGGGGGCTGGGGGGGAGGAGTCGGTCTTCGGCCCATACAGAATTTGGTTGAGTGTATCCTCTATCAAACGGAGGGCCCTGGCCGGTTCCGAGGGCAGGAAGAACATGCCCAGGGCGTAGTCGCCCGGTTCGGGTAGATCGCCAATCTCTTGAGCCAGCAGGCCATGCGGAATCTGGGTCAGCAAACCCGCCCCATCGCCGGAAAGGCCGTCGGCGTCGATGGCGCTGCGGTGGGCCATACTGTCAAGGGCTTCCAGGGCCAGTTCGACAATATCGTGTCCAGCTTGCCCTGTGGTGCGGGCCACAAAGCCAACCCCGCAGGCGTCTCGCTCGAATTCGGGCCGGTAGAGTGTTTTGTTTAAGTCAGACATGTGACAATAAATCTTCTCCCATTTTTTAACGTAGGATACTGCTATTAAGGCAGTTCCAGAAAAATACCTGTGCCCGTCTGTGCCCGGTACGGGTACCTGTGCCCTGTGGGTACAGGCGGGTAATGCTCCCAAAATCGTGCTGCGTGTCGCTCGCTTGCGTGCCCCTGGCGGCGTGCTGGGTGTTAAACCTGTGCCCGCTTTTTGGGTACCTGTGCCCGCTTTTTGGGTATTTGGCCGAAAACCCTCACGCAACACGCAACACGTAACACTTTGAAATAAAAACGGCCCGCTGTTACTTACGCAGTTCAGCAGGTTTAAATTTTTGAAAACTTAACTTAACAAATTTTTGAGATTTTGTCATTACCCAAATGGGTAATATTTGGGGTCAATTCATCAAGGCAGGTGGGTCTCTCCCATCAGATACCGGTCACACTCCCGAGCCGCGCCGCGTCCCTCGTTGATGGCCCAGACGACCAGGCTCTGGCCACGGCGCATGTCGCCGGCCGCAAAGACCCCTTTCAGATTGGTAGCGAACCGGTTAGACTCGGCCTTGACGTTGGAACGCTCGTCCCGTTCAATGCCGAGTTGGTCCAGCAGCCTGTCTTCCGGACCGAGGAAGCCCATGGCCAGGAGGACCAACTGAACCGGCCAGACCCGCTCGGAGCCGGGAATTTCGCGGGGGAAGGGGCGGCTGCCGTTGTCACCCGTCCTCCACTCGACCTGGACGGTATGCACTTCCTTGACCTGGCCGTTGGTTTCCCCCCCGAACCTTTTGGTCATAATGGCATAGTGACGCGGGTCACGACCGAAGACGGCCGCCGCTTCCTCCTGCCCGTAATCGACCCGGTAGATTTTGGGCCACTCCGGCCAGGGGTTGTCGGGTTGGCGTTGGTCAGGTGGCCGGTCCAGAATCTCAAATTGGACCAAACTCTTACAGCCGTGACGTAAGGCGGTGGCCACGCAATCGGTGCCGGTATCGCCGCCGCCGATGACAATGACATCTTTATCTTTGGCCGAGAGGTACGGTTTCCACCTTCCGGTCCCTTCCCTGGCCGGGAAGAGAGAGTCACCATCAAGCAATCTTTTGGTATTGGCATGCAGAAAATCCATAGCAAAATGAATTCCTGTCAGATGCCGCCCCTCAATCGACAGATCACGGGGTTTAGTCGCGCCGCCACACAGGACAATCGCGTCAAATTCGGCCAGGAGTTTGTCGGCCGGGTAATCCTGACCAACCTCGGTGTTGGTCATGAACTTGACCCCGGCCGCCGCCATGAGGTTGGTGCGGCGCTGGACGATTTGCTTGTCCAGTTTCATGGTAGGGATACCGTACATCAACAGCCCCCCAATCCGGTCATCCCGTTCGAAGACGGTCACCGTATGGCCGGCCAGATTGAGTTGGTCAGCACAGGCCAGCCCGGCCGGTCCGGAGCCGACAACGGCCACCTTTTTACCGGTTCTTTTAGCCGGCCGTTCCGGCACCACCCACCCCTCGGCAAAGCCTTTTTCGATGATGGCCGCCTCGATGCTCTTAATCGTCACCGCTGGTTCGTTGATCCCCAGCGTACACGATCCCTCACAGGGAGCGGGACAAACGCGTCCGGTAAATTCGGGAAAGTTGTTGGTTTTTTGCAGCCGGTCGAGCGCTTGCCGCCACAGTCCATGGTAGACCAGGTCGTTCCACTCAGGGATCAGGTTGTTAATTGGACAACCCGCCGCCATCCCCTGTAACAACGTGCCGGTGTGGCAGAAAGGGATACCACAGTCCATACAACGCGCCCCCTGTATCTGGAGCTTTTCGTCCGGAAAAGCCAAGTGAAACTCCTGCCAATCGCCAATCCGTTCAAGCGGCGGGCGCTCTGATGGCAGCTCGCGTTTGTATTCCATAAATCCGGTTGGTTTACCCATTTTATTGTCTCCGTTTCTAGGTTCTGTTGACATTTGCCCAAAAATGTCATTCCGAGAGCTTGTCCTGAGCGAAGCCGAAGGAAGCGTAGCGACGAGGAATCTCCGGCAACGAGGACAAATTCAAGGCGAAATAGGAGATTCTTCGCTCCCTTTAGTCGCTCAGACCTGTCCTGAGCGAAGCCGAAGGAATGACATAATCCGAAATGTCAACACGCCCTAGTTCCCACTGACACGGGCCTGGTCGTTTTTGTTTTGTTCAAAAGCGGTCATAACGGCTTCCTCACCGCTCAAGCCGGCTGCCTTTACTCGCTCAAACGCCTCGAGCATCCGCTTGTAATCCTTGGGCATGACCTTGACGAACTTGGAAACTATAGCCGGCCAACGGTCCAAGATTCTCCAGGCCAGGGCACTGTTTGTATACCCGGCATGGCGCCGGATCATGCCTTTGACTTCTTCAATTTCCGTTGGGGTCTCCAACCTTTCCAGGTAGACCATCTGTTGGTTGCAACGGCGGTGGAAATCACCGGCTTCATCCAGGACGTAAGCGATGCCACCCGACATACCGGCGGCAAAGTTGCGCCCGGTCGAGCCGAGCACAACCACCCGGCCACCGGTCATGTATTCGCAGCCATGATCGCCCACGGCCTCGACAACGGCCCGCAGGCCGCTATTTCTGACGCAGAACCGTTCCCCGGCCACGCCACGGATGTAGGCTTCACCACGGGTGGCCCCATAAAAGGCCACATTTCCGATGATGATATTTTCTTCCGGCACAAACGTTGAACCTTCCGGCGGGTAGACAATAATCTTCCCCCCCGAAAATCCCTTGCCGATGTAATCGTTGGCATCCCCGGCCAGCACCAGGGTGATCCCCGGCGGCACGAACGCGCCAAAACTCTGACCGGCCGAACCGTGAAAGCGCAGGCGGATGGTGTCTTCCGGCAGTCCCTCAGCCCCGTAACGCCGGGTTACTTCGCTACCCAATATGGTCCCAACCACCCGGTTGGTGTTGCGGATAGGCAAATCGGCGGCGACCGGCTCGCCCCGCTCCAGGGCCGGCCGGCACAAATCCAGGAGGACCTGCCGGTCAAGGGCCTTCTCCAGCCCGTGATCCTGGGCAATCTGGCAGTACCGGCCTACTTCCGGTGGCGCATCTGGCTGATAAAGAATGTTAGAAAAGTCAAGTCCCCTGGCCTTCCAGTGCTCTATCGCCGGTCTGGCTTCCAGGCGGTCGGTTCGTCCGATCATCTCGTCGAGAGTGCGAAAGCCGAGCCTGGCCATCAACTGACGCACTTCCTGGGCCACAAAGTGCATATAATTCACCACGTGCGCCGGATCACCGGTGAATTTCTTCCGTAATTCCGGATTTTGAGTGGCGATACCGACCGGGCAGGTGTCCATATGGCAGACCCGCATCATGGTGCAGCCCAGGGCCACCAGGGGAGCGGTGGAAAAACCGTACTCTTCTGCCCCCAGCAGGGCGGCGATGACCACATCCCGACCGGTCTTGAGCTGGCCGTCAGTTTCTACCACAATGCGGCTGCGCAGGTTGTTCAACACCAGGGTCTGATGGGTCTCGGCCACCCCCAATTCCCAGGGCAGGCCGGCATGCTTGATGCTGCTCTGGGGCGAGGCCCCGGTTCCCCCGTCGAAGCCGCTGATCAGCACGACGTCGGCGTGTCCCTTGGCCACCCCGGCCGCAATCGTCCCCACCCCCACTTCCGAGACCAGTTTGACGTTGATCCGGGCCTGGGGATTGGCATTTTTGAGGTCGTGGATCAGTTCGGCCAGGTCTTCGATAGAGTAGATGTCGTGGTGAGGCGGAGGAGAGATCAAACCAACGCCAGGGGTTGAGTGTCGCACTTTGGCCACCCAGGGATAAACCTTGCGCCCGGGCAACTGGCCGCCTTCGCCCGGTTTGGCCCCCTGGGCCATTTTAATCTGAATTTCCCGGGCATTGACCAGATACTGGCTGGTTACCCCAAATCTGCCCGAAGCGACCTGTTTGATGGCGCTGTTACGCGAGTCCCCGTTAGCATCCGGTACAAACCGGGCCGGGTCTTCCCCTCCCTCGCCCGTGTTGCTCTTCCCACCGATTCGATTCATAGCAATGGCCAGGCTTTCGTGGGCCTCCTGGCTGATGGAACCGTAGGACATCGCCCCGGTTTTGAACCGTTTGCAGATCGATTCGACCGGTTCGACCTCCTCCAGGGGGATGGGGTTGTTCGCAAACTTAAATTGTAGCAGCCCGCGCAAGGTCGCCAGTTTCTCGGACTGGTCGTTGATCAGAGCCGCGTATTCCTGGTAGAGGTGGTAGTTACCGGTGCGGCAGGCGTACTGTAGCTTGTGGACCGTCTGCGGGTTAAAAAGATGATGCTCGCCATCGTGACGCCATTGATACTCGCCCCCCACATCCAACGTCCGGCCGTTCAGTTGTCGCTCCGGAAAAGCCCGGCTGTGCCGCATCTGGACTTCTCCAGCGATCACCTCGATGCCGATACCCCCGATCCGGGAAGGGGTCCAGGTAAAATATTGGTCAATCACGGCCTGATTCAGACCAATGGCCTCGAAGATCTGAGCGCCGCAGTAACTTTGGATGGTCGAGATGCCCATCTTGGAGAGAGTCTTGACCACGCCCTTGACCACAGCCTTGATATATTTTTCCACCGCCTCCTTTTGGTCGATGTCGGCCAGCATACCCTCGCGGATCATATCGGCCAACGTTTCGTAGGCCAGATAGGGATTGATTGCCGTAGCCCCATAGCCGATCAAGGTGGCGAAATGATGCACTTCGCGGGGTTCACCCGACTCCAGGACCAGGCTGACCCGGGTCCGGGTGCCTGCCCGAATGAGGTGGTGATGGAGACCCGCTACCGCCAGGAGGGCCGGAATGGCTGCATTTTCACGGTCAATCCCCCGGTCAGACAATATCAGGATGTTGGCTCCGTTCGAGATGGCCTGGCTGGCCACCTGGCCCAGGGCCTCCATAGCCTGCTCCAGGCCCGGCCCACCGCCGGCAGCCTTAAAAAGGATCGGCAGCACGACCGATTTAAAGCCGGGCCGGTTGAGGTGACGCAGTTTGGCCAGTTCTTCGTTGGTCAGGATGGGAGTCTTCAGCTTGATGCGATGGCAACTTTCCGGCTCCGGCTCCAGTAGATTTCGCTCAGACCCAAGCATCATTTCGGTAGCGGTAATCAGTTCCTCGCGGATGGCGTCGATGGGCGGGTTGGTCACCTGAGCAAAGAGCTGTTTAAAATAGTTGTAAAGCAAGTGGGACCGGTCGGACAGGACCGCCAGCGGTGTATCATTGCCCATAGCCCCGATAGGTTCGACCCCGTTCTTGGCCATCGGCCCCATCAGAATACGCAAGTCTTCAAAACTATAACCAAACGCCTGTTGCCACTGGACCAGGCTGTCATGGTCAACAAAATCACTCCCTGGAGAGGCAAAGCCATCCCCTGCCCTATGCCCCCTGCCCCCTGGCCCGGGTAACTCCTCAATAGTCACCATCTGCTCCTCCAGCCATTCCCGGTACGGCTGGGCCGTGGCCATCTGCTGCTTTAACGCCTCATCCGATACAATGCGCCCTGCCTCCGTATCGACCAGGAACATCCGGCCCGGTTCGAGCCGCCCCTTGTAGAGCACCCGTTCCGGTGGCACGTCAAGCACGCCGACCTCGGAAGCCATAATCACCAGGTCATCCCTGGTCACGTAATACCGCGAGGGGCGCAGGCCGTTCCGGTCGAGCACCGCCCCCACTCTAACCCCGTCGGTGAAGCCGATGGAAGCCGGACCGTCCCACGGTTCCATAAGGCTGCTATGATACTCGTAGAAGGCTTTCTTTGCCTCGCTCATGCTTTCGTGGTTGGACCAGGGTTCCGGGATCATCATCATGACCGCATGCGGCAGGGAACGTCCGGCCAGGGTCAGAAACTCCAGGCAGTTGTCGAACATGGCCGAGTCGCTGCCGTCGGGATCGATGACCGGCAGAATCTTGGCCAAATCATCCCCAAACAAGGTGGACTTGAACATGGCTTGCCGGGCATGCATCCAGTTGATGTTGCCCCGCAGAGTGTTGATCTCCCCATTGTGGATCAAGTAGCGATAGGGATGGGCCCGCTCCCAACTGGGGAAGGTATTAGTGCTGAAGCGCGAGTGGACCAGGACCAGGGCCGATTCAACCGCCGGATCGGCCAGGTCGGGGTAGAACTTCTCCAGTTGCTCCGACATGAGCATCCCTTTATAGACGATGGTCTTATAAGAGAGGCTGGTGAAGTAGAAATAGGCATTACCTTCAGCCTCCTGGCCGGCTGGGTAACGAATGGCCTTTTCGGCCCGTTTACGGATGACATACAGTTTCCGCTCAAAGGCCATATCCTCTTTAATACCGGCCTCACGGCCAATAAAAACCTGGCGGATAAACGGTTCCGCCAGCCTGGCCGTCTTGCCCAGGCCAGCATTGTTGGTGGGGACCGTGCGCCAACCCAGCAACTGTTGCCCTTCCTCGGCAATAATCTCCTCGAGATGCCGCTCGCACGCCCGGCGCTCGGCTTCGTCCGGGGGCAGATAAACCATCCCCACCCCATACTGGCCGGGCGGGGGCAACTCGATATTCACCTCGGCGGTTACCTTCTTCAGAAAGGCATGCGGCACCTGGAGTAAAACGCCGGCCCCATCCCCGGTATTCGCCTCCGCCCCGGTCGCCCCCCGATGCGTCAGGTTCAACAGCACCGTCAGGGCCTGGCGCACCAGTTGGTTTGACTTTTTGCCTTTGATATTGACCACAAATCCCACCCCGCAGGCGTCGTGTTCGAACCGGGGATCGTAAAGACCCTGTTGGGGGGATCGCCCAACGGGGTAACTGGTCTCACTCCTATCCATTTTTCAACTCCTTTTGCCGTAACTACCTACCCTCATATCATTCCGAGGAGCGCAACGACGAGGAATCTCCCTCATGTCATTCCGAAGAGCGCAACGACGAGGAATCCCCCGTCATTCCGAGGAGCGCAACGACGAGGAATCTCCGAAACCTCGGGGATTCTCCACCTGTTCAGAACGAGCGCAGCGAGTATGGTAGGCAGTTTTTGCCAATAAAAATACCCCGTCGGCTACGTGAATGTAGCACGTCGGGGACCTCGAAACTGTCTGAGAATTTGAGGCACCGATTTTGTTACTGTTGTCATAACTCAAATGGGTGATTTATAGAAATCTGATACTACTAACGTAGCAGAGGCATCCCCATGCCTCTGCCTTGAACCTCTTGAAATTGACTAGCCACCCATTTTGTGTGGGATCGAAACTTCAGCCGGTCTTTCTAAACCTCCAACTTTGTATATTTTATCACAAAACGGCATGAACTAAATGAGAAAATAGCCTGCCCTGTGGGTTGGAAAGTAGTTAGAAAAGGTCAAATAAAAGCGGTTAGGTTGCCCCATTGTTTGCCCTCAAAAATGTGAAGTTTTATATATTCTAAGCCAGGGGGGAATTTGTGGCAAACGTGGATTGGTGAATGAGGCGATGTGTGCTATTATAGTATTGCTTGGATAGAAAAATGGCAAAAACAGCGATTCAGGTGACAGAAGAAGATATGGCCCTTTACCGGGCCACGGCTCGACGGCAAGCCGCGTAAGAACGCCAGGCCCAGCTTCATCCAAACCGATCCCATCCCCTCGCCCGGTCACCTCCACCCCCACCAGCCCCCCAAC
>DAOUMU010000164.1:0-60034 GCA_034409055.1 Anaerolineae bacterium
TCGGCTTTCTGGCACTTTTGCCAAAAGATTTTTGACCGAATTCGCTTTTTGCCAGGTTGGATTCAGTCTATTTTCCCCCCTGTCAGTTCTTGAAATCTGTCAAATCGGGGGGGTATACGGTAGTGAGGTCGTAGATAAGTCATTACGCTTCACGTCACTTGCCCTGCGGGTTTACGTCACCTGCCCTGTGGGTTCACGAGTTGGCTAGCGACATCAAGCGGAAGTTACTTTTTGCCCCGCTGGCAAGCCAAATTCTGGTTTGATGTAATTATACAGAAAAGGAGAAACAAAAATGGCAAATTTTGATAAAGCCCGCGCCTTGCTTCGTGAATTCAAGGGGGACAACTATCTCCACGGCTTGGGGGTCCTGCCCCAGGTCGGGCAGGTGACGGCGCAGTTTGGCCAACGAGCCGCCCTGGTCCGCGACACTTTCCCCGGCGCTGACGACTTTGTCAAGACGATCAAAGATTCGTTGACCGCAGCCGGGGTGGAGGTATTGGGCCAGATTGCCGGGGCCGGCCCCAACGCCCCCCTGGAAGATCTGGCCCGGATTACCGCCGAGTTGACCGAGCTGAATCCCGACGTGATTGTCAGCTTTGGTGGCGGCAGCACCATCGATGCGGCCAAGGCGGCTGAAGTACTGCGTACCCTGGGCGGCCATATTGAAGATTACTTTGGCACCGGCCTGGTTACCAAAACCCTGGCCGGCACCGGCCAAGCCCTGACCCCACACGTGGCCATCCAAACAGCGTCCAGTTCTGGGGCACATCTGACCAAATATTCCAACATCACCGACGTGAAGACCGGCCAGAAAAAGCTGATCGTTGACCAAGGGGTTGTTCCCATCCAGCCGGTCTTCGACTATGCAGTCACTTTCGGAGCGCCGGCTTCTCTGACCGCCGACGGAGCCCTGGACGGGATCGCCCACTGCTTGGAGGTATTCTATGACTCGGTCGGCAAACCGTATTACGAGAAGATGAAAGAAGTGGCAGACGAAGGCATCCGTCTGGTGGTGGAGTATCTGCCCAAAGTGATGGAAAACCCTCGAGACGCCGAGGGCCGGGAGGCATTGGGCCTGGCCACCGATCTGGGTGGCTATGCCATTATGCTGGGAGGCACTAACGGGGCTCATCTGACCAGCTTCTCGTTGGTTGACATTCTCAGCCACGGTCGGGCCTGCGCCATTATGAATCCGTACTACACCGTCTTCTTTGCTCCGGCGGTCCAGGAGGCCCTGAAGCTTGTGGGCAAAATCTTTAAAGAGGCCGGGGACACCGGGGCAGATATTGACGGGTTGAGCGGGCGCGAGTTAGGCGTAGCCGTGGCCGAAGCGATGATCGCCTTTGAAAAGCGAATTGGTTTCCCCCCCACCCTGGGTGAAGTGCCCGGCTTTAGCGATGCTCACCTTGAGCGGGCCTTAACAGCAGCCAAGAATCCGCAACTCAAAATGAAATTGGAGAACATGCCGGTCTCCCTCACCGCTGACATGGTTGATGAATACATGGGGCCGGTGCTTCAAGCCGCCAAAACCGGCAATTTAGATCTCATCAAGAACGTGTAAGGTAGTTCCAAAATTTAAATCATCCCAAAACTTTCGGCGGCGTGAAGCGTAAAACGTGAAACGTGAGGGTTTATGGCGTAAAAACATCACGTTTCACGCTTCACGTCACTTGCCCTGTGGGTAGTACGGGTAATGCTCCCAAAATCGTGTTGCGTGTTGCCTGCTGCGTGTTAAACCTGTGCCCGCTTTTTGGGTATGTGGCCGAAAACCCTCACGCAACACGCAACACGTAACACTGACGCGGAGCCAGCACGCCCACGTGCGGCTCCGTTCAGCCAGGAAGTAGTACTCTAAGGGGGATCTATAGCTTATGAATATTCGATTAGCTTACGGCAAAACAGGCTTGGAAATTGATTTACCCGATGCCTGGGATGTGACGGTGGTCGAGCCAAAGTTCGTCGCCGGCTTACCTGAACCAAGGGCAGCCTTGCAGGAAGCATTGTCTACGCCGCTTGAATCGCCGCCCTTACGTGAACTGGTGAAACCCGGCCACAAGGTTGGGATCGTTTTTTGTGATATTACCCGTCCCGCTCCCAATCACCTGATGTTACCGGCTGTACTCAACGAGCTCACACACGTTCCCCAGGAAAACATCACCCTGTTTAACGCCCTGGGGACCCATCGGACCAATACCGGGGCCGAGCTGCGCGGTATGCTCGGGCACGCCCTGGCGGATAACTATCGCCTTGTCCAGAACAACGCCTTTGATCCATCGACGCAACTGCACCTGGGCGTGACCCGCCGGGGTCACGACGTCTGGCTCAATCGTGACTTCGTTGAATGTGACGTAAAAATCTTGACCGGTTTTATTGAGCCGCACTTCTTTGCCGGTTTCTCCGGTGGCGGCAAGATGGTCATGCCCGGTATGGCCGGTCAACGGACCGTGCTGGGTAACCACGATGCGGGCATGATCAGTGATCCCAAGGCCACCTGGGGCATTACCTGGGGTAACCCCATCTGGGAGGAAGTCCGTGAGGTGGCCCTTAAAGTTGAGCCAACCTTCATCCTGCACGTCACCCTGAACAAGGAGAAACAGGTGACCGGTGTCTTTGCCGGTAACCTGGATGTTGCCCATGCGGCCGGCTGTGCTTTTGTCAAAGAGACGGTCATGGCCCCGGTGAGACATCCCTTTGATATCGTCATCACCACCAATTCGGGCTATCCCCTGGATCTCAATTTGTACCAGGCAGTGAAGGGGATGAGCGCGGCGGCGCAGGTGGTACGGGCAGGAGGGGCGATCATTGTCGCCGCCGATTGTTGGGATGGTATCCCCGACCACGGTTTGTATGGCCAGCTCTTGCGAGAGGCCGACAACCCCCAAGCCTTGCTTGATACCATCTTTGCCCCCGGCTTCCTGAAACAAGACCAATGGCAAGCTCAGATCCAGGCCCAAATCCAACTCAAGGCCGACGTATATGTGCGCACCGCTAACCTGACCGATGAACAGATTGAGGCCGCTCTGCTCCGCCCCAGCCGGCGCATTGAAGATACGATGACAGCATTGTTAGATAAGTATGGTCCTCAAGCCAAAATTTGCGTGCTGCCGGAGGGGCCACAAACGATTCCCTATATTCAATCATAAGCCCAAGGTAACTGCCTACCCTCATGTCATTCCGAGGAGCGCAGCGACGAGGAATCTCCGGCAACGAGGACAAATTCAAGGCGAAATAGGAGATTCTTCACCTGTTCAGAATGACATGGCAGGTAGTTACAAAGTATAAAAATCAGGAGGGTAATGACATGCATTACCATTCAGAACAACTTATCAAAGACATCTCGGCCAAAGCGTTAGCTTTTCGGATTCAGGTCCTGAAAATGATCTACCCCGTGCAAACA
Organism: Anaerolineae bacterium; assembly: GCA_034409055.1. Lineage (GTDB taxonomy): Bacteria > Chloroflexota > Anaerolineae > 4572-78 > J111 > DAOUMU01. The sequence continues at coordinate 3,398 of DAOUMU010000164.1, forward strand.
GGGCACATCGGTGGTGCCTTTTCAGCGGCCGAGATTCTGGCTTCGCTTTTTTTTCACCATATGCGCCTCGATCCGGCTAACCCTGACTGGCCGGAGCGAGACCGTCTTTTGTTCTCTAAAGGGCACGCTTGCGCGATGTTGTACACGGCGATGGCCCATCGCGGCTACTTTCCCGTCGACGAGTTGATGACCTTCCGCCAGCTCGACAGCCGGTTGCAAGGTCATCCTGACCGGGTCAAGCTGCCGGGTATTGAAATATGTGCGGGTCCGTTGGGACACGGCATCGCCATTGGCGTGGGCATGGCCTTTGCCCAGAAGATGGGCAGAAGCAAGCCATCCGCTTTTAGCGCGCCTTCAGCCAGGTCGTCGGCCGGGCGTGTCTACGTGGTCCTGGGCGATGGCGAAATCAACGCCGGGGTGATCTGGGAAGGGGCGATGACTGCGGCTAAATATCGCCTGGGCAACCTGACCGCTATTCTGGACTACAACGGCATTCAGCAGACAGGCGCGACCGCCGACGTAATGCCCACCGAACCGATTGCCGACAAGTGGCACGCCTTTGGCTGGCACGTGCAGGAGATCCACGGCCACAACGTGGCTGAAATCCTGGCTGCCCTGGACCGGGCCGACGAGGTGCACGCCCGCCCCAGTATCATCATCGCCCGTACCACCAAGGGTAAGGGGGCCAGCTTGTTTGAATACGACCATCGCTGGCACGGCGCTCCCCCAAACGAGGCACAATACAAACAAGCCCTGGCAGAACTGGAGGAGGGATTGCAAAAATGGCAGAACTAGTTTCAATGCGTATTGCCTACGGACAGGCCCTGGTTGAGTTGGGCAAGGCTAATCCCGAGGTCGTGGTGCTGAGTGCGGACGTGTCCAATTCCGACCACAGCTACATGTTTGAAGAACTCTTTCCGGATCGTTTTTTTAACGTGGGTATTGCCGAGCAATGTTTGGTTGACGTGGCCGCGGGGTTAGCCTACAGTGGCAAGATCCCCTTTGCCAATACGTTTGCTTTTCTCTTCGCTACCCGCGCTCTGGAGATGGTCCGCACCCATCTGTGCTACGGCCAGGCCAATGTCAAGTTGATGGGGGCTTATGCCGGTCTGTCCGACTCCTTTGACGGCCCGACCCATCATTCCGTGGTCGATATCGCCATTATGCGCAGCCTGCCCAATATGACGGTGGTCGTTCCCAGTGATCCGGTGGCCCTGAACAAACTACTGCCCCAAGTAGCCGAGTGGTCCGGTCCTGTCTTTTTCCGGTTGAATCGGAATGAGGTCCCGGTGTTGTTCGACGACAGCTATGACCCCAAGATCGGCCAGGCCATCACCTTGCGTCCCGGCAACGACGTCACCCTGATCTGTACCGGGCTTTTGGTCAGCCGCTGTTTGGAAGCGGCAGAGGGGCTGGCCGGTCAGGGGATTGAGGCCCGCGTACTTGAAGTGCATACCATCAAGCCCCTCGACCTGGACAGCGTTTCACAGGCGGCCCGCGAGACAGGCGCTCTGGTCACGGCCGAAGAGCATAGCATTATTGGCGGACTGGGAGGAGCCGTGGCCGAAGCCGTAGCCGACACCTACCCGGTACCGGTCAAGCGGGTGGGCATCAATGACACCTTTGCCGAGAGCGGCCCCTACAATGACCTTCTGGATCGATACGGAATGTCGATTGAACACATCACTGCTGCCGCACGGCAGGCCCTGGCTGCCAAGAGGGGGGAGGGGGTGGTTGCTTGATGAAACGTAAATATTCAGCGAACCCGCTTCTAATAGGTATGGAGTCGAGGCTTCAGCCGGGGTCGAGGCTTCAGCCGGTCAAGACGGGTGAGGGGGTGGTTGCTTGATGAAACTGGCAGTGGTAACTCCAACTCCCGAAGTTGAAATACCCGTGCCGGTAGCCCTTCTCGCCGGTACTTTCGCCGAACGATTGCAAAAGGCGGCCCGTTTAGGCTGTGACGGCATAGAATTGATGGTCGCCCGCCCGGATGATCTCAACGTCCGTCACATCCAGGCTGAGGTGTCTAAAGTTGGGCTAGAGGTAGCCGCCATTGGTAGCGGCCCCATTTATATGGTAGACCGGTTGACCCTGTTGGCTGCCGATAATGACCTGAGCCGCCAGGCCGTCAGGCGATTGTATGCCCTGATCGACTTTGCGGCAGACCTGGCAGCACCGCTGGTGACCATCGGCGGCTTCCGGGGCCGATTAGCCTGGGCCGGAGGCCACCTGGCTCGCCAAAAATTGATTGACCTGCTCGGTATAGCCGCAGTAAAGGCAGCCGGGCAAGGGGTGCGTCTGGTTCTGGAACCACTCAACCGGTATGAAGCCGACATCCTCCTCAAGACTGAGGAGGGGTTGGCATTGATTGAGGAAGTGGGGCATAACCATCTGGGTTTACTGTTGGATACATTTCACGTGAATATCGAGGAGTCTTCACTTTACGATTGTTTTCGACAGGCAATGGCCGCCGGCCGGCTCTGGCACGTTCACCTGGGCGATAGTAATCGCCTGCCCCCCGGCCAGGGGCACATAGATTTTGCCGGTATCGTGTCCACCCTGCGGGAGATCGGTTACCAGGGCTACCTTTCGGCTGAACTACTGCCCCGCCCTGACCCGGATGCTGCGGCCATAGCCACAATCGACTATATGCGGCAATTGGTACCTGTCGGTACTGCCTAAAGGGAGTAGCCTATGCACGACCTGCTGATTTTGGTCCACACCGTATCCCCCTTATTGAGCGTATTCAATAAACTGGGTACGGAGTTGTTGCCCGGTGTTCAGTTTATGCATGTTCTGGATGAACCCCTCCTGGAGCGGGTACGGCAGCGGGGCCACCTGGCTTTAGAAGACTCAGAACAACTCCACACCCACGTGGCCACCGCAGAGCAAGTGGGCGCACGGGCTGTCTTAGTCACTTGTTCGACCATCTCCCCATGTGTGGACGACGTTCGGCCCAGGGTCGGTATCCCGGTGGTAAAAATCGACGAAGCCATGATTGCCGAAGCAGTGGCTAAAGGGGACAAGATTGGGCTGGTGGCCACGGCTGCTTCAACCCTGGAGCCAACCCGCCAGTTGTTACAGGCTCAAGCTGACCGCCAGGGTAAACAGATCGAGACGGAACTGGTGCTGGTAGAGAATGCCCTCTCGGCGTTGTTGCGTGGCGATAACGCCAGCCATGACAGCCTGGTCAAGCAGGCCGTGCTTGAGCTGGCCCAAGGCGTGGATGTAGTTGTTTTGGCTCAGGCATCCATGGCCCGCGTGCTGGAGGTGATTCCTGAAGCCGAGCGCAGCGAGCGTAGCGAGCGCAGCGTACCGATTCTTTCCAGCCCCCATCTGGCTCTGGAGCAGGTCAGGCAATTGTTGGCCACTGCGCAATAGGTGAAAAGTGCGGGGCCAGCACGCCCACGTGCGGCTCCGTTGAGCCAGATTATCGAGGAACAAGGCATCCTCAGATGCCGCAGCGGGCCTGTAAAGCGCCGTTCGCATCTGAGGGTGCTCACTCCTTGGCTCAAATTTGGAATTGCTGCAGACGGAGAGGTTAAGACAATGAAAGCTGGATTGGTTATGTGCGGGCCAGACGTGGCTTACGGCCCTCTGGCCCTGCTGAGTGGTACCTTTGAAGAAAAGGCGGCTAAAGCAGCCAGGCTGGGTTACGACGGCATCGAATTGATGGTGCGTGACCCGGCCGGTTTGGATTGGGAAGCGGTCAAGACCACCCTGGAAGCGGCAAACCTGGCAGTGCCGCAAGTGGTCACGGGTGAGCTTTTCGGGGCCGATGGCCTGTGCCTGGTGACGGCCGACGAAGATTTGTACCGCCGGGCAGAGGAGCGGACCCGGTCGGTGATAGACCTGGCGGCCTATCTGGGAGCTATGGTAAACATTGGGCGGTTACGGGGTCAGTTGAAGTTTTTGGGGGATGTAGCCGATCCCTGGGTGATTGCCCTGGATCGCTTACGTGGCGTCATCAACTATGCGGCCGAGCAGGGCGTAAAAATCACCATGGAACCAATCAACCGCTATGAAACAGACTTTGTCTTCAGCGCAGCCGACGGCATGCGCCTGGTCGAAGACCTGGGCTGTGACAACTTTGGGCTGATGTTGGACCTGTTTCATATGAATATTGAGGATGCTTCGATTGAAGAGGGGCTACGTTTGGCAGTTGAGAGGTTGTGGCACGTCCACATTGCCGACTCAAACCGCCATTATCCCGGCAGCGGACACCTGGATTTTGATAGTATCTTTGCCACCCTGAATGAAATTGGATACCAAGACTACATCTCGGCAGAGATGCTCCCTCTGCCCGACCCTGATACAGCCGCCCAGAAGACAATAGCGTTTCTTCAGAAATATATATGAAGGAGATGGTTAAAAGCTAATACATCAAACCAGAATTTGGCTTGCCAGCGGGGTAAAAAGTAACTTCCGCTTGATGTTGCTAGCCAACTCGTAAAACGTAAAACGTGAAGCGTAATGACTTATCTACAGCTCATTTTTACGTTTTACGTGGTTGGATGCTCTATGGGGTTGTCTCACCGGAAGTTACTTTTTCATTGTCAATTCTGGTTCTATGTCTTTATCACCCGGCCTTCAACCAACTTCGGCCTGGCCTCTTGTCCCTCAATCACCGGAAATAACAGGCTATAGGCCACCCGCCATTGGCCTTCACCGTCAACCACCATCGTCACCGTCTTCCGGTTCAAACGGGTCACCTCTCCATATAGGATTTCTCCCTCTCTGGCTTCAAAGCCGACCTGGTCACCTACCCTAACCTGACTCTTGTCCAACCCCACTCGATTTGGCGAGACAGGGGCTTCGGTCTCCACATTCTCCAGGTTGACCCAATAAAAGGGAATATCCCATCGTTCCCGGTTGTCCTTCCTTTCCACCAATAAGCGGGTTTGCTTTAGCTTTATCACTCTGGCTTCCACCAACCTGTTCTCGCCCCGGTCAAAATAAGTGATCTCCTGGCCTGGTTTCAGCCGTCGTTTGATGGCCTTCAATCGCTTTGGCTCTTCCAACAGATGGCCGATTGCCACCTGCAAACGATACAAGTCAAACGTTGAGGCGGTTTCTAACTCTTCGATGATTTCGGAATAATTCATTGGTTCCCTCCGAAGTACCACCGGCGAGTGCTGCAACACTCACCGGTGGCTAATCCCGCCAACTGGGAAGAGCAGTTGACGAGGCTGGTGTCTATTCTACCATACTTGCTATAGTAGCTCAAAGATATCAGACGATCACCTCTGCCTGCATGACGAGGATGGCCGTTTTTGTGTTTGTCGCTGTTCAGCCAGGGCCGGGTCATAAACATCAGGCCGGAATCGAAATGATTCCGGCCTGATTTGTCAATTTAAAAAAGTAAGGCTATAATCTACCACGTAGTTAGATGTTGGGAGATCGTCTAATGGTAGGACAGCGGCCTTTGGAGCCGTATATCCAGGTTCGAATCCTGGTCTCCCAGCTTAGTTCAATGAACAATTAACAATTAGCAATTTTTGAGAAAGTATGTATAATTGTTAATTGCTCATTACTAATTGTTAATTGATCTTGGGGGCGTGGTGTAGTGGTTAACACGCCGGCCTGTCAAGCCGGAGATCGCGGGTTCAAATCCCGTCGCTCCCGCTAATAAAAGCCACTCTGGAAAGGCAGAGTGGCTTTTTTATATTCATCAAACGCCGTGTTAATTGGGCATTGTTTGCCAACAACTATTATGTTATACTAAGGGTAATACCCGGCTATACTTTATGTCCAATAGGTGTTGTTTTACTGGTGTCGAGGCTGTCCTACAGGGAGGCAGCAAAGCTGCACAGGTCAGCAAAGCTGCACAGGTCTTCGCACTGACCGGCGTTGTGGGTCACGGACCCACTTAGAGCGTGAAAAATAACTTAAAGATACAGGCCGTCTTGAGAGTCACCCAACTCGCCTTTTGCCATAGCCTGAGGTATAATACGTAAAGTACGCAAAGTGCGTAATCTGTTAAACCGGAGAAATAGGTATGGAACGATTAGCCATTATCAATCGCACCGAGTTAGCCCGGCGTACTCGCCAGATGGTGGACCGAGTCCGGCGGGGCGATACCCTAATTGTCGAAAGCTATGGCGAAGAGCAAGTGGTACTCATGGACATTCTCGATTACCGGCTCATACGGGCTGTGGTCGCCTACCATGGCCTGCCGGCTCGTCCCGCCCCGGTCACCGATCCTGCCCTGGAACCGGCTGGGTTGGCTGAAGCGGCCCTGGCCGGGGTCGAGACGCAAACCCGTTGGAACCGGGTGATGGCGGCCTATCTGGATGGACATATCAGCCTGGGACGGGCAGCCACGTTACTGGGTCTATCTCGTTATGAGTTAGAGGAACGGTTTCGTCGTCTTGACATTCCCCGCCGGATTGGTGCAGAAACGATCGAGGACGCCCAGGCTGAGATAGAAACTGCGCTGGCCGATTTAGACGGGTAGAACTGGTGAAACTTCTTGATACAACGCTGCTCAGTAACTTTGCCCATATTGAGCAACTTGACCTGTTGGCGGGAGCACTGCCTGACGCTTCAACGACTCCCCAGGTGATAGCTGAGATACGGCAAGGCGCAGCAACTGGACGATTGCCATCCGGTAATTGGGACTGGTTAACTGTTGTTTCTCTATCTGCTGACGAGCAGGCCCATTTTGAACGCATCCGTCTGGTTTTGGATGATGGTGAGGCTTCTTGTCTGGCTGTAGTTCTGGTCAGGGGTGGCACAATTTTTACCGATGATAGAGATGCTCGCCAGTATGCGCAACGTTTAGGTCTACCGATTTCGGGCACGCTGGGGGTGTTGGCTTTGTTGGTGCGAGGCCGGCGCCTAACCCTGGCGCAGGCTGACAGGCTCTTACAAGCGATGATTCAGGCAGGGTATCACTCGCCCATCAAATCCCTGGGGGAAGCTTACGACTTTGGAGATTGAGAAAGCTATGGCAAACCAGACCGACCAACGGCTCATAGATTTTGTTCGGACTCGTTTCACCCAATAAGCTCGCCGGTATCCCCGAAAATGAACGGGCTGATAGGTTATCGATGCAAGGGGCTGAGTTAGGCGAAGAAGAACTTATCATTGATACCAATTACGAAAGCAACTCCGTTAGCGCACAAGTTCCGCTCTGCTAAATTGATCCAGATTGATTGTATCGTGTCGCGGGACAAATTTAAGGAGATAGTCGAGCCGTTCGCGCCGGTCAACCGCGAGGCGTGGGGGTATTTTGAGGAGAGGATTAAGAAGGTTTAGCCATTCGGAGTGAAATTAATGGACGAACATGTCGAGGAATTCATCAACTTTTGGGGGCAACTTGATGTCATCAACCCACCATTCGTTCATCCCGAAGATCAACCTTTTCTACGTGATAACGAGTTTGAATTCAACCTGTTACCATTACCTGCCAATGGTGATCTGCGCCAGTGTGACGTAATGATCTTGATGCTCAATCCAGGTCTCAACCCGCTGGATTTCGAATGGGAAGCACGTCCGGATTTTGCACAATCCACAAGGAATTGTATTCTCCAAACATTTGCCAGCGAGGAATATCCCCTGTTCTATCTCGACCCTCGGTTTGCGACCAGTCCCGGTGCTGATTACTGGTATGGCGACCCCAATGTGGCAACAAACAACCCTAAACGTCGGCAGCGAAAATTATTCCAACTTACTGAGGCCTATGCGGCTAATCAGGGCATCTCTCTTGACGAGGCTCGCCGGATGATATCTCAACGGGTGGCCATATTGCAACTTGTGCCGTATCACTCAAGAAATTTTAACGCCGGTCGACTCATCAATCGATTGCCCAGTTGTTTGGCTGCTAGGCGGCTGGTTCAGCATACCGAGGAGAAGAGGTTGATTATCGTAATGCGCCGGATTCGAGACTGGGGTTTCATCGGGCCAGTCGAAACCGATAACCTTGTTGTCTATCCTCCAAATTTGGCTACGTCGGCTTCGCTATCGCCGCAGTCGCCAGGAGGTAGGGCAATTTTGCGCCGGTTGAATTCATAGTAACGGTTAACCGTGAGGCAGATTATCCGGAGGCATAGAGGAATTTTGAGAAGAATCTTGAAATTAATGAGAAAGGGGTTGATATGTCGTATACAACCTTATATGAACCATTTTTTAAGGACCTCATTCAACGTTTGAACAAAGTCAGTCGGGACTTGGCGCGGCATAGTGCCGAAGAAAACAAATCCTGGGTAAAAATCTGTCCCAAAGACAAACAGTACTGGTTCTCTTGTTCTTTTTCGAATGACGGCTTCCGGATAAATCTTACCTTTCAACACAACAATGATCGGGATAATCGTGATGCCGTTAACCATCTCCGTAATCAACGGGCTACCATCGAAGCCGAACTGACACAGGAAGGTGTTGACACTAATCTCTTGGGCTGGGATCACCTGGAAACAGATCGCTTTCTAAAGGGTACAAAGCGGCGCGACATCTGCCTTATTCGGCGTGAGGCTGCTGGCAGAGCCCCGGAAATTCTAAATAATCCCCAACAGGCCGAGGAATACAAACAATGGGCTGTAGAAACAATTCCTCCGTTTGTCAAAGTTTTTCACCCGAAGGTTGAAGCATATTTACGTCGCCAGAAATTTGGGTGGTGAGATGTCCCGTTGGTCGGGATTAAGAACCACCCTAAATACAGAACAATGATCGAGCCGTATCACCAATCCCACGCTATGTCACGCTACACCGCTGTGACTGAGGCGGTCATAGAAAGATGTCAACAAGATTACCGGGCCGGACATGATCTGGGGCGGTCGATCCCCGATCTGAGTGCCACTAATGCCGCCATCATCGTCGCCGAGTCCTTAGAGGCCGATCCTCTCTGGCAGGCTCCGCCCCCCGTGGTCATGCAAAAAGCCTTTGGCCCGCTGAGTGACTGGAGCCTGGCCGTCCTGGCCGAGATATTCTTTGCTTTGGCCGAGCAATTGCCACAAAAAACTCATTTTCCTGAAGAAAGACGCCAGGAACTCCTGTCTATGGCCTGGACGGCTCTGGAACGGGCCCTCGACTCGCCCACCGCCAGTCCATTGCTGTGGTACGAGGACATTTACTTTGACGTGGCCCAGGAATACCGGCTGGACGGTGACCAGCGGGCTATTGATCTGATGAAACGGGGCCTGGCCCACAGCTTGCACCATAATGAAGGCATCAATGCCGAAAATTTCTTGCGCGACCTGGCCGAAACCTATTTCTGGTTGGACGAACTTGACCGGGGGCTGGAAATACTGACCGGCCTGCTGCGCCATAATCCGGCCGACATCTGGGCCTACAATCTCATCGCCCTGACCTTTGACCGCTTCGGCCTGGTGGATCTGGGTTTGGCTGCGACCCGGCGGGGACTGGAACTGGTCGAAGCTACCGGCGACCCGGAAGGGCTGCGTGAGCAGTTGAACAACGCCCGGCAAGAGATGCAGCAAAGCGAGAAACGGGGGCGAGAGGCCGAAGTCAGTCCAGATGTAGTGGCCAACTTCCGCAAGGCCCTAACCCTGGACTTTAAAACTGGCCAGCAGCAACCCATTGCTGAACTGTGCCGGCAACTGATCCCCGACCTGGATCGCATTCCGGTCAAGCGTCCACCGGAGAAACCGGATTTGCCACCGCTCAACACCCCGGAACAGGCCCAGCACTTCCATCAGCCCGACCGAAAGTTGGGCCGCAACGATCCCTGCTGGTGCGGTAGCGGCAAAAAGTACAAGCACTGCCACATGCGATCTGATCGCAGGGGATGATTCGAGTAGAGAGACAATCTATGGAGTTCACCCCGGACCAAATCCATGCCTTTCGCCACTGGATTCAAGGCTATCCCAACTTCTACGAACCCATCGTGGAAGAATATTTCCGGGTGGCCGGCTACCAGGTGCTACGCCGTCCGGCTTTGGTAGGCCGGGCCGATATTCAGCGCGTCACTAACACAAAACAGGAAATTCAGCAGACATTCGAACAAATTTAATGAAATCCAGGAGATGAATCAATGGATTTAGGGATTCAAGGAAAAGTGGCCCTGGTTGGCGCTTCAGGCCGTGGCCTGGGACGAGCCACGGCAGAGCGTCTGGCCAAAGAGGGGGTACGTGTTGCTATCTGTGATAAGGATGAGAGTATCCTCGATGAGGCGCGAGCGGCTGTATCGACGGCAGGTGGGGGTAGTGAGGTCTTTGCTTATCCCATTGATCTGACAGTGGCAGACGAAATTGAACGTTTGGTGGCGGATGTCCGTCGAGACCTGGGCCCGATATCCATTCTTGTCACCAATTCTGGGGGGCCTCCGCCGGGCACCTTCGCTGATGCCACTGATGAGAAATGGGAATATGCCTACCAACTTACTTTCCTCAGTGCGGTGCGGCTAATCCGAGCGGCATTGCCAGATATGAAAGCCCAAAAATGGGGCCGGATTATCAATTTTACCTCGCGGGCTATAAAGGAACCGATTCCTAATTTGATGATTTCTAATGCCGTCCGTCTGGCCGTTGCCGGTATGGCCAAGACATTGGCCACGGAGGTCGCCGAATATGGGATCACCGTCAATAATATCGGTCCCGGACCGACAACCACCGACCGGGCCATAGAATTAGCGGCGCGCCGGGCTGAAAAAAAGGGGATTACTGTTGAAGAAGAGTTGGCGCGGACCGCCACAAATATTCCAATAGGGCGCCTGGCTCGCCCCGAAGAGCAGGCGGCAGTCGCTGCGTTTCTGGCATCTGAATGGGCAGGTTACATCACCGGCGTATCTTTATTGGTAGACGGTGGCGCTGTAAAGGCACTTTAATCCCGCCTTAGCGGACCGATTCAACAAAAGGAGAGCTTGATGCGTTTATGTACCTTTTACAAAGGACGTTCAACTGTTGCCGGTATCTTAATAGACGATGAGGTACTTCCTTTAGATGTCTCCGACATCAAACAGGTCATTGAACGGTACACCGTCGATGAGTTGCAAGAGTTGGTAACTCAACCTGATAACCGGTTGCTTCCGTCAGGGGAACTGAGGTTCACTGCCCCCTACCGCAACCCATCCAAAATCTGGGGAATAGGTTTGAACTATCGAGAACACGCGGCAGACCTGGACGAGGTTTTACCGGATCAAGAACCGGCCAGTTTTATGAAACCGGCGACCACGATTATCGGACCGGGAGATACGATTATATTACCGCCCCAATCCAATCGGGTTACCGGAGAGGCAGAGTTGGGGGTTATTATCGGCAAACGCTGTAAAGATGTTCCTTTAGATCAAGTCCATGAGGTAATTTTTGGATACACCACGATCATCGACATGACGGCGGAGGACATTCTCCGCCGTAATCCTCGCTTTTTGACGCGGTCCAAGAGCTTTGATACCTTTTTCAGTTTTGGTCCGGTCGTCGTCACGGCCGATGAGATTGCGGATGTCACCGCCTTAACCGTGCAAACCATCCGCAATGGTGAGGTGGGGGCCGAAAATATTGTGAGGAACATGACCTTTCCCCCATTCGAACTGGTTTCCTTTCATAGTTATGTGATGACCCTGGAATCCGGCGACATCATCTCGACCGGCACGCCCGGCGCGCTCCAAATCCAGCACGGTGATAAAATCAAGTGTTATGTTGAAAGCGTTGGCACTTTAGAGAATCCGGTGATTGATCGTAAGGTTACGGGGTCGTAAGATAAACGAGTTCAGACAAACATTTGGCCAATCATGACCGTCCATCCAGGGTTTGCAGCATGGCTAAGGCAAAGCGGGCGGCTCTTTCTATGCCCGAGGGCTCGATATTGGCTACATTGTCGCTATGCTGATGCCAGTTCTCCAAATACCCATCAGGCCCGATGCCAACCAGACAAATCCCCCGGTAACCTCGCCTCCGTAGTGCCCCCACTTCCTCAAGAATGACCATGGGCCGCCCTTTGACCCGCAAATCGGGATGTCGCTGGCTCGTCTTTTCAGCCAGAGCCAGCGACTCTGGATCCGGTTTATAGGCTGTCCTTAGATAGGAAAAACTACTGTGTTGGGTGACAAAGGCGATTTCCTGGCTGCCAACCATTTCAAAGTCGATAAACCAGGCCTCTCGTAACTCATCCCCATACCTGTCCAACAAGGCATGGGTCCCGAACAAGCCCGTCTCTTCAGCCCCGGTAAAAGCCAGCCACACTTCGGTGTGCTGCAATGGGTTTTGCTGCAAGTGCGCTCCTAAACCAAGTAAGCAGGCCACCGCGGTGGCGTTATCATTGGCCCCATCAATAAAACCATCCAGTTCCTCCCTGACAGAAATGGCTAACGTCCCCCCCAGGCTCCAAAAGGTGAACCGTTGGCTGATGTCGGCCAACGTTCCCCCACCGGTCGCTTGAGCCAACTGGGCCAGACCGTTGATAAAGGGCGTGATGATCCCAAACGTCGTTGTGGCGACCAGAAACTGCTTGGCACCGGGGCTAAAGCTGGGCCGATGCTTGTTGGTGTCGGTGTGCCCGATGAGCACGACCCGCTGCCTTGGTTCACCGGCAGGAGCAAGGCGGGTCAGCAAAGTAGCACTTGGCCCTTTGGGGTACAAGGGAAAAAACAACTGGGATTGGTTGTTCATCAGGCGCCACAGGCTGTAAGCACTGACCAGGCTGAGCAAACCGCCGATTAGCCTGCCTTTTTTGCTTTTGTTCCCGATCAGATTGCCCAGCAAAGCTAAGGCAATGGGGATGATCAAGCCGTAGCCCCAGGTATCGTTGGTTAAGAAAGGTATCTCTTCGATATGAGACAGGCCAATTTCGTTCAGAACCTGGCGAATGTAGTTGCGAGCCAGGCGTTCTTGGACACTGCCGGGCGGACGTGGTCCAATATCTTGGGCCAGCGCCTTGACGTGGGTCATTAAAGTTTGGGCTGATAGAGAGTCTGGCATCATTCACACCTCGTTAACTCAATGGCGTATTATAGAGAAGGCTTGCTGAAAAGGCTTAGCTCGATTCTAATCCAACCGCCCCTCAAAGGCAAGCCCTGACCAATTGAAACGGGCCAACCGGTCAACGGATATATAGCGGCGACCGCAGGAAGGGCGGATGGCCCTGTGAGATAAGGTGATTTCCTCTGAGTTGACAGTTAATAGGAAATCCTATATGCTAACCCTCAGCCATAGTGAAGCATAACCCGACCCTCAATGCCCCAAAGATAATATCATCTCAATAATTCGGGGTGGGGTAGGGGCGAGGCAACTCGGATTGAGGGTCTCGGAGCAAACAACCTGCTCTCCGAGTTGCCTCACCCCTACTTTTTGAGAAGATACCAAAGATAAAATGAACAACTGTTGAGATGAAAGGAGCAGCCCTGGTGAGTACAGCTCAAAAAATTGCTGCCGCACTGGGTGAGACAGAGAAAACACCGCTGGCCACCATCGAGCGCCTGGTCAAGGCGCTGGGCGAGGAGCGGACCCTGACCCTACTCGACGAGACGCTCAAGATTGAGGCTGAAGGCGGTATGCAAACCGACGACGGTTCGCGCCGCCGCACACCCGGCGGTGTGTTCTTCAAGCTGGCCAAAAACCAGACCACGCCACAAGAACGGAGGCAGATTTTTGGCCCACCTGCGGGTATGGTGCCTAAACCCAAGCCCATTACCTGGGAAGAGAGCGAGCAGCTCTCAAAGGAAGCACTGAAACTACCAAAAGGGGAGGTAAGTAAGGTGAAATTAACCCTAATCGGCCGGCCGGGCCGCATTGTGGAGAAAGGGCCGGTGGTCATTACCAGTCTACAAAGCAGCAAGCCCCCTGCTTTGCCCAAGGGCTTGCCCAAACCGCCTGGCGAGCCAACTACCTACATCGTGTACATTGCTATAAAACAGTGGCGCAAGGTGAAGGACGCTATCAACCAGAATCCCGAGGACAAGTTGATCATCGAGGGCTACCCGGTCTTCGACAGGCGCATCGGGCAGAACGGGACGATGACTGTCTATGCCCAGATGGTCACCACCAAGTTCACCCAGCAAGCCCGGCGCGAGGTCCAGAAAACAGCGGCCAATAACCATATCAAAGAAGCGGCGTAACTACCTACCATGTTATTCTGAACAGGTGAAGAATCCCCAAGGTTTTGGTAAATACCCGAGGGGCACAGGTACCCAAGGGGCACAGGGTAGACCTCTTTTGGGCCAAAGTTTCGGGGATTCCTCGTCGTTTATGCCCTTTGGGTACTGCGCTCCTCGGAATGACATGAGGGTAGGCAGTTACGAAGCGGCCAGCAAAGGGGCCAAACTGATTGCCCTGGGTGCTTATGATCTATTTCGTCGCCTTCATCACGGCTTTTATTTTAGCTCTGATTACCACCCCCCTCAGCGCTACCCTGGGCCATCGTTGGCAACTGACAGATTGCCCAGGGGGACGGCGAGTCCATCAAGGTGAGGTGTCACGGGTGGGCGGGATCGCTTTGTTTGCCGGTTTTATCGGAACCGGACTGTTGGTGTTTGGGTTAAGTACCCTCGGCATCTGGCCCCCGATAGGGGCTGAAGATCATAAACTGCTGTCCGGTGTCTTGCTTGGCAGTGGAGCGATTTTTGCCTTTGGCCTGTGGGATGACTGGCGCGAATTGTCACCCTGGCCCCAATTTACGGCTCAATTCGGCGTGGCCCTGATCGCCATTGGTTTTGATATTATTATCGAACGGGTAACCTTACCGATCTTCGGCTATACCATCTTCCCCCCCTGGATCACCTATCCCCTGACCATCTTCTGGGTGATGGGTATGATCAACACCGTCAACTGGCTGGACGGGTTGGATGGCCTGGCCGCCGGGGTGACGGCTATTGCCAGCTTACTTTTTGCCATCCACGCCTACAGCCTGGGACAAACTATGGTGGCGATTTTTCCGCTGATCCTGGCTGCGGCCTGTCTGGGTTTTTTGCCCCTCAACTTTTACCCGGCCCGGGTTTTTATGGGCAGTAGCGGCAGCATGTTCCTGGGCTTTGCCCTGGCTTCCCTCTCTATTTTGGCCCCGGCCAAAGTAGCCACCGCCCTGCTGGTCCTCGGTATTCCCATCGTCGACGTGGCCTGGTTAACCATTCGACGCTGGCGGCAGCAGGGGAACCCGATGCGGGCCGGACGCGATCACCTGCATTACCGGCTGCTAGATTTTGGCTTGAGTGAACGACAAATTGTCATTCTCTACTATACCTTTTGCGCTACGTTTGGTCTATTGGCTCTGCTGATTGCAGATCGCCTCTTTAAGTTAATGACCCTGGGAGTGATGGGGGCCTTAACCCTGACCCTGTTGTGGTGGTTGGTCAGGCAGGAATGAGGATCAAAGGTGGTAGACGGGTCATTTTATATGTACCCAATCGAATGGTACCACTCAAGCGTACGCTGCGCCCCTTCGGCAAAAGTAGAAGAGGTAAACCCCAACTCGCGCTCCGCTTTGCTGGAGTCGACAGTCCAATCATTAAAAACGTAAGGTTTCAAATTTTTCGGGTAAAAGGGCTCACGCTTTGTAAACAGGGCGATAAATTCTAACAAGTTGGCAAATTCAATCATGAGCCAGCCCGGAAAGTTAATTCGCCAACTACTGCGGTCAGCCAGGTGACTAACGATTTGGTTCGCTTCTTTATGGGAGATGCTTTTGTTGGAGATGTTATAAATCTCTCCCACTCGGCCTCGGGTGAGAGCCGCTTCAATCGCTTTGGCGGCATCGCCGACATAACAGGGAAAGATGATATGTCGTCCACGGTGGACCTGGACGCGCCAATTGCGCAGAAACTCTTCAAAGAACAGCCGGTTAAAAGCGTAATGCCCATGGGGACCGTAGAGTGCCCCCAGACGTAAAATAACAGCCGGTAGCCCCTGCTTAACGTAAGTTTGAACCAACTGCTCGCCGGTGCATTTGGTTTTGGCATAATTATCGGTCGGGTAGGGGTGGTAGGGGGTCTCTTCGGTGATGACAACGCCTGGCTCTTGCGGGCCAACTACGATGATCGTACTGATGTGGATAAATCTTTTCACCCCGGTGGCCAGGGCTGCTTCCACGACGTGGCGGGTACCTTCAACGTTCGTTTTTATAAAAGGCTCTGGCGGTCCCCATAAACGAAAATGTGCCGCTGCATGAACCACATAATCGCAGCCTGCTACGGCCGCCTTAACGGGAGCAGCGTCCACCACATCACCTCTGATAATCTCTACGCCCAACGTTTCTAAAAAAGAAGCGTCGCTGGGAGAACGGACCAGAGCACGCAAAGCGTAACCCTGACTGACTAAATACTGGCACAGGTTGCGCCCCAGAAAGCCGGTAGCGCCGGTGATTAGAATCAAGAGTCATTTCCTCGAAGGTTTGTTTTGTCCGTTGCTCGTGGTCTGTTAGCCATTGGTGATTGTTCATCGCCAGCCAACAGAACAGACCACTGGCAACTGGTCACCGATAATTGACTCACCAATCTATGTTTTGTCCCTGGAAGGCGTAAAGGAAAAGTTTACGGACATCTTCGCTGCTGGGCGAGCGTACGGCGGTGATGATCTGGGTATCACTTTCGGCGTATTCGACCAATTGATCCAGGTTGTTTTCCAAATCCGCCAGCGAAATATGAAGTGCTTGCTGGATGGAGCGTGGCTGCTCAATTTTTTCAGCCAGTTGGCCAATAGCCTGCACCAGACTTGCGGTGCCTTGTTGGGGTGTGGCTGCCGGCAAACCTAAAAAAGCTGCAATCTCATGGTAACGTGTTTGCTCATAGCCACCAAAGGCATTGTATTGAATCGTGTAGGGCAGCAAGAGGCCCACCGTACGCCCGTGAGGTAGTTTATAGATGGCGCCCAAACTATGTCCCAGGGCATGGGCCAGGGAACACATTGAGTTGATAAAGCCCAGACCGGCAATGGCCGCTGCATTGTGCATCTTCTCCCGGGCTTCTTCATCTTGACCATTGGCGACGGCCCGGGGGAGATGGGTAAAAATCAGGCGGATGGCTTGCAAACAAAGACCATCCGAAAAATCATTGTGCCAGGTTGAAGTGTAGCCCTCGATGGCATGGGTAAGGGCGTCCATACCGGTATCGGCCGTCAGTTGGGGCGGCATGGTAATGGCCAGAGATGGATCAACAATGGCTATGTCAGGGACATTTTCCGGCGAGCCTATGGCCACCTTACGCTGGTCGGTTGGGTCGGTCAGCACAATGCCCCAGGTAACCTCGGCGCCAGTGCCGCTGGTGGCACTAATGGCAATCATTTTTGCTTTTTGGCGCAGGGGCAAAGGTTCAAAGGGATTGACGGCCCAAATATCAGTTTCTGGATTTTCATATAAAATCCACATTGCTTTAGCCGCATCAATGGGCGACCCTCCCCCCAGTCCGATTACCCAATCAGGCTGATATTTGGCCATCGCTGCAGCGCCGTCCTGGATGGTTTCCAGGCTCGGTTCCGCCTCAATATCACTAAAAATCTGGCTGGCAATACCGGCCTCGTGAAGTTTTCCTTGCACCCGGCCAACAAAGCCCAATTCCAGCATCGTGGGGTCGGTGACAATAAAAGCCTTGTTCCCTGAGAGGTGCTTTAGATGATCAAGCGCATCCCGGCCAAAAATGATCTCGGGACTGCGGAAATACCACATGGCTTGTCCTCCCTGGTTGAATGATATTAATCTAACAGCGCACTTAGTGCTTCCGCCGCCGGGGTAAAGTGAGGGTTATAATCGAGGGCTGCCTGAAAATCATCCTTAGCCCCGGCTTGGCCGGTGGCATGCAAAGCCAGACCATGATAATAGTAGGCTTCTTCCAGGCCGTTCGCCCCTTTAAGGGTAGCCTCGGTCAGGTCAAGCACATCCTGGTAACGCCCCACAGCGTAATAAGCTTCAAAGGGGGTGAATTGATACCACAGACGCCGCCAATGCAGCCCCAACAGTCGGGCCTGATCAAAAGCAACGACGGCCTCTTGAGGACGGCCCAGGCGGGTCAGGGCTTCACCTTGATTGAAGTAGGCAATGGCATCGTGCGGATTGGCCTCAATCTCAGCTTGAGCTTGAGCCAGTACACGCTCGTACATAAGTGTATCGTTCATATCGTCGCCGGTAATGGCCGAAACGATATCAGCCTGCTCAGGCAGAAAGACAACAACGTACAGCCGATTGAATACGCGCCAGTCAGCCTCAAACTGTTCATAGCTCACTTTATAATCGGGGCCGTTGAGCGAGTCGAAGGTATCGAATTGGCCGGTAGTATCGTCATAGCCGGTCAAGAGACGATAGTGGCCCAGGCCGTCGCCATCGTGGATCAGCCAGGTTTCGGCCAACACCGGAAAGTTGTTACTGAGAAACATTTTGAGTTGGTCAATGCTGTCGCCCTGGCGCACAATCGCTTCCAGCCCGGTCGTGCGAGCATACGCAGCCAGTTCATGGGGACTTACGTTTTTATCATCCCGATTGGGTTTGAGAAACTGGGCCGCCTCGACCTGGGTTTCGGAACGGCCAAAGTAGCTCATATTCATGGTGATCGTGGCCGGACCGCAATTGTTCCAGGTCTGCCATTGGTGGGTAAAACTGTTCAGTTGGACCCGGTCGAGACTGGGCAATAGCTCTAAGGGAGGCACGGGGGTCGGTAACGACAGGGTGTCTTCGGCCAGATTGACGGCGGCAGGCACGGCCTGGTTGGAGACAGGAGGTGACAAATTAAGCTCGGGTGGTTCAATCTCAGCCTGGGTGGAAGAGATGGGTGTAGAAACAACCGGGACCGGGGTAGGCAGATATTCCGGGTGAGGGATCAGTTTTCGGTAATAGGTACGGGCATAGTAAGAAAGGTTCTCCAAACGAGGGGCAAGTGTAGGCATCATGAGTCCCACCACCATGGCCATCGTTGCAGCCAAAGCCCCCAAGCCCATCCCAAAAATCAAAGCGCCCCCCTTGCTGGCTCTCTTTTTTTCGTAGGGTCGTCTGGGGCGCGGTTCATTCAAAGTAAACATAGTCAACCTTTCTTATTGATAGCGAGTTACGGTAAAGCGATACAGATCAACCGGCTCATCGGGGAGAATACCGGCCTTGCGTCTGACCAACTCCAGTTGACGCGGGACGCTATCAACTGCAGGAATGTCAGGTAGGAGCAAGGCTCGGCGCAGGCCGGACTGAATGAAAACCCCATAGACTTTCTCATCTAGCTCACTAATATCTGAGACCGGTTCCAGGGGGCTTAACACGTCCACTTTTATGTTTAATCCCTCCATCTCCGCCAGGGTCATTGGCGGAAAACGAGGGTCGTCGGTGGCTGAGGCAATTGCCGTTTTGATAATGGCTTCAGCCAGATCTGGCTCGGTGGGCGTAATTGTGCCCCGGCAACCACGCAACCGGCCATCAGCCAGGTGTAGCGAAACAAACACGGCCCCCGGTTCGGCCATATCTGCGGGTAATGGCGTGGGGGGAGCAATACGTCGACCTGTTGATAAATAAGTTTCTATAGCTTGCCGAGCAAGCGCGATAAAGGAATGCACTTTATTCTCCTGAGCCATTTTATGGTACAATTATGTTCTCAATTTTGTTTTAACATTTGTAGGACTTATCACCTAATCTTTGAGTTGTTTGAGTTTAATCTATTTGGTATAATGAAAGTAAAGATTTCGTCGGCAATAAATAGGGGAAGCTATGCCTTTGTCTGAACCACAGGCCAATCTTCAAAACCAGCCATCAGAAGAATCATCCCAAAAGCGACCAATACGCCCATTACAACAATCACAACAACCAACCCAACAACAGCCACCGCAGTCACCACCACGTCCCCGCGCCCCACGCGGTGCGGCTCAACGGCGTGCCGGCGGTCCCTCGCCTAGAAGTTTAAATCAGGTTTTGAGAGAGGCCGACCGGATGGTGGTTCAGGGTGAGCTGGACGAGTATTTACCCGTACCCTGCGGCTTTGACCAAATTGATCGTTTAATTGGCGGTGGCCTGCGCCGAACGGAGTTAGTTCTCCTGGGCGGCGCGCAAGGCATTGGTAAAACCATCACCGCTTTACAGATGGCTCGCAATCTGGCCCTCAACGAAGCCACCTACGCTTTCTATATCTCCTACGAGCACAGCGAAGTGCATCTCTTAAATCGTCTCATTTGCCAGGAAAGTATTGACCCAACCAAGGACGATGTCAGCGGTGGTATCCGCTTGAAAGATTTGCACAACATTGTGGTCAGCAAACGAGCCCGAGAGTGGGTGCGCAAAGACGGCAATATTGGTCTACATCAAATTCTATCACAGCATCCCAAGACTGCCAAAGCGATGCAAACAATTAGTCGCTATGCCGACCGTTTAATTTTGATGAAAGCCAGCCCGGCAGTCACCACGTTGAATGCCATTCGAGAAATGACTCGGCAGATCGTAGAGGCCACAAACGGCAAGATGGTGCTATTTATAGATTATTTGCAAAAAATAGCCATTTATCCGGAACGAGCGGTCGATGAAAATGACAAGGTGACCATTGTTGTCGAAGGGCTCAAAGATATTGCTATGACCCAAAATATTCC
Organism: Anaerolineae bacterium; assembly: GCA_034409055.1. Classification (GTDB taxonomy): domain Bacteria; phylum Chloroflexota; class Anaerolineae; order 4572-78; family J111; genus DAOUMU01. The sequence goes on from DAOUMU010000164.1 coordinate 23,827, forward strand.
GGTGGTGGCCATCGTGGCCGCCGACCGGGAGGGGTTAAGAAGCAGGCGTATGCATTTATATCATCTACGTGGCAGCTCTGCCCTTGATTATGAGTGTGATATCGCCATTCTTATGAACAATAAATTTCATATTCTCTCGAAAGACCACGTCTCCTTTAACCCCTACAAGAGTGAGAGTTACCGCGATTGGGTCGTATTTACCCTGGAGAAGAATCGGGCCGGTCGGGCCATGATCGATGTCGAATTTCGAATGCGCCCCCAACATTTCTGCTTTAATCCCAAGGGTAATTTGGTCGAACAGAAATTGATTGACGAAAAGATTATTGTTGAATAAAGTTTTCCAAAATTCGAACTCTTTCAGGAGTGGTTAATATAGCCACTCCTTTTTATGTCTACTTAACCCGTTTGACAAAGCAGCTTTACATAGTAATAATATAAGAGGCCATCAAGTATGGAAGATAGCTTACTGTGGGCTGAGTTTGTATATAATATAATACACTCACGGTGATAAATCCTTTCCTACAAAAAAGAATTTCCCTATGGTATCAAGCGATTGCCATACTTGTTTTGGAGGTGAGCATTAAACAATGAGTATCGAAACCACCGTTGAAAAAAATCATGGCCAGCTTCCAATATTAAAAGCCCGCTGGTTCTGGGTCATCGTGATTGGCCTGGTTATCGTTTTGGGCAGCATGTGGATTGTCTTTTCTCAAACCATCAGGAATAGCAGCGTGGTCGAAGGGGATGTCATCACCCTGGAACCGGCTCCCGTGGCCGGACATCCGGCGCCGGATTTTGAATTAAAAACGCTTAACGGGGACACACTTCACCTGAGCGATTTTAAGGGAACGCCGGTCCTGGTCAATTTCTGGGCCACCTGGTGTGGACCCTGTCGAGCCGAGTTTCCTGACTTCCAGAAGACATTTGTCGATAATGCCGATAATCTGGTGATTATTGCGGTCAACAACACGGTGGCCGACCAGGTAGACTTGGTTGACGATTTTGTAGCAGAAATGGGAGCTACCTTCCCGGTTGTTTTGGACGAAACCGGAGAGACGGTTGAAACCTATCGGGTATTGGGCTTGCCCACCTCTGTCTTCATTGATAGAGAGGGGATCGTTAATGAAGTGTTTACCGGCCCCATCAACCAGGCCTATATTGAGTCAAAACTTCCAGAACTGTAGAAGTTTTGTAACTACCTACCATGTCATTCTGAACGAGCGCAGCGAGTGAAGAATCTCCAAGGTTTTGGTAAATACCCGAGGGGCACAGGTACCCAAGGGGCACAGGGTAGACCTCTTTTGGGCCAAAGTTTCGGAGATTCCTCGTCGTTTATGCCCTTTGGGTACTGCGCTCCTCGGAATGACATGAGGGTAGGCAGTTACGAAGTTTTGATAAAGTTCATATAACTGATCACCGGCGAATGAGCGGATGATCGATTAAGACGCTCCATTCGCCTATTTGCTGTTTTATGCTACCGACAATTCTAATCGGTTCGATTGCTTTACCTACCTATCCTTTGTTATGGTTAATAGCCCTGTGGGCCGGTATGTGGTTGTCTACTTATCGGGCCAAACAGTTGGACCTTGATGGTGATCATGTTTACAACGCCGGCTTATACGGCCTGATTGCCGGTATCCTGGGGGCTCGACTCTGGTTTGTATTGTCTCACTGGGAAAATTACGCCTCTGATATTACCCAGGCCCTCTCTCTATCTCGCAGCGCCCTTTCGTCCGGCGAGGGCTTTATTATTGCCGGGCTGGCTGTACTGATTTATCTGCAACGTAACAATGTCCCCCTGGGGGCTTTCTTTGATGCCGTCGCGCCCGGGTTGGCCCTGGCCATAGCTATTGGTAATGTGGGTGCATTTTTGGGCGGCCAGGCCTTAGGTATGCCCTCAAACCTGCCCTGGGCAATTGAGATATCGGGGATAGCCAGACATCCGGTCCAACTGTATGAAGCTGGCGCCAGCTTGATCATCTTGGCAATTTTATATTTTGGCCGAACGTGGCGGCTCTGGCCTGGTTTTTACTTTTGGCTGTTCGTGGTCCTTTACGGTACCGGTCGTCTGTTATTGGAAATTTTTCGGGCGCGTCCCTATCTGATTGGCGATGGCTATCTGGCCGTACAAGTACTGGCCCTGGTGGCCATAGTTGTTGCTCTGGCTGTTATCGCTTATAATTTTAGTAATGATTCAGAAAAGATCCATACAGAAAACGCATGAAATCGTCAAATAAACACTCATTGTTTGAGCAGGTTGCTCTGTTATTTGCCAGTTTTATCTGGACTATGGTCGTCCTGACGGCCGTTATCCTCTTTTGGGTTTATCGAGACGTGCAGGCTCGGTGGGAATTCGTGATGGATGCCCCTCCAGAAGTTTTGGCCCAGGCAGCACCCCCTACAGCTACCCCCTCTCCTACCGCCACCCTATGGGCGGGTCCCGGCCCCACGGCAACCCCTACGGCGACCCAACCTCCCACGCCCACGGCGACCTGGGTCATCCAGCCGCCCGATATTCTGCCGGAAACCCTCAATCCCGATGACCCCACCCCCATTCCGGTCATCGTTCATACGGACGACGAGGCGATTGAATTAGGCTTAGAGCAACCTCCGCCCACCCCTGTCCCTCCTACCCCAACCCCGGAACCTCCTCAAGTAGTACCACTGCCCAACCAAAATCCTTCGCCCACCCCAGCACCACCACCGGATCCTGTCCCACCTGCCCCTCCCCCGACCGCACCAGCCCCGGTTCCGGTAGAGGAGACCAGCCCTACCCGACTGGTGATTGAATCGGTCGGTATCGACTCTGACGTGATCCCTGTTGGCTGGACGGTAGTCGAGCAAAACGGCCGGAAATATAGCATTTGGCAGGTTGCCGATTATGCTGTAGGATGGCACAAAACCACGGCTGCCCTGGGCCAGCCGGGTAACACAGTCATGGCTGGCCATCATAATATTAACGGCGAGATTTTTCGGGACCTGGTGAATGTAGAAGTCGGGGACAAAGTCACCGCTTATGCCGGGGAGAGAAAATTTGAATACGTTGTTGAATTAAAAACCATCGTCAAGGAAAAGGGCGAACCGATTGAGACACGGCAACGTAATGCCCAATGGATTGCCCCCACTGAAGACGAACGGCTAACCTTTGTAACCTGTTGGCCCTATACCAGCAACACCCACCGGGTTATTGTTGTGGCTAAGCCGATTTAAGTGCCTGGTCTGTAAAAAAGTAGAGCGGCATCCCTATGCCGCTAACGTATGGGGAGGCGGCAGTTGCTATCCGAATAAAATGAAACACCCTCATCTGATTTCAGTAAGATTATTTAAGGAGTTTCATGCATGAGCTTATTAGATCTACCTCTAATTGCCAAAATACGACGTAACCATGCCCTGGAGCATGCCACTATTCATGTTCTCAGTAGGCGTCATAACAACCTCTCTCTGGTGGGTCGCAGCGATTGGAATGGTTTTACACTCTATGGACCGATTGGTACCGCAGAAGTTAAACAGGCTGCTCACGAAGCGCTGCGACGTCTGCGCCAGGGCGAGAGGAATCTGGCTGTGCATCCGCGCTGCGGAACCGTACTGGCCACAACGGGCATTCTAACAGCGTTGGCCGCCTTTTTGGCTATTAGCCTGGACGGCGACTCTCGCAGTCGCTTTCGGTGGGGCAGTATCCCGCTGGCTATGCTGGCTGCAACCGGTGCCGCCATCCTGGCTCAGCCACTTGGCCTCTTCCTTCAAGAACGCTTTACAACCAGCGGTGATCCTGACAAGTTGGAAATTAAAAATATCAGCCTCAACCCCACGGCTAACCTTATCGTACATCGCGTTGATACAGTCCAATAGAACGGGCGAATGAGCGAATGGGCGAATGATGAATAACAAAATTCGCCATTCGCCACACTGGCCCTGCCTGTGCCCGCTTTTTGGGTATGGGTTCGCCCATTCGCCTATTCGCCGTTCGCCATTCGCTGATTCGCTGATTCCTATGCTTTACATTTTTCACGGTCCCGATGATTTCACCCGAACTGAACAAATAACTGAGCTCAAAGCGGCCCTGGGGGATCCCACGACGGCCGATTTGAACATTACTCTGCTCGATGGGCGTGGCTTGACTCTGAGTGAGATTCGGCACCACGCCGATGCCATACCCTTTTTGGCCCCCAAACGGCTGGTGATTGTGAACGGTTACCTTAGCTATGCAGGTGATAAAGCTGAGGAACTGCAAGCCCTGGTCGATTACCTGGAGCACCTGTCCCCGACAACCGATCTGGTGTTGGTTGAAACAGAAGCCCTGGATAAGCGACACCCGGTACTGAAAGCAGCCACGGCCAGTGGGGCCAAGATTGTTCATTTTGCCGGGCTAGACAAAAATGAACTCCAATCCTGGATTATCAAGCGAGTCAAGGCCTGCAGCGCTACCATCGAGCCCAGCGCAGCCGAGCTACTGGCTAAACTGGTTGGCCCGGACCTGCGTACCCTCAACAATGAAATCGAGAAGCTGGCCCTGTACGTTAATAACCAGCGTCCCATCCAAAAAGCCGATATTGACTTATTGGTACCATACGTCGAAGAAGCCGAAAGATTTGGTATGTCCAATGCTATTGGGCAGCGTGACGCCCGGCGGGCCTATGACCAACTGCGCAAAGAGTTGGACGAGGGCAAAAATCCAATGGCTATCTTGGGCGGCATAGCTGCCCAAATAAGAGCTTTGATTGAAGTAAAAGACATGGCTGAGCGGGGTATGTCTCCAGCAGAAATTGCCCGGGCCAAAGGATGGCGCAGCGATTATGCAGCCAAGATGCGCCTACGCGAGGCGGCCAATTTTTCGATGCAACGGCTTGAGCAGATTTTAGAAATGTTGTTAGAACTTGACCTGGCCATTAAAACAGGCCGCATGGATAGTTTGCTGGCTCTGGACACCTTGATTGCTCGCCTGTCTGCTGCCCGGTAAAAGACCCCCTTTCTGCTGACAAACAATAAACTTTACAACGAGGTAAATCATGAAATTCCGTACGATTATTGAACCCTTTCGTATCAAAACCGTTGAACCCATTCGCCGCACCACTCGCGCCGAGCGTGAAGCGGCCCTCATCGAGGCCGGTTATAATCTTTTTTTACTGAAAGCCGAAGATGTACTGATCGACCTGCTGACTGACTCCGGCACCGGAGCTATGTCCTCCGGCCAGTGGGCCGGTATGATGCAGGGGGACGAGTCCTACGCCGGAGCCCGGTCCTATTACCGTTTTGAGACAGCCGTGCGTGAAATTACCGGACTGAAGTATGTTATCCCCACCCACCAGGGACGTGCAGCCGAGCGCATCTTATTTGGCTCCAAATTGAAGCCCGGCCAAATTGTGCCCAACAATACCCACTTTGATACCACCCGGGCCAACGTCGAATACCGGGGAGCCACGGCCCTGGATATTGCCATCCCCGAGGGCAAACAACCCCAGCTTTACCATCCCTTTAAGGGTAATATCGACCTGGAAGCCCTGGAGCGAGTCATCACAGAGAATCCGGGCCAGGTGCCAATGGCTATGATCACCGTCACCAACAATTCGGGAGGGGGTCAGCCGGTCAGCATGGCCAATATCCGGGCCGCCAGCGAAATTTGCCACCGGCATAGTTTGCCCTTGTTTCTAGATGCCTGTCGTTTTGCCGAGAATGCCTGGTTCATCAAGATGCGAGAAGAGGGCTATGCCGATAAAACCCCCCTGGAAATTGCCCAGGAGATGTTTAGCTATGTCGATGGTTGCACGATGAGCGCCAAAAAAGACGGCATGTCTAACATCGGTGGGTTCCTGGCGATGAACGACGATGATTTGGCCCAACGTTGCAAAAATATGCTGATTTTGACAGAGGGTTTTCCCACCTACGGTGGCCTGGCCGGCTATGATTTGGAAGCAATCGCCGTAGGCTTGCATGAGGCCCTGGATGAGGATTACCTGCGCTATCGCATTCGTTCTGTGGAATATCTGGGGGAGATTCTAACCCGGGAAGAAATTCCAATTGTGCAGCCCACCGGCGGCCATGCTATTTACATTGACGCCAGAACTATGCTGCCCCATATCCCCTGGCATGAATATCCTGCCTGGGCCCTATCCCTGGTTTTGTACCTGGAAGGCGGTATCCGGTCAGTCGAGATTGGCTCCATCATGTTTGGCCAGCAGCCTGATGGCAGCGAAAAACTGGCGACGATGGAGTTGGTGCGGCTGGCTTTTCCCCGGCGGGTCTACACCCAGAGTCATGTAGATTACCTGGCCGAAGTTTTGCTTCACGTCAACACCCTACGCGAGTGTATTAGGGGGGTGCGTATCGTGGAAGCCCCCCCGGTGTTGCGCCATTTCACTGTCCGCATGGCCCCAGCGCATGGGAAATTGATCGTGAGGTGAATACTTTGAGTTATGTAGGGCAAGTTGCTAACTTGCCCTACATAATTAAGTATGAATCAAAAAGTCCTCTGGCTGGGCTAAAAGCCAGAGGACTTTTTTCACCGTCTATCGAAATTTGTCTTAGTATTCGTAATAATCCTCTTCCTCCTCAAACTCACTCCTTTTTCTTTTCTTCTTTTTTTTCTGATCCTTGGGGCGTTGCCGAAATGAAGCGCGGCGGCGCTTGCTTTGAAGGGCAGCGGCACAACGCTTACATAAGTGAACTTCCGGTTTGCTACTTTCAATCGGCTCGCCACATTCCTCACATTCTCGATAATCTTCTTTATTTTTGGCCATGATGTTACATCCAAATAAAATTACGCGATTATTTAACCTCCAGATATTCATTTTAATTCGCTTTGGACACAAGGTCAAGTTAAATCACGTTAGAGTGTCTACTGATCCCGGAAGTGCCGTACAAACTCCCTGGTCATCTGCATGTACCGGTCACCGTATAAGGTGCTGGGTTCGATGTAGCTGCCCTCCACCCACTCATTGAAGCTGCTGACCAACAGCCAATCAGGATTGCTCTGCAAGGCATATCTAAAGGTAGCCTCGTACACAGCCCCGTCGGCTCGGTCCAAGCGGTGGGGCGTGTTCGGGACGCGTACGTCGGGTTTGCAGCCAGCTCGTAAATCATCCCAGCCGGGGCTGATCGTGGCCATCCAGAGCTTGGGCCGGTTCGTCTGTCGTTCCCAGGCTCGAACTTGGGCTGCCCAGTGGGGGCTTTTGACGTAGTCGTGCAATTGAGCGGCATGACTGATTTTGAAGACGTACAACCCATCGAAGACACTCAGGTAGGAGGCGTCCAGTCCTTCAGCAATCCACCATGTCTGCCGTTGTGGGTCAACCTCCTCTCGAATGGCGGTCCAGAATTGGGGTGGTGTTTGGCCGGTCGGGGTGGGCACCCGGTAAACATCGATAAAGAAGATCACCGGTTTATCATTCAGTCGTAAAAAATTGGGATGCCCGGCGTGATGATCGAGCACATAACGCAGCGCCTGGCTAATGGTTTGGGAGCTGGGGGCTGGCCGGCCATGCCAGATGTGACGCGAAAAAACAATGGTGGCCGAGAAATCGAGCCCCTCAGAGCGAGCCAATAGGGTTTCGAAATTGCGATCCGTGCGATCACCCGGCGCGAACCAGTGCAGGGCAAAACCATTCAGACCAACGTCGAGGGCCATTTGGATGTGGCGAGCGATGGCTAGCGGGTCATCAGAGTGGTAAGGCTCCCGAGGTTTGTCTCCGGCGCTGATATTACAGTCGTCCCAACCCTGATCGTCATACCAGGCAAAATAATGGGCCAACACCAACCGCGATTCTCGGTTGTAGGATATGGTCGGGGCTGGCTGAACCACAGCCGTGGGTTGGGGTAGCGTTTGTAAGTGAGCCATCCCGTTGGCCTGATCGTTGGCCTGGGGGGTGGTTCCTTTGGTAGCCGGAACCGTGGCGGTGTAATAAACTTCGAGGGGGATCACCCACGTACTGGTCGGCGTTGGTCTGGAGGAGGTCGGTTCCATAGTCGAGGCAGAACGCAGCGGCTCTACAGGGAGGGCAGGGGTTGGGGTAAAGGTGGGCCGGGCAGTGGGCGTTAGTACCTGCCCGGCGCTGTTGCTTGGGCTTTTTGCCCACCAAGCTGTAATTAAGACCAAGCAGACAGTTATTACCCCCAGCAGGGGCCAGATAAATGATAGCGGCTTCTGGTGTCGGTTCTTGTCGGGTGATGTTTCTTTGGAAAACACAATATCTGTTTATCCCTGCAAACGGGGAAGAGTTACTTATCTGAGAGATATTACAACAACGTCACCGGGTCAATATCGACTCGCCAACCCTTGGGTAAGGGCATAAGTGGGCGCAATACGGCAGCAGGATCGTGGGCGCGGAGGAGAATGTACCAGCGGTATTGGGAACGGACCCGCTGCACGTAGCTCGGCGTGGGACCGATGAGTTCCACCGCCGGGAGCCCCTGGCGAGCAAGGTGTAAACGCAGCCGGTTGGCCATTTTTTGAGCCTCAGCAGCGCTGCGCTCCGGGCCGTGCCCACTGTAGAGTAGCAGGGCCAGTCGCTTAAAGGGGGGGTAGCGTTGTTCCCGCCGAAAGGCCAGCTCCATGCGGTAAAAACCTTCATAATCGTGACGGGATGCGGCCTCAATGGGGACTTGATCCGGGTTGTAGGTCTGGATAATGACTCGCCCGCCCAGCGGACTACGCCCGGCCCGACCGGCCACCTGCATCAACAATTGGAAGGTCCGTTCGGCGGCGCGGAAATCTGGCAGATACAGGGCCGTGTCGGCGGAGATTACGCCGACCAGCGTCACCAGGGGCAAATCCAAGCCTTTGGCCACCATCTGGGTACCGACCATCACGTTGGCCCGGCCGGCCATAAAATGTTGCAGAAAAACATCGTGGCTCCCCTTTTGGCGGGTGGTATCCCAATCCCAACGGATGGTTTGGGCCTTGGGAAACATTCGATTGACGGCTTCGACGACGCGCTGGGTGCCCAGACCAAAATAACGAATGCGCCGGCTGTGGCAGGCCGGGCAATGTTCCGGTGTCTGATGGCGATAGCCACAGTAGTGACACATCATCAATTCTCCGCTGGCATGGTAAGTCAGGGTGGTGTCGCAGCGGGGGCAGCGCATGACGTAGCCGCAATCCCGGCAGATGACGAAGCTGGCCGCCCCGCGCCGATTCAAGAAAAGAATGACCTGTTCATCATGGTTGAGCGTATCCCGGATGGCATCCTGTAAAGCCCGGCTGAAGATGGTTCGATTACCGGCCTTTAGCTCTTCCCGCAGATCGACCACCTCCACCCGGGGCAGGGGGAGAGAAACAAAAGCTGAAGGCTGAGGGCTAAAGGCGGAAGCAGGGGCGTCAATTTTCTTCCGGCCGCCTTTATCCTTCCTCCTTTTAATGAGCGCCTGTTGCACGGCCAGATGCCTGGTATGGGCCAGGATACGGCTGGGCAAAGTCAGCAACTGATACTCACCCCGTTCGGCTTTGCGGTAGGTGACCACGTCCGGCGTGGCGCTGCCCATAATAACCAGGGCCTGGCTCAGACGGCCCAGTTCAAGCGCGGCCTCACGGGCATGGAAGGCCGGGGAACGCTCTCGTTCCTTATAGACCGGTTCATGTTCTTCATCGACAATGATCACGCCCAGATTTCTGACCGGGGCAAAGAGGGCCGAGCGGGGTCCAACCACAATCGGTAACTCCCCGGTTCGCACCCGCTCCCAGGTGTCGTACCGTTCTCCCGGCGACAGAGCGGAGTGCCACACGGCTACTTTACCCGGAAAGCGAGCCGAAACCCGCTCCACCGTTTGGGTGGCCAGGGTAATCTCCGGGACGAGCATGATGATCCCTTGCCCGGCCTGTAAGGCGGCAGCCATGGCCCGCAGATAAATTTCGGTTTTGCCGGAACCGGTCACCCCGTGCAGTAGTATGGGGGTGGGCGGAGGATGGCCGGGCTGCCAATGGCTGCTAATAGCCTGCCACACGCTCTGTTGCTCGGGGGTTAGTTGCGGGGGCGTATCCAGGGTAAAGCTGCGTCCGGCCAGGGGATCACGCCAACGTCGGGCTTCATCCATACTGACCAGGTTGACCTCTGCCAGATCACGTAAGGTTTGCAGTGAAGCTTCGGTTTGGGCATAAATCCAGCCAATCCAGACCGGCCCGTCTTCGGCGGCCAGCAACTTCAGAACAGCGGCGTGTTTTTGAGCGCCACGCAGTTCCACCACGGCCTCAAGCAAATTGGCCGGGTCCAGCTTGAGCATGATCCGTTCCGGTTCATCCAAGCGGACCACGAGTTTTTTCTTGGCGAGCTGGTTGAGGAAGGCTCGGTTGGCCTCGGTGGCGGTTGTAATGTCCTCGACCGGCATCGGCTGGCCCTGCTTAGCCAAATAACCCAGGACGGCCTGTTCAGTAGTCGATGCGGTCAATTCGGCCCCGGCAACCTCTTCGGCCTGAACAGCAGCCTGTACCGTCGGGGGCAGGCCGAACCGGGTTTGCCTGGGAATAATCTCCACCCATTCCTTATCGGCCAACGATTTGGCCGGTCCCTTGGTGGAGCAAGCAACCTGTTGCAGCACCTCGGCCAGCGAAGGCAGTGGGTCGTCAAGCTCAACCAGATAGAGCAGCAAATCGGCCTGCTTGGAGAGGTGGCCGAGCGTAGGCAAAACCGCCTCGATTTCGTTGGGAGGGATGAGCAGCTCGACCATCCGGTCGACTTTGGGGCCAACCCGGGGTTGGCCCAACGTTGCTTCTTTGCGGGCCAAGTCCTTTTCAAGCAGCGCTTCGGCGATAGCCGGTTCGACTTCGGCCAGGGAGACGGCTCCGTGCTGGCGGAGATAAGCCAACAAGACCTGCTCCGGCGCATTTAAAGAGGGTTGCGGGCTGGGGGCGGCCGGGGTGGGTTTCAGGACCCATTTCGGTTTACGCTCCGAACCGGGCGGCAAAAAATATTTCAGGCAGGTAGCCAGCGGAGCCAGATATTCACGCGACAACCAGTAGGCCAGATCAATTTGAGCCGGAGTGACCACAGGCGTAGGATCCAGGATGGCGGCCACCGGCCTGGTCTGCTCTACGGGCGATGTATCGCTCAAACCCACCACGACGGCTGTTAATTGTTGGGTACGGAAAGGCACGGCCACCAGTTGGCCCGGCCGAATCTGGCCGGCCAGGTGAACCGGCACGTGGTAATGAAAAGTCAAGGTCAGGGGATTGTCATCAGGTGGCCCCTCATCGCCGGCCGGGGACTCAATTTCCGGGGCCGGAATGGTCGAGTCTTCAGGGGTTTCGACAAAACTCCGCCTATCACGCTTGACAATGGGACGGTCTACAACAACTTCGGCGTACACGATTTATAAAAGCTTATCTGCAAATTCACTACCGGATGCCAACAGGGCCTGATACTTGACACCCGACACCCTACAATCCCCCCGACCAGAAGGAGATGGCCAGTGAGACACCACTGGCCAGAATAATGATAGCCAGCGTTGGCACCCACCACCGATTCAACAGAGAAACCGTGTCGATGACCCGAGGGGAGAGAGTATAGGCATCAACCAGTTGGTAGCGAGGAGCCAAACTGTAGCCCATAGCAAAGCCGGCAATCAGCCCTCCCAGGTGAGCCAGATTGTCAATACCTGGTACGGTAAAGCCAAAAACCAGATTAATGCTAATGATAAACAAGGTATTCATCATCCGTTGGCGGCCAAACTGGCCAAACGTCTGGCGATGGAGCATAAAGTAAGCCAGATTCATGCCGATCACGCCAAAAATGGCCCCAGAAGCACCGGCCGAAAACACTTCCCCACGACTGGCAAAACTGGCCAGACTGCCAAAAAGGCCGGATAGGATGTAAATGGTGAGATAACGATCGAGACCGTAAAGACGCTCCATTTCCAGGCCAAAGATAAACAGGGCATAGGCATTAAAGAAAAGGTGAGCCAGACCGACGTGCAAAAACATAGAGGTAAATAATCGCCAGGTTTCACCTTCTAAAATGAACGGGCCAAAATTAGCACCGAATCTTACCAGCATCCAGCTTTTAATATCGAGAATACGCTCACCAAAAATGGTGTTTATCAACACAAGCTGTCTTTCTTCTATCACCCTCAAAACGTGAGAGTCAAAAATGATGTTTCGCAGTATTTCCGCTTGAAAAAAGTTGACGGCTAACTCCATCAAAATCCAAATGATGACAATCGCCCCAATCAAGATGTAAGTCAGAAACGGCTTACCCACAGGGATGGGTAAACGGCGTGGTGAGGGGGAGGGGGGAACAGGTTCGGTTTCGAAATCGGAATAATTGCTCACAAATTAATCTCCCTTTGGTGTACCCGGCACTTTTCGGCGGTAATGATGGCCATAATCTGGCGACAGGTTTCCTCCAACTGATCCTCCGCATTGATGACCACGTAGTCAAACAAGTCCAGCCGTTTTAATTCTTGTCGGGCGGTGGCAATGCGCATTTTCAGTTGCTCTTCCGGTTCAGTTTTGCGTCGTTTTAAGCGACGAACGAGCGATTCTTCAGATTCGGCCGAGAGGTAAATCAACACAGCTTCCGGTACCAGGCGACGGATGGTGGCTGCGCCCTGTACATCAATGCGCATAATCACGTCCTGGCCGCTGGCCAGGGCGCGCCGAACCTGCTCTTTGGGAATGCCTTTGTAGTCACCATAAACAACGGCATACTCCAGCAACTCTCCCTGCTCGATCATCTCGGCAAACCGGCTCATCGAGATAAAAAAGTAATCCACGCCATCCACTTCATCGGGACGTTTGGGGCGGGTAGTGGCTGTAACGACAAAATAGAAGGGTTGGGCTAACTCTTGCAGGCGGGTAATGGTCATATCTTTGCCCACGCCTGATGGGCCGGAAATAACAACCAGCAGCGGATTCTCTTGGTGATAATAGGGTTCAATAAGACGGATCAAGCTCTGTCTCCTTGTTTAAGCCAGGTCGTAACTACCTGCCCTCATGTCATTCCGAGGAGCTCAGCGACGAGGAATCTCCGAAACTTTGGCCCAAAAGAGGTCTACTTTACCAAAACCTTGGGGATTCTTCACTCGCTGCGCTCGTTCAGAATGACATGGTAGGTAGTTACGCCAGGTCATAGTCATGATGCCGCCAAATTCCTCATGAGGCAATTTTGCGCCTGTAATTTATTGATAATTTGAGATAGTTTGATTCGTCCAAGCCAGAGGGGTATAATTAGCCAGTTACATCTCACGGAGAAATAGCTGATGCCAATCTACGAATATGGTTGCTACGACTGTCGGAAACGAGTTAACGTTTTCTTTCGCAGTTTCGCCGAAGTTGAAACAAAAGAAGCCGTTTGCCCTCGTTGTGGGGGGACCAACCTCAAGCGACTGGTTTCTAAAGTAGCTGTTGTTCGCTCTGAGGAGAGTCGCCTGGAGAACCTGGCTGACCCGAGTCACCTGGCCGGTCTGGACGAGAATGACCCCAAGTCAATGGCTCGCTGGATGCGCAAAATGAGTAATGAGATGGGTGAAGATTTGGGAGATGAATTTAAAGAGGTGGTCGACCGACTGGAAGCCGGCGAAGATCCTGAATCTATAGAGAAATCTATGCCGGCCTTAAGTGGGTCTGACACCGGCAGCGATGACGATTGGCTTGGCTAGTTTCCAGCCGCTTTTAACACGGCCTCCAGACGTTTACAAATAACCCGATTAATAGCTTGAACAGAGGCAGTGGCATCGACAACCAGCCAGCGTTCCGGCTCGGCCTGGGCCATCTCCAGATAGCCATCTCGCACCCGCCGGTGAAAGGCCAGGTCGAGCCGATCCATGCGGTTCCACTCGCCCTGCCCGGCTTTACTGGCTGCTATTTTGCGGCGTAATCCCTCTTCTATATCCACATCCAGGTAGATGGTTAAATCCGGCTTTAATGCCTGGGTGGCAAAGCGGGTGATTAAACGCAGCATGTCAAAATCCAGTTGGCGACCATACCCCTGGTAGGCATAAGTGCTGTCGGCATAACGATCACACAACACCACCTCACCCTGGGCCAGGTGAGGCAAAATGACCTGCGCCACCAGTTGGGCCCGGCTGGCCGAGTAGAGTAAAACCTCGGCCCTGGGCGACATCTCGGTGTTATCAACATCGTGTAATACTTGCCGTATCTGGTTGCCAATAGCCGTGCCACCCGGTTCACGCGTGCAGAATACCCGGTAGCCTAGGTGCTGTAAATGCCTGGTCACCAAATCAATTTGCGTGCTTTTGCCAGACCCATCGGGACCTTCAAAAGTGATAAAAAGACTCAAAACTATCTCCCGGCAGGTGTGCCCTGGTAAATTCGTACCCGGCGGTTCGGTTCACGGCCCAGACTGTGCGAAAGAAGATTGGCCTTGCGAACCAACTGGTGCTGCTCGCGCCGAATATAGGAACTTTGCGGGGATAACTCAACACTGCGCGCGCCGGCTAAGACCTTGCTGATTGCCTCCTGAGTTTCTCGGATGGCTATAGAAACGGTGTCAACGTCCTGAGCATTCAAGACAAAAATATCCGCCAGACAGGATTCCATCTGGACGACGGTATTGGAGCGCAACACGTAGACCGGTTTCCCCAGTTGCTCTGCCAGGGTAATGGGCTGGGGGCGCTTGCGATAATAGCTCTTGAGCGTCATCAAAACATCGGCATCTTCTAAATCGTCCACCAGGGTAACAGGCACCCGCAATGTTTTGGCTGCCTGGCGCAGCCGGTTTTGCCCCACGCCATAGGGAAAAATTTTGATGGGCTGCAAGGGTTTGATATGTTCAAAATCGGTGATACCCCGAGCAGCGCTTCGACCTCTAAAGTCCCCATAATCACCGTTTCTAGTTTTAGAAGGCAAGCCCTCGATGCTCTCTGTTGGCTGCGACGGGGACTCGATTTTAATTTTCCCCGCTTCATTGATGTAGCGAATTTCGGGCACCAAAGGTTTCTGGCGCAACAGCATATCCACCGCGCGAGCCACATCGTGGTGTACGGCAAAGGTCTGCCGATCCTGGATTTCAACCAGGACATCGAACGTCGGCGGCGCACGACGTTCCAGGACCGTCTTTTGAGTGCCGCGTCGCCGGGCTTCCTCGTCTGATAGGGTGACACTGTCGATGCCTCCTACCAGATCACACAAGGTCGGATTCATCAGTAGATTTTCCAGGATATTGCCGTGAGCTGTTCCCACCAGTTGGACGCCCCGTTCGGCAATGGTGCGGGCGGCTTCGGCTTCAAGCTGGCGGCCAATTTCGTCAATGATAATCACTTCTGGCATGTGATTTTCCACGGCCTCAATCATCACCTCGTGTTGCAGGCTGGGTTTGGCCACCTGCATCCGTCGAGCCCGACCAATGGCCGGATGAGGAATGTCGCCATCCCCGGCGATTTCATTAGAGGTATCGACAATGACCACCCGCTTCTTGGTAGCCAGTACCCGGGCTGCCTCGCGGAGCAGGGTCGTCTTGCCCACGCCGGGCCGGCCCAACAACAGTAAACTTTTTCCCGACTCCAGAATATCCTGCACAATATCAACCATACCAAACACAGCCCGACCTACCCGGCAAGTTAGCCCGATCACTTTCCCCTGCCGGTTACGGATGCCAGAAATTCGGTGCAAGGTGCGTTCAATTCCGGCTCGATTATCCCCCATAAATTCCCCAATGCGCTGGGTGACGTAATCCAGATCAGCCTGGGTCACCTCTCGTTCGCTCAAAATCATTTCACGGTCCGCAAAACGGGCTTCCGGTTGCCGTCCCAGGTCCATGATCACTTCGATCAGTTTTTCACCCTGGTTGACCGCCTCAAGGACCTCTCTGATGTAGGGGGGTAATACACTCAATAAAGCTTCAAGATCATCAGTTATTTTTATTTGTGAGGATGGATTATTCACAATCATATTACTGAACATGTCAAAATAGTAAGGTAAAAATTCCATGGCGATGCCGCCGAATGTGACCATTTGGCGACTCTTGTTTGACACTTTGGGATTGTGCCCTCTCCGAGCGAGAAATCACGCTGGTGGCTGCTCCTTCCGGTGGACTTTTTTCCAGAGCCGGTACCAAGACAGGTGATTTTCCCCGTACGCGCACAGTCATATGTTTGACCACCAGCGTTTGGCTGGTGAATGACTCAAAACCCAGAGCAGGTAAAATGTGCTGCCAACCTGCTTCATATTGCCTGACAGCAAAATAGACCGGGAAGTGTGGTCTTTTGCTGGTCAGGCTTAAGGCCGCTTGTCCCAACGCTTCGGTTTGGTCCAAAGCATCTGGATGGAGCAGAGTGCGGATCAAGTAACCACATTTACCGGTGCGAATATGCAACGCCCCCAGCAATTCGCCATCTACCTCCCAAACGTAACCATTGCGGCGCCCCTGCTCTCCCCAACGTCGGTGCGTCAAGGCCCACTGTCCCTGAGCCAGTCCTTCCGCGTTCTGAACCGGGCGCGGCGTGAGTGCGGCGTATAATTTTTGCAGGCCCCAACCATCGCTGGCTTGCTGAGGCCGCAGGGGTAAGTTTGGTTCGATAGCGTCTCGGTTGACAGCCTGATTCAGCCGGTAGATATCCTCCGGCCCGTACTCAAGAAAACCGATATTTTTGAACAGTTGCATCTCGTCGCTCTCCACCGGTAGACGGGCATAGATACGCAAACTACCTCGTTCTGCTGTTTGGACACATAAATGGGTCAGTAAACGCTGCCAAATGGCATGGCTGCCATTGCCCGTACTCAACGCAGGAGACATAAACACTACGTCCTGCTCTGGGCGTCCGGAACGAGACCGCATCTGAGCTAAACCCAAAAGTCTCCCATTTTCATCTTGCTGGTCAAGAATAAAGGTGGAGGGGCCGGTATGGGGAGAAAAAATACTATCGAATAATACCGAACGCAGTGGAGAGCGAGGATGGGTCAACTGCTCTTCAATATCCAGCGGAGTCCCTACCCCCTGAAGGTAGGCCACAAGTCGTGAGTCACGCAAATGGAAGGGTCTTATCAATTTTCAATTCTCAATTACCAAATTACTAATGACGGATTAGCTAAACATTTGTTGTATCCCCTTCAAATTTGTGGCTAGCGTAGAGGCGAAGCAAGTTGGATTGGCGGTAGTCGAAGCAAACAAGCTATGCTCCGGCTTGCTTCGCCCTTACTTTTGGAGAGGATACCATTTGTTCATTATTGATCGATGATTGTTGTAATTGTACTCAGGATAGGAGCGCTTGGCAAGTAAGTAAAATTTGTGTCTGCGCCGAAAATGCCGTTAGCCGACTTGGGGGGCTTCGTCAATAGAATATCAGCTTATTAGATTGACACAGAGGACAATTAGGGGGCATAATGATAACGTATAGGTTTCAATCATCCTACTCGGGAAACGCTCCTTGCGTAATTTTATATCAAAAAATTTTTGCCAGAGTCCAGTACTTTAGCCATTTCGCTTTTGACCATGTTCCCGAAACCTGAAATAATTCACGTCAAATTCGCTGAGCAGGCAGCCGATTTGGTACACTATCGCCTGGGATTGGACGAAGAAGGTGAGCGTTGTGTGCTCATTATGGCCGGTGTGCATGGCCGTGAACATGGCGGGGTGCAGACAGCGTATGAATTACTGAAACGTCTGGCTGATCTGCCTTTGTCAGGGCAGATAGACATCCTGCCCGTCTGCAACCCGATGGCCTATGCCGCCGAAACACGGCTAACGCCGCACAGCGAACGGAATATGTCGCGCACATTCACCGACGCCCCTCCTGGAGACCTCACCGAAGCCCTGAGCCAGGCCGTGTTGACGCTGACCCGGCAGGTCCAAGTCGTGCTGAATCTCCACAGTGCCGGGCCGGCCCGCTACCTACCCCATGCTATCTACTACCGTTCACAGGATGCGGAGTGGGCTGCCCAGTTGGGCTTACCTTTTATCATCAAGCGGCGCAACCTGGCTGACTTACCGGGCCACATCGCCACGCGGCTGCGACCGGAACAGCACACCGTGACGCTAGAATTGGGCGGGGGGCTGGTGGCCTATCCTGAAGATGTGGCCCTGGGCGTCGAGGTGATCCTGGCCTTGCTGGGGCGGATGGGATTTCTGGGTCCCGGTGAGTACAAACGGACGCCCACACCGCCGGAGAAGATATATACCCACGACGCCCGCTTGCTTGTCCGTGCTCCTGCTGAGGGAGCCTTTTATACCCACCTTCAACCAGGTGTAGACCTGGCAGAGGGCGAGCCTTTTGGCTTCTGGGTGCCTCTGGCCGGGTTGCAGCCCCAGCCCATGCCAACCCCCATCACAGGTAAACTTATTTATCTACGCACCCGCAATCGGGTTCCACACGGTGAGACGTTAGCAATGTTTTTGCCAAATCAACATAAGGAGAAAAAGGAACGATGACATTTTCTAATTATCTCGAATTGACTGACCTGGATCGATTCATCGGGTTGAGCCGGTTGGTGGGCTACAAGCAATTTGGCTTTGAAGATATTCGGGCTCGCCAGGACGCCGAGTTAACCGAACGATTGCGCCAACAGGCCCTGACCCGCATCGGCGACCTGACCCAGGTCGAAATAACAGACGATAGCTTCTTCCTCGGTTCCGTGGATTACATGGTACGCCAGGCCCCAGACGGCCAATTGGGATATACCGCCCTGGAGACCAACGGCGGCAGCAGCCGGGGATTAACTTTGCTTGCGCCGCCTGACGTGGAACGGTTGATGAGCGCCTTTGTGGAGATGTTGCGCTTTGTGGCAGACGACGGCCCGCCCCTGCTTGTGGTTGGCTATCCCGATGGAGACGTTCTGCTCACCGAGAAATTTCTGATATGTTACCGCCTGAAAGAAGCCCTGGCACAGAAACAACCCGACCTGCAGGTACGCGTCCTGTCCATAGATGAGTTCGGCAAGCAACGGCGGGTCAACGAACCTTTAATCGTCCTCAGCCCGCATAGCCGGTTGGCAATGGGGCTGTATACACGGGACGAGAAAGTATACCTGCAAGGCCACCGTGTTCACCTCATCATTGGTGATGGGGCGGTGGCCCGCCACCACGAGTTGGGCCACCGTCGCGCGGATGTAGTCCTGGCCAACTGGATTTTTCCTATCACCGGCGACAAGTATTCCACCTACGCGGCAATTGAGCGGGCGCGTGACACCCTGACGCCTCACGGGGTGTATCCGCTGCGCTTCTGGCGAGCCTGGAACCAGGCCGAACTGGAAGAAATATGTGAAACGCAACGGTCCGAGGTGGATGGCCTGATCGTCAAACCCTTCCAGGGTAGTGGTGGAGCCGGTGTACTGCCCATTGTGGAACGTTCCTCGGTGCCTGAAGTGGTGGAAAATAGCCTGGGCGAATTCTACGCCAAATACGGCCGCCGCAATAGTCCCTTTCCCTATACCGTCTGCGAGAAGATCAATCCACGCAAAGCGACATGGCGCGGCAACCGCCATAATTACGACATTCGCATTTACGTTGTACGCCAAGGCGATACGCTGATCCCGGCTGGCTGTCTCTTCCGTATAGCTCCCCAACCTGATAAAGGTGATTACAGCAAGGGCAGTTTAATCGTCAACCTCTCAGGATACGGGGGGATTGCCACCGAGCGGGGCTTGGGGCTGTCTCAGGAAAGCCTGGAAACCGTGCACCTGGCAGAGGAGGACATCGTCAAGATTTTCGCGGCTTCTACCCTGATGATGGCCGCCATCGCCAGGCAGCCGCTTGATTGGTCGCAAGCTGAAGCGTATTAAATGGATAGGCAAAAACTGCTCCAACAAGCTGAGGAACACATTTTCTCTACCGGCCTGGATGATAGTGCAGCCAGGTTAGGTTTGATCAACATGCAGTACGGTCTGGCCAAGATCCACTGGGTACAGCGAGTATTGGGTCTCGAACCCAAGGCCACCTTTGTTGCCTCTCCCGACCTGACCGTCACCCGCAACGTGAATCGCTGGCAGAGCGGTCTCGGCTACGGGGGAAAATTGGCCTGGGGAGACGGTCATCAGGAACTGGTCGTGCTGGATGTCAAGCCCAACTGGTGTGGGATGCTGGTGGGAGGACTGGACAACCTGCCGCCCGTTGACATCCTGATCGACCGGGTGCGAGCCTTGGAAAACGAGACTATCAGCCTTGACGGGGTGCCGATCAAGTGGGATCTTGGTATTAGCAATCACTTTATTAACCTGTTCCGGGTGCAATCCCTGGGGGAGGAAATCTTCCCCCCGTTTGCTTTCATCCTGCATAGTTCAGGAGACGAACTGCGGGGCGAGTCGTCTCTGGGAGACGGCTTATATTGGGATAGGAGTGAGACGCTGCTCCGCAAAGCCGAGGTGATAGAGACACCTGTTGGTCCTTTGCGTATACTGACCGGCTCAGAAGCGCGCTCGTACTATGCTTTCTGCCGTCAGGCCGATGTGTTCACCAGGAAACGGCGACGGCTGGCAGCAGAGCGGTTGTTCGGGGGTTACACCCTCATCAACAATGATGCTCACCAATGTTTGGTGAGTATGAACGAGATGCTGCTGGGCTCTTATCCTGTACGGGCGGACACCATCTTTCCCCTGACTTTACGAGCCGATCTACCAGCCTATCTGGTCAGGGGAAAGCCCAATTTGGCAGACGAGATCATCGAGAAACTTGGCTTCGGCCAGCGTGCCCGGCAATTGGGGGTGTATGAGCGCCTGGCCTCAACCAACCTTATCCCTCACGGAGGCGGGTATCTGTTTCCTCACATTCGGGACATTCTGTCTGTGGTCGAATTGGGCGGAGAGCGTTATTTTGAGGTTAGCCTCGACAACGGCATCCGGCAATTCATCACCAACACCCGTACCATCCCCTATACTTATCGCGGGCAAGAAGTCGTAGAGCGCAGCGTAGAACTGGATATGGGAGAACTGGTCGCCCGACTTGATCCTGTTTATGGGCTGAAGCCGTAACGTGAAAGTTGCAAAGCCACTATGAATAGGTTCACCTCTGACCAAGAGAGGTAATCGTAATGTAACCGTTCAGGCTAGTATCGTTGCCATTGTGGCCTTATTGTCGTAGCGGCATAATAGGGGCCGGTGCCTATGTCTCTCCTAGACATAAACTTATGTTTGTGAATATTGCCGAAGCAAGGTAAAATTAAGGACGGAATGGGCAATTAGGCCGAGTTAATGTTATGGTTTCTGTATGCTAGCGTATTATTGTGGTATCAGTAGATCCAATTTTCAAGCTCGGAGCGGACCACAGTCCGCGTTTTGGCCGCTGGACTGTCCCACGGGGAGGCTTCGCACTGGTCCAGCCAGAGCAAATTTGGATGTACTGAGTATACTTGTCTCAGTAGCACCCTTGGTCTCTCT
This sequence comes from Anaerolineae bacterium, assembly GCA_034409055.1. Taxonomy (GTDB): domain Bacteria; phylum Chloroflexota; class Anaerolineae; order 4572-78; family J111; genus DAOUMU01. The sequence continues at coordinate 45,074 of DAOUMU010000164.1, forward strand.
CAAAGGAGAGTCATAGCAAATTTCAGGGGAGGTACTCTTGTGGCCCTGGTCAAAATTGCAGCAGATAAGCGTCACCTGGTGAACCCCAAAGGCAATCCCTTTTTCGCTCTGGGCGTCAACTATACGGGGTACTTTGACCGTGCCTGGAAAATGTGGGAGCCTGATTTGTTTGATCCGGAGCTGATTACCCGCGATTTTCGCAAAGCCCAGCATAGTGGTTTTAACACCATTCGCCTTTTTATCCACCGAGCTTTGCTCGAAGAAATTCGTAAAGACGACTTCGACAAGCTCGATCAGACTCTGTCCATTGCTCAAGATCATGAATTATTGGTCATGCTGACCCTCAATGATGCCCATTCTCTTGATCTGAACCGCGTCGGCGAACTGGACGCCAGAATTGCCAATCGTTACCAAGAGGTGCTTACGGTCTTTGCTTACGACCTGGAAAATGAGCCGGTCTTTTATAATTTGGCGGCGGCCATTTACCCCCAAGGTCATCGCCCGCCCATACAGACCAGCCAATTAGTCGATCACTATGGTCCGCGGGTGAGTCGGGATGAAGTGGCTGACCTGCAACGCCGTCACCGCATCCCTGGCCACCTGGATGCCGACACTGCTTTTTATTACATTAATGCCTTGCGCATCTTTCTGGAATATGACGCAGCGGTGAATGACTTTGTTAAGCGAGGTAAAGGGACCCTGGTTGATTTTATGCTGTCTGATGAAGCTGTAGCCTGGCACCCCCTGATTACGGTCTTAGACGGTACGGTGGAAACCTGGCTGCGGGTCCGCATCGATCCCATCCGGGCCACTGGCTGTCGCCAGTTGTTAACAGTCGGTTGGAACTGGCTCCATTTTGCTGGTCTGCCGGCCAATCGGGCCCTGGATTTTCAGGCTTATCATAATTACGGCAGTCTGTCCCACCACGGTTTTAACACCAATGTGGCCCACCTGGAGAGTTTACGCCAGGCTTTTCCAAAACAGCCGATTATGTTTGGGGAATTTGGCTGGAGCAACCAGTCCGGCACCGATCCGGCCAGCAGCCGTCCGGTTGACCTGGCCCTCAGTGGGCTTTATGAAGCGGTGACGTATGCTTACCTGCGGGCCAATGGATTTGCCGGCGGCTTTAAATGGATGCTCAATGATGTGCAAGACGTCCAAAATCCCTATGAAGCTAACTTCGGTGTTTTCAAGGTCGGGGATGAGCCCAAGCCTATCCGTGATTTGATCCACCGCTTTAGCCAGGACTGGCCGCCTGTTGACCAGGCCGGCAGTCTGACCATTCTGCGTGATTTAGATAGTGGTCTGTCCTATCGATTCGACCTGGCCGAGCAAATCACTGCCGGCGGTCAAGTTTATCAAGATGAGACCATCAGTTGGCGGGGAGAAGGGGTGGCTCACTGCTTTATCCAGACAGAAGACCAGGAACTGGTTGTCAATGCTGAGGGCGCGGGTCGTCTATCCATTGCCCCCTGGGATTTAATTCCCACCTGGAACCGGGCTCGTGAAACCGACCTGTACCGGGTCTATAGCGACCGTCACCGCACCCGCCAGGGGAGTTTTGGCGTGGGCCAAAGTGTCGAGGTAAAGGTGCGGCCCGGAGCCCAGTATGTTATCAGCATGGGTGCAGAAACGCCTGTCTATCCCCCCCCCGAGGGGGCGCCTGAGGTAGACCCCAAACCGGGCGAACATGTGCTGCTATTGGCCGACTCCGACCGCCATTTACAAGCCGGGCTGAAATATATTCGCCGCTTTGTGCCTGATTTTACCTTTGCCGCCGATGAAGTTGACGGGCGTTGGGCCTACGTCAGCGTCGTGGCCCCACCGGAGCAAGTGCCGGACGATATCCTGGATGCGATACGCGGTGCCGGCGCCCAGTTGGTAGAGCGAGTCGTGGGTGAAACCCTGGAAGAGACCAAAGGAATTTTGGATGAAATGGCCCGCCGGAGCCAACGATTTTTGACGGCGGTGGCTCCACCGCCCCAGGAAGAGCCGCCCTCTGGCGAACCACCACCTGGTGACGGGGCCGGAGAGACTTACGTGGTGCAACCCGGCGATACCCTGGGCAAAATTGCCCAACAGGTTTACGGCGACTTTCGTCTCTGGCCGCTTATTTTTGAAGCCAACCGAGACAAAATTTCCAATCCCAGTCTCATTCGCGTGGGGATGGAGTTATGGATTCCGGAACGGGAATAGAAAGAATAGTTGACAAGAGAGGCAAAATATATCAACCACGATGAACGACAATGTATTCGACACACTGCAAGAACGGGGCTTTATCGCCCAGGCTACCGATGAAGACGCACTCCGCAAGAAATTAGCCGAGGAACAGATCACCTTTTATATCGGTTTTGACGGAACGGCCGACAGTTTCCACGCCGGTAACCTGGTGACCATTATGGCCATGATGCATTTGCAGCGGGCCGGACACCGTCCGATTGGCCTGGTCGGGGGGGGGACGACGATGGTAGGGGACCCCAGCGGCAAAACCGAACTGCGCCAGATGCTCTCTGAAGAAACTATTGAGGACAATGCCCGGAAATTACACGCCCAGCTCAATCATTACCTCCGTTTTGACGAGGGCCGGGCCATTGCCGAAAACAATGCCAAATGGCTGCTTGATCTGAATTACATTACATTCCTGCGTGAAATTGGCCGTCATTTCAGCGTGAATCGTATGCTGGCGGCTGAAGCCTATAAACAGCGCCTGGAAAAGGGCCTCAGCTTTATTGAATTCAACTACCAGTTATTGCAAGCCTACGACTATTTGGAACTGTATCGGCGGTACGGCTGTACCTTGCAAATGGGCGGCGATGACCAGTGGGGCAATATCCTGGCCGGGGTTGATTTAATTCGACGTATTGAGGGCGTCACCGTGCATGCCATTACCTATCCCCTGCTGACCACGGCCAGTGGGGACAAAATGGGCAAAACTGCGGCCGGAGCCGTCTGGCTGGATGCCACCAAGCTCAGTTCCTATGATTATTACCAGTACTGGATTAACTGTGATGATCGCGACGTAGAAAAATTGTTAAAGATTTTTACCTTCTTACCCCTGACCGAGATCAAACGTCTGGCGGCGCTAGCAGGGGCCGAACTACGGGAGGCCAAGCGGATTCTGGCTTACGAAGCCACGGCCATTACGCACGGCGAAGCCGAAGCCCGGGCCGCCGAAAAAGCAGCCCAGGCCGCCTTTGCCCAGGGGGGCGACCTGGGCGCGATGCCCACGACAAACATTCCTTATGCCCGGCTAGAGGCTGGCCTGGGCGTGTTGGAAATTTTTGCCGAGGTCGGTCTGACCAAGTCACGGGGCGAGGCCCGGCGCATGGTCCAGCAGGGCGGGGTTTACGTCAACGATACCCGGGTTGACCAGATCGAAGCCACCTTAAGCCCGGTTGACATTACCCCTGAAGGGATTCTTCTTCGGGCCGGCAAAAAGCGGTATCACCGGTTGATCGTCGAGGATTAAGTGCAACACCTCCAAAATAACAATTGCCCCGGCTGCTTCAGCCGGGGCAATTGTCTTAAAGGAGGGGAGGTGACAACAAGAAAGGAGAGAAATAATTTGTGAAGAAATATACATTCTTTCAATATTTTTGTCAAATCGTCTTGTTCCTTCCCAACCTCTCCCATTTGTGCTAAAATCTCCCTATAAACCAATTAACCAACTAACCAATGCCCACCACCTTTCTCACCGGCCCGGCCGGAACCGGAAAAACAACCTATGCTATCGAACGGCTGCGCGAGCTGTTGGCCGGCCACGTACCCGCCAGCAGCATCCTGGTCATTGTACCGCAGCAGACGCTGGCCGGCCCTTACCGGGATTTGCTGGGCGACCCAACCTTGCCAGGGACCGGGGCGGTAGATATTTTGACCCTGAACGGACTGGCCCTACGGACCATCGACCTCTTCTGGCCCCGGCTGGCCGGCCCGGCCGGGTTTGGCCGACCCCAGGACCGGCCCATCTTTTTGACCATCGAAACGGCCCAATATTACCTGCGGCAGGCCATTGACCCCTTGCTCAAACAGGGCTACTTTGACCCCAACGTGGTGCCGATCACCATCTCGCTGCCCCGGCTGATGAGCCAGATTTTGGACAATCTTAACAAAGCGGCCCTGGTCGGCCTGCCGCACACCCAGGTCGGGCAGCGACTGGCCGCCTCCCTCACCCTTGAACCGGCCGGCCGGACCGCGTTGGAGCATGCCCAGGCCTGTGCCAACCGGTTCCGCCAGTTCTGCCTGGCCCGTAATTTACTTGATTTCTCCCTGCGGATTGAAACTTTTTACCAGCACCTGTGGCCGATGGCCGAAGTGCAGCAATTCTTAACCGGACGCTACCGCCATTTGATTGTCGATAATATTGAAGAGGACACCCCCTTTGCCCACACCGTTCTCCAGCAGTGGCTGCCCGCCACAGAGTCGGCCCTGCTCATCAACGACGAAGAGGCCGGTTACCGCATCTTTCTGGGGGCCAACTGGCGCACCGCCCAGACCCTGGCCACCTTGTGTGACGAAACCATTCACCTGACCGAGTCCCACGTGGCCTCGGCCGATATGCTTGAGTTTGGCCGGCGGATGGAACAAATGTTGAATGGGCGAATCCATACCCAAAAAGCGGGCACAGGCAGGGCCAGTGTGGCGAATGGCGAACGGCGAACGGATGTTACGCCAGCCCAACCCGAAAATTTAGACTCTACAATTCATCATTCATCATTCACTATTCATAATTCTAGTAGTCCTGATCCACGTCGGGCCATCATCTTTGAACAGCAACGCTTTTATCCGCAAATGATTGATTGGGTGGTTGAGCGGGTGGCTGCCCTGCTGGCCGAGGGGGTGCCGCCGCATGAGATGGTCGTGTTAGCTCCCTTTGTCAGCGATGCCCTGCGTTTTTCTTTTATCAACCGGATGGAGCAACGAGGGTTGCCGGCCCGTTCCCATCGTCCTTCGCGGCCGCTCAGTGAGGAACCGGCGGCCAAGACGATGCTGACCCTGGCCCGGCTGACCTATCCCGAATGGAATCTGCTGCCGGAACCTTTCGACGTGGCTCAAGCCCTCCACCAGGCCATCGCCGACCTGGACCTGATTCGGGCCAACTTACTGACCCAGGTGGTCTATCGTCACGGTCAGCGTGAGCGAACGCATGGCAGCCTGACCACCTTTGACCAGATTGAAGGCCCTCTCCGCGAACGTATTTCCTATCAAGCCGGGGCCCGGTTTGATACTTTGCGGACCTGGCTGCAAAACCTGCGGGCCGAATCGGCCAGTCCCCCTGTTCTGGATCATTTTTTCAGCCGTCTCTTTGACGAACTGTTGTCCCAGCGCGGCTTTGGATTTCACGGCCAGCCATAGGCCGGGGAGGTGATTGCCAACCTGATTGACTCGGCCCGTAAGTTCCGCCGGGTGACAGAACGGGTACCGCTGAAGGTGGACCTCCACCACCCGGATGAGGTAGAATTTCCGACAATTGACGCGCTGAATCGAGCTTACATCGACATGATTAGCCAGGGCATTATGGCCGCCCAATACGTGCGCAGTTGGGATCCGGCCCCGGAGGAGTCGGTGCTCATCACTCCGGCCACCACCTTTCTGATGAGCAACCGGCCGGTAGATTACCAGTTCTGGCTCGATGCGGGCAGCAGTGGCTGGTGGGAGCGTATCGCCCAACCGCTGACCCATCCCTACATCCTGGCCGCCGATTGGCAGCCCGGCCAGCCCTGGACGGATGCGGATGAGGTGGCCGGTCAGCGTGACCGTCTCTACCGCCTGGTCTTGGGCCTGACCCGGCGCTGCCGTAAACAGGTGATCATCGTCAACGCCGAAATCGGCGAGCAGGGTTACGAACAGCGGGGCCAGTTGTTGATCGCCCTGCAACAGATGTTACGCCGCTTGCAGAAGGAGAGGGGGACCTCCTATTCCCGAACCGATTTTAAATAGGCCAAGCTTTCGCTAAACAGCGGTTCATTGGGGTCGAGGACGGCAGCACGTTCGACGTCGGTCAGCACGGTTGGGCTACTGGGGTCGATTAAGTAAGCAGCCCAGCCATGCAGGAAATGGGTTGCTGCTAATTCAGGCCTGGCCTCAAGGGCCTGGGAGGTACTGGTGGTAATCCAGTAACTCAGGGCATCCTCCCAAGTAGCGGCGTCCATATCCCTTACCAGGGACGACAGGGGATTGAAGATTTCCTCCGGCGTGTAGGGACGGACTGTCTCCAAAGCAGCGGTGTAGTCGCCTAAGAAGATATTGGTCAGCAAGGGATAGGGACTGGATTCGACTTGCTTTCTGTTGCCCTCCACGTGCAGATGAATCAGGGCTGCGTTCCAAACCGCTGTGGGATTATGGGGGGCCAGAACCAGCGCCTGGTCAATGATGATCTGTGCCTCAGGCCATAGACCGGCCTGGGCCAGTTCCACCGCCCGGTTGTTCAGATCGCGCAGCTTGGCCTCGGACGAAGCGGGTAATAGCCTGAGTTCGACCCCAACAAACCGGGAGCCGTCCCACTGCAAGACCCGAAACCGAATCCAACGCACGCCATGCGAACGGGAGAGGATATAGGGATCACTGGCATCCAACACCACCTCCAACGTCCCATCTCCGTTCAGATCCGTCAACTGACCAAGATTGGGGGGGATGGGACTCCAGGTAGAGACCTCTGCTTGCAGGGCCTGACCGTCGAAACTCAGCAGGTCATAGCAACTGCTGTAAGCACCGATCCCGCCTTGGACCTCCAGCCAGATCTTAGTTGGTTCAACGGGCGCCAGCCTGACCGAGTCAGGATGCAGGCAATCGGCACATTCCAACTCGAACCGGCTCAACTCCTGCCAGCCAGTGTCATCGTAGGTATAGATAGCCAAGAAATGATTATGGGAGGCGTCATAGCTCAGGGTGCCGTGCGTAAAGACAGCCCACAGGGGCTGACCATTGACACCCGTTGGGAGAGGTAACAGTTCAACCCCATCAAAGCCGCCAACGGCAGCACCGGGGACAGCCGGCGTAGCGGGGGAGGGTAGGCTGGCCTCAACGGTGGCTGCCAACCGATCAACGGCGGTGGTTGGGACTGCAGTGGGTTCTGGCGTGGGTGTAGGCACCGGCGTTGGCGTCTTGGGGAGAGCCGGTGTTGGTGGCTCAGCAGGTATCGGTGGTAGCGGTTGGGCAGCAGTTGGTGTTGACACTCCGGCTGGGGCTGCAGGGGGTTCCTGGGTGGGCGTAGGCACAGACGTTGATGTTTTGGGAGGAAGCGGCGTTTGTGTCTCAAGGAACGTTGGCGGTGGCGGTTGGGTAGCAGGCGGTGTTGATACCGCCAAAGGGGGGGCTGTTGCCCCACATCCTGACCAAAATGCCGAAAAAGTAATGACCAGTAAGACAAGGGTGAGTTTCAGTCTCTCCTCTTTGCCCATCTTCAGCCCTCCTCCTGATCAGCCGGAACCAGGTTGGGATGAAATGTGAGGATAATCTTTTGGTATTGTAACACATTTGGAACCCCTTTCCAATAGCCTGGCTATAATGATTCTGACCCCACCACTGTTATCCGGCTACGGTTGAAATCATCAGACTGCACAATCAACACCGGGTCACCAGCGCTTCCAGGTCTACTGCCTCCAGGTTCAACTGCAACTGCGAGTTTGTCGTTGGTTGCCCCGACGATGAGAAGCTGTTCCCCCACCTGACCGCCGGAGAAATGGAGGGTCGCCGGGCCGTTTTCCAGCGCGACGTTCCACTCCCAGTTCAAGATTGCCCCTGCCTCTTTGATCCCGACCAAGAAATCCATCGCTTTGATCCGGCTGGCACCATCCGCCAGTCGGAGGAACAGGCGGCCGGGGACGGCGTGAGCCAGATTCAGGTCATTGCGCAGGACGTGCAGGATCATCCCACGGACATCGCACAACAGGGCCAGGCCGCGCTCCGTTTCGCCCATTCGATCAGCCTTTCTTGAGAGCTGAGTCGATGACTGGTTTTATGTGGTCGGGGGTAACGGGCTTAACTAAGTAAGCCAGAGGGTTCAAATCTCTTGTTTGGGCGACTATCTTTTCGTCGGAATAACCGGTCATAAAAATAATGGGGATTTGAAAGCGTTGGTGTATCTCTTGGGCGGCCTCAATACCATCCATTTCGCCGGCCAAATGGATATCCATCAAAATGAAATCCGGCTGTTCCTTCTCAGCCTGCTCAACGGCCTCCTCTCCGGTACCAATCAATTCGCACACTTCGTATCCCACCAACTGCAGCTTTCTTTGCAGTAGGGCGGCTATTAGAAACTCGTCTTCAACAAGCAATATTTTCACCATCTGTGTCTTCTCCTAGACCCGGAGACGATACAAGTTATCTCTGAACCGGATTTGCCAGGCCAGGCCATGATCTGTGTCAACCGTTATCTCTCCCTGCAGTTGATGTTCAACTATGCCCATAACCGTTTGTAACCCCAGCGAATCACTCCTCCTAACATCAAAGTCGCCCGGAACCCCTATCCCGTTGTCGGAAACCTGAAGCGTGATGGTTTCATCTTCTGCCCGATGCAGTTGAATGCTGATCCGACCGACTCTATCGCCCGGAAAGGCGTGTTTGAACACATTGGAAATCAACTCGCTGAGAACCAGGCCGCAGGGTATCGCCGTGTCGATCAAAACTAAGACACTGTCTGTATCCAGATCAAACGAGATCCTGTTAGCTTGCACCTGGTAACTTTGCCCCAGATAGGCCATCAGGTCCTCAATGTATTCCTTTAAATCAATACTTGACAAATTGCGCGACTCGTACAGTTTTTGATGGACCAGGGCCATGGCGTGAATTTTATCCTGCACCTCTTCCAATACGGTCAGCAGTTGTTCATCCTGGACATACAAAGACCGAAGCGCAAGCATCGAGTGGATGACCTGCATATTGTTTTTGGTTCGATGGTACAATTCTTGCAGCAGCGTCGTCTTTTCTGCCAGCGCTTGTTTGAGTTGCTCCTCCGTCCGCTTGTGCTCGGTGATGTCACGCCCAAAGACGGTCACGCCGGCCACCGACCCGTCGGCGGCGTGGATGGGGTTGAAGCGATACTCCATGTAGCGGCGCGACGTATCGACAAAGCCCCGCTGGGTCTCCACGCTGAACCGCTCGCCACGCAGCGCCCGGTCATAGTAGCCGCACCATTCGTTCAACGTCTCTGGCGGGAAATCGTCTGCCAGCACCGAGTTCCCTGGGGCGAACGGACGCCCGCGCCCCGCGTGGACGTTCTGGTGAAAGACCGAGTTGCCCACAATGAGGCGATAATCCCGATCCACGGACCAGATGCTGCCGTCGGTGTTCTCGATCAGGGCGGACAGGTTCGCCTGGCTCTCCCCCAGCGCTTCCTCCGCCCGCTTACGCTCGGTGATGTCGGTGGTCATTATTCCGAGTCCATCGCCCACTTTAAAAGCGCGGACGTTCAATATTTTATCTCCGTAGCCCTGGTACAGGACGTGCTCTTCAAAGGAGATGGGGTTCCCGGTCCTGATAACTTCCATATATCGGTCATAATGTCCCGTTATCTTCAAATCCGGTACAAGTTTCGTTATACTAGTTCCTAGCAGGTCTTCTTTTTTCGTGCCCGGGGGGAGATAGGTTGCCGCTGTCTGATTGAGATCAATCAAATTAAGGTCCGCATCCCAGATAGTGAAGGCATTCGTGGCTGAATTTATAAAAGTGCTTAACCGTCCCTCACTCTCTTTGAGAGCCTCCTCCGCCCGCTTGCGCTCGGTGATGTCGTGGCCTATGCCCACGATCCCCACGATTTCCCCACAATTATCCCGCAAAGGCACTTTGGTGGTGGAAGACCATCCCTTCCGGCCTGTTGTCTGGTCCATGAGGGGTTCTTCTCGGTTGATCAGCGGTTCACCTGAGCGGATGATCTCCTGTTCGTCGGCGCAATACTGCTCTGCCAGTTCCTGCGGGAAAAAGTCGAAGTCCCTCTTTCCAAGGAGTTCGTCCGGTGTTGCCACCCCCATGACGCGGGCAACCGCGATGTTGCCGATGACAAATCGGTTCTCGGTGTCTTTAGCATAGATGCAATCTGGCAGGTTGTCTATCACGGTCCGCAGCAGATTGCGTTCCTCCGCCAACGCCTCCTCCGCCTGCTTGCGCCGGGTGATGTTTATCCAGAGGGCGATGATGATTAACATTTGGACACTGATAAATATCAACGCGCCAAAGATATAATTTTTGTATTGGTCGTAGAATGTATCCGGTTCATTGAGCAGAATAGTTCCTGCTGGCAGGTCGGAAGGAGCAAGGCCAAACCGCTGTAACTGGGCATAGTTGAACATAGGGACATTCGGGCTTTCTCGCAGGTATGAATTGAGCACAAGAACGCTTGGTACTTCTTCCGTTTGAGCGAAACCTGTCTCCGGCTGAATCACAAAGAGCGTACAGAGACAAATGACCAATATCTCAAGTAATTGAAGGTGTTTCATTGGTGTCCTCCTCAGGTAGTTTTTGCAGGGCGTCGGCGGAGTATTGTGCGATTTGTGGATAGTATACCGGATATTCACAACCCTGTGCAAGCTCAATGCCAATCCGGGAGCATTTCGGTTTTGGGGCGAGTTATGATTTATAAGCTGGTTAAGCCTTTGGAATCGAGACTTTAACCGGTCCAAACGGGGCCACCACGTCCGGCTGAAGCCTCGACTCCATAATCTATTTGCCCCCAAATTGAAATACACCCAATCGAGCGTTGTGGCTGACAGAGGTTAAAAGATGTGGTATGCTTAAGGTAACCAATTCTCAGTAGGAAACAAAGAACAAAAAATGGGGCTTAAACTTTTGTTTTTGAGAAAGGAGGCGCAGATTGATTACAGAAGCCATTCGGCTGCTGGGGCAGGATACACATAATATCGAGGAAATTCAGCGTCGAGTCCAGCGCTGGCGTTTAGACTGTTCTGAGACGGTCCTGGACCGGTTGAAAACCGCCTTGCTAGAGGATGAAAAGACACAACAAGTTAACGAAGCGATGCTGGAACGTTCGCTCCGGAGCCGGTTAGGTGAGATACACATTACATAATACGCCGCAACAAATTCAAATTCCCAAACATGAGACCAAAAACTAAAAATCTAAAACTCCAAATCCGCCCCACAACGCATAATAGTATACCACGATACTAACAAAAAGCAGGCTATCAATCCGATCCAGAAAGCCACCGTGCCCAGGCAAGAGGTTGGAGGAATCTTTAACGCTGACGTGACGCTTCATCATCGAGATAGACAGGTCGCCAAACAGGCCGACAATGGGCACGATAGCGCCGATGAGCCAGGTCGTTTCCCAGGCCAGGCCAGAGAAGAAAGTGACGATGGCGGCCCCCAGCAGGCCACCGCCAATACTGCCGATCAATCCTTCCCAGGTCTTTTTGGGGCTGTGGCGGGGCCAGAGTTTGTGGCGGCCCAGGCTACGGCCGGCAAAGTAGGCCAGGGTATCTGCTCCCCAGGTGGAGAGAAGGGCCAACCACACCCAGGCCAGGCCATCGGCAAATTGCCGCAGGGCGACCAGATGGGCCAGACCCCAGCCGATGTAGAGACCGCCGGCCAGGGTCAATGCCCAATCGGCGGTAGGGGCAGGGCTATCGGTGCGAAAAAGTTGCCAGATGAGGGAAGACAGAAGGGTTAGGGTGATAATCAAGCTCAACAAGCGTAAACCGGGCCGGTAGCCATCCAGCAGCAGGAGGACAATTAATGCCAGGGTTAAGACGGGCGTGGTTTTATAACCACCGGCTTTCATCATCCGGCCAAATTCCCAACCGGCAACCAGGGCTATTAAGGTAACTTCAGCAAAAAACCACAGACCACCGGCAAAAACGCCGCCGATGACAAGAGGCAATCCGATCAGGGCTGTAATGACACGCGTTCGAAGCATAGGAGTTTTGGGCACCTGCACCCACGGCAATTTTAGCTGGCTGATTTGGAACTGCCTACCCCATGTCATTCCGAGGCCGTAGGCCGGGGAACCCCTATAACCTTAGCCTAAAAGTGCGTTGTTTTGGCTCCACCAGTCCCCATTACCCATCTTCTCTACCGGCCATTTGTTGAGGGGTCTGGTACCGTTTGTAGATTTAAAGGAGGTGTTGACGATCCTTGTTCATTTTTGCCGTCTGATTCGTCATTATCGGCGGCTACTTTTTTACTCTGAGGGTTTAATATAGCCGCAGAGGCAACCACATCATCTGGTTTCAGGTTCATCACCCTCACCCCCTGGGTGGCCCGGCCCAGTTTGGAGATGTTTTTTATGGCCGTGCGTAACATCATGCCCTCTTGGGAGATGAGGGTTAAGTCACCATCATCAGACACAACCCGGGCCGCAATGATGCCCCCTGTTCTCTCGATGTTTTTGCTCAAGGTACGTAGCCCGCTGCCGTTGCGTCGCTGCAGGGTATATTCATCTATGGCCGTACGCTTGGCAAAACCTTTTTCGGTCACAACCAGCAGGTCGGCCCCGGCTTCAACGATGTCCATTCCCCGGATTTCGTCGTCTCCTCGGAGACGCATGGCACCCACACCAGCGGCGGTACGTCCCATAGCCCGCACGTCATTTTCGTTAAAACGGATGGCCTGACCGGCGCGGGAAACAATCATAATTTCATTATGACCATAGGTTAGTTTCACCCAGCCCAGTTCATCATCATCGTCCAGGGTGAGGGCAATCAACCCACTGGGACGAACCGACTCAAATTCGCTCAAGTTGGTTCGCTTAATACGCCCTTTGCGGGTCAGCATAATGAGATATTCGGCCTGGTCAAAATTGGGCACGACCACGGTCGCCGTAATTTTTTCGCCAGGGGCTATATTGATTAAACTGACCACCGAGACACCCTTGGCCGTCCGGCTGGCATCGGGGACTTGATAGACTTTTTCAGAGTAAACTTTACCCTTATCCGTAAAATAAAGGATAGTATCCAGGGTGCTGGCGGCAAATAGAAATTGAACGACGTCCTCGTCGCGGGTGGTCATACCCGTGACGCCACGCCCACCCCGTCCTTGGGAGCGATAGGTTTTACTGGGAACCCGCTTAATATAACCCCGCTCAGTAATGGAAATAAGGACGTTCTCATCTTTAACCAAATCCTCTTCGTCAAAATCTTCGGTCGCGTCAACCAGAATATGAGTACGGCGATCGTCCCCGTAATCTTCTTTGATTTGGTTCAGGTCATCCTTGATCAGTCCCAGGATTTTGTTGGGATCAGCCAGCAAATCTTCCAGGTAAGCAATCGTCTGCAAGAGTTGCTGGTACTCCTCTTCAATTTTCTGACGCTCCAGGGCGGCCAGGCGGCGCAGTTGCATATCTAAAATGGCCTGCGCTTGCACCTGGCTCAGGGCAAATTTTGTGATCAACTGGGTCCGGGCAGTGTCGGCATCTTTGCTCTGGCGGATGGTTTGGACAACCGCATCCAAATTACCCAGGGCAATCCGTAAACCTTCTAGAATATGGGCGCGATGCCGGGCTTTTTCCAGATCATACTCGGTACGACGGGTAATGACTTCCCGGCGATGCTCGATGTAGGCCGTCAGAGCGCGTTTGAGAGGCAGCACACGCGGCTCTCCATCAAGCAGCGCTAACATGTTGATGCCAAAAGTTGATTGCAAGGCCGTGTATTTATAAAGCTGGTTGAGCACCTTTTTGGGTTGAGCGCCACGCTTTAGCTCGATGACAATGGACAGACCGGCCCGGTCAGACTCATCGCGCAAGTCTGAAATATCTTTTATTTTGTCGCTACGGACCAGGTCGGCAATCCGCTCCAGGAGAGAGGCTTTGTTGACCTGGTAAGGAATTTCACTGACCACAATCCGATGGCGATTGCCTTTCATCTCCTCAATACGAGCAATCGCTCGCATGATGACCCGACCCTTACCCGTGGCGTAAGCATTCACCAACCCTTCCTGGCCGATAAGCGCCGCTCCGGTAGGAAAATCAGGGCCCTTGATGAATTGCATCAAGTCTTCAACCGTTACGTCAGCGCCGTTATCATAGTGGTCAATCAAAAAAATGAGGGCATCGCACACTTCAACCAGATTGTGGGGAGGAATGTTGGTGGCCATCCCGACCGCTATTCCAGAGGTGCCGTTGAGTAGTAAATTGGGCAGACGGGCTGGCAGCACTTCCGGTTCTTGCAGGCTACCGTCAAAGTTGTCAGTCCAATCAACGGTATTTTTTTCGATGTCGGCCAGCATCTCTTGAGAAATTGTGGCCAGGCGAGCCTCGGTGTAGCGCATTGCGGCCGGGCTGTCACCATCTATACTGCCAAAGTTGCCCTGACCATCGACTAAGGGGTAGCGCATAGCAAAATCCTGGGCCATACGGACCATCGCATCGTAGACTGCGGAGTCGCCGTGGGGGTGATATTTACCCAACACCTCCCCCACAATACGGGCACTCTTTTTGTAAGGGGTGTTATGGCGAAGCCCCATATCGTGCATGGCATAAAGAATGCGGCGATGCACCGGCTTCAAACCATCGCGCGCATCAGGCAGCGCTCGCGAAATGATCACGCTCATGGCGTAATCGAGGTAGGCTACCTTCATTTCATTTTCAATATCGACATATCTTACTGTACCGATTTCCATACAGACGCTCCAGTCGAGGGCAAAACAATCGTGCCTGGATAGGTCAGGCACGATTTAATCCATTCAGTCACAAGACCCGTTTTTGATCCGAAGAGCAAAAGGTTTATCTCTAATCGCAATTTAGTACCATGTTTATTATACCTTAAAATAAGGCTTTCGGCTATTTATCGGCATAGGGCAAAGGTCACCTTTCGCGATTGACATCAGCCTGCCAGGTCAAAAACAGCCAGAAATCCCCTTGGATTTAAGATCACAACCTGTTGATATTTCGCCTACCAGAAAAAGTAACACCAAGCTACTCCAGGAGGGCAATGGCCTGAGCTAGAGCTTCGAGGCGAGCGAGGTAGTTACAGGGTTGACGACGGAAGCTACGGTGAGCGGTTCGAGCTTGTAGAT
>DAOUMU010000165.1:0-8783 GCA_034409055.1 Anaerolineae bacterium
GTACGGAGTGTGTTCGATGTCCTCGCTGAACCAGATCTCCGGCGGACCTGCTACCCCTGCTTCCATCATGGCCGATTTTAACTCCTCGGAGCTGGCGAACGCCATCGCTGCATCTACGTCGGGAAATTGGTGCGTCACAATAATGATGTTCGCGTCGCTAGCGTCGCGATGGACGCTGGCCCCGGTGACGCCTTTTTCCTTACGTATCGAGACAAATTTATCGTAGGCGCTTTTCCATTGGTCATAATCACTAACTTTGTGTTTTATAAATATCGTAGCCATTGTCAATAAACCTCCATGTTTTATTGGTGTTGATGAATATATTAACTGCCGATCAATTGCGCAGCCCGCGAAAATCGGGCCTTACCGAGCAAAGAAAAGGGGAACAGCTTAAATCATGCACACCTCCTTTCCGGCCAAGCGCTCAGTATCCAATAGCTAGAATGGTGTGTATTGCGCTATCGCCATACCCAGCAGCGCGATGACCAGGAATACCGTTGCAACTTGTCCTACTTGGCCTAATCGGGCGACCAGGGCTTGCATCTGGGTCGCTTGTTCTGGGGTGGGGGGACTACCCTGCGCTTGAATTTCCTGTCCGATGGTCTGCATCTGCTTGAAGATGCCGCGTATCATCACCACGGCATATATCCAGGCAATCACGCCGGCTATGCTGCCAATGGTGAGGACTATGCCATATCCCGAAAGAATGGCAGAAAAGCGAAACCCCAAAAGAATCCAGTACATGATCAACCCGGACAGCATCGTAAGGGTGGCGGTGGCATAAACCGTCGACAATAGACGGGTCTTTTGGGTGAGGTATTGCATCGTCTTCTGTCCTTCCGCGCCAGTTGCTTTCACAGTTGGTTGCAGAAAACCGATGTTAAAGAAAGCAAATCCGACCCAAAATACGCCGCTAAAGATGTGGATAACCCGCAGAACCATGATAAGAATACCCATAACACACCTCCTGATAAAGAAAAGGGCAAGCTAGCTCCCACCCCCAAAAACTTGGGCAAAATCACGGGCGAACTGCTCGAAAGATCGTGCCGGATGGCCGGTGAGGGTCGCTACGTTATCCGTGGCCCTGTTGGCAAAACCCTCACTGAAGCCTTCCGATAGCTCTACATAACCTTGGGCAATTCACTCCGGAAGCCCCATGCCGACCATGGACTGTAACGCGGCCTCGCCCGGTACACTCACGTACTTGACATCCTTGCCCAGCACTTTCGAGAAGGTGGCGGCAACATCATGAAACGAAATGGCTTCGGGACCGGTCAGGATATAGCTTTTCCCTTCGTGCCCCGTTCCGGTAAGCACCGCCGCCGCAACATCCACGATGTCTCGGAGGTCGATCATTGCCAGCTTGCCGTCCTTTATATCCCAGTAGATCACGCCATCGGACACAATCGTCTGGACCGCCATCATTGTGTTTTGCATGAAAAATGTGGGCTTCAGCAGCGTCCAAGGCAAGCCCGAGGATTTGACCGATTCCTCTGCCTGGTCGCCCTGCTTAACGATCCGGCTCTTCTCCGATCCCCACATCGAATGTCTGACAATGTGCGAGTTTCCGGCTCGTTTAGCCACGTCAATGATATTTTGCACTTGTTGCGCCTGGGTCGGCCCGTTCCAGGTCAACAGATAAATTTTGTCAACGCCCTCGACGGCCGGCTCAATCGTTTCGGGTTGGTCGAGATCACCGACGACAACCTCGGCACCCACATCCTTCAATGGTTGGGCTTTCGCCTCGTCTCGCACGAAGGCGCGTACGTCAACGCCCGCGCTGCGCAGCACCGGGACCAATCCTGAACCGGTATTCCCCGTTGCCCCTGTCACCAGAACTTTACCTGCATTTGCCATAGTTGAACCTCCTCGAGTTCTTCTATTTTTGTAACCAACATTTATTAACCTTAAGATACCACGCCTCCGCCAGCAGATCGTCAGCACATAGTGTCTCATCGTCAGCACTTTTCAGGAATAGGGTCACTCGGTTTCGATATTTCCCCTCACAGGTTAACGCTGTTATAATCAGCGCGATACAATCGTTCCCTTCCTTTAGGCAAAGATAAAAAGATTGATGACTAATCTGTCTTTGACTTTCCTTGGCTCTTTTCAGGCGATTCTTGGCAATGAGCCGCTCACCAATTTTCGCTCGGCCAAGGTCCAGGGCCTCTTGGTTTATCTGGCGCTGACGACGCAGCAGCCGCACGGACGAGATGTACTGGCTGCTTTGTTCTGGCCTGATGAACCCGATGCTGTGGCCAAAAAGAACCTGCGCCAATCGCTCTACCAACTCCGCCAGGTGTTGGGTGATACTGACTCCCAGCAGGAGGCTTATCTGCTGGTGACCCGGTCAACGGTTCAATTCAGCCCGACCAGCGATTATGCGTTGGATGTGGCGACCTTCCTGGCCTGCCTTGACGATGATCAACTGGAGAAAGCGGCAACCCTTTATCGGGGCGATCTGCTGCCCGGTTTCACCTGCGACAGCCTGCCGTTTGACGAGTGGCTGCGGCAGGAGCGGGAGCGGCTGCACCGGCTGGCCTTGGACGCCTTGTTCGAGCTGACCGCCCGCAGTCTGACCCAGGCTGACTATAGCGCCACCCGAGACTTGGCCCAACGACAACTGGCTTTAGAACCGTGGCGCGAAGAAGCGCACCGGCAATTAATGCAGGCCCTGGCTCTACTCGGTGAACGCAGCGCGGTCCTGGCCCAGTATGAAGCCTGCCGGGCGGTGTTGAAAGAGGAATTGGGCGTCGAGCCTGCGGCGGAAACCGAAGCGCTGGCAGCCCGTATTCGCGATCAACAGCTAGAGCGGACCATGCGACCTGAACTCGCCCGTTCCTTTGAGCGTCGCTGGCTGACGACGCCCTTTGTTGGCCGCAAACATGAATACAGCACGCTGGTCAGAACCTATCAACGAGCCAAGGGGGGTGGCGCCCAGGTGGTGGCACTGCTTGGCGAGGCCGGGATTGGCAAGACCCGGCTGGTTCAGAATTTTTTGGAGTGGGCGGCCACGCAAGGCGCTGACATTCTACGCGGCCGGGCCTTTGAAACCAGCGAGGGATTATCCTATCAGGCGCTCACCCACCTGCTGCGCCAGCGTCTGGAGCGCGAGAATGCGCCCGACGACCTCCTTTCGGATTTGTGGCTAACTCAGCTCACCCGTATTCTGCCGGAGTTGCGGGACCGCTACCCCGACTTGCCCGAACCGACTCAGGAGACAACCACGGCCCGGCAGCATCTATTCGAAGCAATCACCCGCTTAGGCCAGGCCCTGGCCGACCGTGCGCCGCTGGTCATATTTATTGATGATTGGCACTGGGCCGATGCGGCCTCGCTGGATGTGTTGCACTATGCCGCGCTGCGCTGGGTAGAAGAGCGGACCCCCATCCTGGTACTCCTGACCCTGCGCCAGGAAGCGCTGACGGAATCACCCGATTTGCAAAGCTGGCTGACCCGCCTCAAACACGATGTCGCCTGCACCCAGTTAAATTTAGCGCCGTTATCCGAGGCAGAAACGGAGCAACTGATCCGTACGCTGCTCGAGCCGGCAGAAAGCCGCAACGGCGCGCCGCCGGCCGGCGTTGAAAACCCGCCGCAGTTGACCAGGTTTAGCCACTGGCTATTTGAGGAAACCAACGGTCAACCCTTGTTCCTGACGGAGACCCTCAAGGCGTTAGTTGAGGGAGGAGTGGTTCAGCCGGAGACGACCTCAGTGGCCTGGCGGGTTGACTGGTCGAAGTTGGACGAGCAGGCGCCAGGGTCGGGGTCACCTATTTTGCCGGGGGTGCGGGAGATCATCTGGGGTTGGCTGAATCGCATCACTGCCCCGGCCGGCGAGTTACTGACGGCGGCGGCCGTCCTGGGCCAGGAGGCCTCTTTTGATAACCTCTGCCGTGTCGCCGGGCTTGAGGAAATTCAGGCGTTGACGGCCCTGGATGAGCTGCTAACCAGACAGTTGTTGCTGGAGTCGGATGAAGCGTTGCCGTCGCTTGGTCGTGACGTGGTTTACAGTTTTTCCCACCAGAAGGTTGGTGAGGTGGTCTATACCGAGGCCGGGGCCGCCCGGCGGCGGGTTCTGCACCGCCGGGCGTTCGAGACGCTGCAAATGACCGCGGCGCCGGCTGCCGAATTGGCCCGCCACGCCCACAATGCCGGCCTATTAATTGAGACCATCCAATATAGCCTCATCGCCGGCAATAAAGCGATGGATCTCTTTGCCGTGCGCGTGGCTATCGCCCATTACGAAACAGTACGGCAATTGGTTGAACATAGAGGCTGGCCGGAGGACGTTTCCGGCGCAGATAGGCAAGACCTTTACGCCAATTTGGGTCGGGCTTACGAACTAACTGAGGCCTGGCCGCAGGCGCAGAATATTTATCAAGCGATGATTGCCTATGCCCAGACAATCGAAGCCACAACCATAGAGTGCCTGGGCTTAAATCGTCTGGCCACGGTTTACATCAATGGCTTCAAAGACCTACAGCAAGCCACCACGCTCTTAGAACAGGCACGAACGGTGGCCGAACAGAGCGGGGACCGGCGGGGGCTGGCGGAAACGAAATGGAACCTCTCGATGGCCGCCCATAATGAGCAAAAATCTTACCTGGCTCGTCAACACGGCGAAGAAGCCCTGGCCATAGCGCGTCAATTAGGGCATCCCCAATTATTGGCCCGCTGCCTCAATTCACTGGCTTATGTTTGCGCTCAACTGCGGCAGTGGGACACGGCTGAGGTTTATGCCAATGAAGCCTGTGACCTCTACGCGGCAGCCGGCAATCGAATTATGGAAGCCGACTGCCAACGGATGGTCGGTTGGAGCCAGATATACGCTGGCCGACCCCGGGATAGTTTAGCCACCCTGCAAGAAACATTGGCTTTCAGCCAACAGATCGAAAATTTGTGGGGTGAAGCAGACTGTACCTGGAAGTTGGCTCTCGCCCTGCTGGAATTGGGCCACTATGGTCAGGCCATCAAACTGGCCAGACAGGGAAACAAGCAGGCCCGCCTGGTGGGTTTACCGATCATGGTTTTGCTGGTCTTATCAACCTGGGGCGTCGCCCAACGAAGGGTTATGGCCCTGGAGTCGGCTCGGGAAACATTGTTGGAGGTCCTGGCGGAATCCACCGAAAAGGGATTGACCGGTTTTGTGGACTGGATCCTGGCTGAATTATGCGCCGTGTACGCCTTAGCCGGAGATTGGGGCCAGGCACACGCTTATGCCAGGCAGCTCTTGCAGGCCCGGAAGGATGAATCGCTGCTGCCCATGGGCTTAACCGGCTGGTACGAGATTGAGGCGCTCCTGCGCGGCGGCGATAGCGACCTGGCGCGGGCCGAGGTCGAGCGACTGGGTAAGCTTGTGGGTGAACATAAGCGTTTTCGCCTGCCCCTGCTTCGCTCCCAGGCGGTGTTAGCCCAATGGGACGGCGATATAGATCAGGCCATTGGACATCTGCAGGCCGCTGCCGCCTTGGCCCAGGACGTCGGCCTGCCGGGCGAAGAATGGTTTATTTTGGGCGCGCTGGGCGCTCTCTATACAGACCGGGGCGATCAAGCAAAGGCGCAGCAAGCCTGGAATGACTCCGCCGCCATCATCCTGCGCCTGGCCGAAACCATCGATGAGGCAGATTTGCGGGCAGGCTTCCTGGCGGCTGACCCGGTTCGATCCGTCCTGGAGATGAGGCGCCGGCACTGCAACTGCCCGTCGAGCCAAGCCGGCGGCGCAGTAGGGCACTCCAAAAGTCGGCCAGGCCGTTCAAAATGAACAGGGCGAAGAACAGAGTCCAAATTTGCTCGTATTTTAGGGTTTGCAGGCTGAGGAAAATTTGGTGACCTAACCCGCCAGCGCCAATAATCCCCAGTACTGCTGCCGCTCGGATGGCACATTCGAAGCGGTAGAAGCCGTAGGACAGCCAATCACGAAAGACCTGGGGCAGCAGGGTGTAAGCAAAAGCTTGCGGTGGGGAAACGCCGTTATTTTGCAAAGCCAGCAGTGGTTGGCGGGGAGTCTCATCCAAGATTTCGGAGAAGACCTTGGCCGTAATCGCGCCGAAAGGAATGGCAATGGCCAGAATAGCTGTTAACGGGTCCAGCCCAATGATGTTGACAAAGAACAGACCCCAGATGATTTCGTGGATGGCCCTGAGAACGGCCAGTACTGCCCGTACGATCAACCAGGGCGCTCGA
Organism: Anaerolineae bacterium; assembly: GCA_034409055.1. Taxonomy (GTDB): domain Bacteria; phylum Chloroflexota; class Anaerolineae; order 4572-78; family J111; genus DAOUMU01. The sequence continues at coordinate 6,187 of DAOUMU010000165.1, forward strand.
TAGCCCCAAAACCGCTGAGTGTGGTTTGGCCTGGGGAAAAGAGACAGCCACCAGACTTCCGAGGCCAAAATGCCCCCTACGAAGCCGAAGATCAGGCTCAAGAAGATGCCGGAGACGGCGAAGGCCAGGGTAGTAATGGTGGCATCCAGGGTCAGACTTAAAAACGCGGGGCTAAGATCAGGGTGTAGGCCGGCCTGAATAAACCGCACTACCAGCGTCCAGCCCCCTGCGTTGATCAGCTCTTGCCGGAACAGGCCGGCTTGGACTAAAGCCCAAACCACGGCCCCAAAAAAGAGCAAGGTCCATCTCGTTCGCCTATTGAGCAGAGAGGGACGAGCGATAGGACGAGGCACGGAACTGGTTGCTTTTCGGGGCAGAATCTCTGGCATAGCTTGTTGCTCTCTGGCGAAGCTTCGCCTCAAATCCATCGCTACGCGCTAATTTTGTACAACGCCTTGATCATCGTCGGAGTTACTTCCTTGGCCGGCGTATCAAACAACATCCGTCCCTGGCGCAAGCCGATGATCCGGTGTGGCCGCGGCTGATGCGCAGGCGGTCAGTATAAGGGGCAGGATGAACAGGCTGAAGGCAAAGATTTTTTTGATCATGATACCTCCTCGCAATAGTTTCTAAAGTTTTTATGGTTTTGCTGGCAGCACCAGATATTAGACTTGGACTTTGGACAAAATAATTTAGCACCGTGGATTGAAATGCCCCAAAATGAGGCCGAAATTCACCAAATCACGGCCTTTTTGGCCGACTGAGACGGATTTGGATAATAACTCGGGGGTCTGAGCAAAATAACTTGTTGCTCAAACCCCCGAGTTATTATTCGCATCGGCTGTGTTGCTCAAAATTCGGCCATTTTTGCCCAACTTACCTCCATTATAGGGATTTTAACTGATCTAATTTGTCCAAAGTCCAATTAGACGACAGGTGTGGAGAAATTCTTGCCCGAGGGTTTGATAAAAATCCATATACCAGAAATGCATACCCAAATCGCGTCTATTCAGTCCCCGCCATTACTTCTTCGGCAGCGTAATTTGGATCAATGTCCCCGGCCCATCTTCGGCCGGACCGATCTGGAAGACCCCCTCCATATCCTCAATAACAGTGGTGCGGACAATGTCCAGTCCCAGGCCCAGGTCGGTTTCGGGATCGAAATTGGGGGGTAAACCGCGTCCATCATCTCTGACCGTTAACTGCAAGAATTGGTCTTCATCGGCCAGGGTAATGGTGATGTGACCCTGGTTACGCCCAACCATGCCGTGCTCCAGGGCGTTTTGCAGCAGTTCGTTGGCCACCAGGGCCAGGCTGGTGGCCCGTTGCGAGGATAATTTGATGTTGTCACCGCTGACGGAGATGGTAATGTCCGCTTCGGGATTAACCATGTTACTGGAAATGGTGGTGGACACGCGCTTGATTAAATCGAGCGTGCCTACTTTATCCTCTACGCCTGTTTCCGATAATATTTCGTGGACGGTGGCGATACTCAAGACACGATTGATGGTTTCATTCAAAATGTTCTGAGGCGACAGCTTTTTGGGCTGGGCCATCTGCAAACGCAGCAGCATGGCGATGGTTTGCAAATTGTTTTTGACCCGGTGGTGCATCTCCTGAACCAGGGCGGTATGGACCAGTTGGGCCTTCTCCAGGGCGACGGCGGCTAACTCGGTGATGAAGCCAAAAAGCTCTATCTCGTCCTCGGTGAATTGGTGAGGGACCGCGGTTTGTACGTTGGCTGCGCCAATGACCTTGCCCCGACTGACCAGGGGCGTGGCCATTAGGGAGGGGAACTTGCTTTCGCCGGAACCGACCACGTGGTAAAACCGTTTATCGGCAAAAGCGTCGGTCACAGCCACGGTCTGGCGATGCCGGGCGGCCCAGCCGGTCAGGCCGGCTCCACGGGCCAGGTAGACCTGGCCAATGCCGGCCTTATTGAGGCCGGTGGTGGCGGCCAGCACCAATTTATCCCTGGTTTGGTTATACAGGTAGATAGAGCAGGAATCTATGTGCATGACTTCGGTCGTACGGCGGGTGATGAGGTCCAGCGTATCGGCCAAATCTCGGGCCTCGGCAATGGCCCGGCTGATTTCCCGCACCGCGGCCAGTTGATCACTTTTTTGTTTGAGTTTGGCTTCCAGGGAGGGCATTTGGGTCTATCCTAACAAGGTAGCAAGGTGGCAGGGTAGCAGGGTAGCAGGGTGGCAGGGTGGCAGGGTAGCAGGGTAGCAGGTAGCAGGGTGGCAGGGTAGCAGGTGACGTTCCGGTTTAGACGGTGCACGAAGCCTCCAACAATTAGAGATGTGACGCTATACAAAGCATCCCTTTACGGCGATGATTATCTCATTTTACACCAACTTGGCCGGCAAGACCAGCCACAACCAAACAATGGGGGTATTTCAATTTGGGGGCAGATATATTGTGGAGTCGAGGCTTCAGCCGGTCGTGGCCTCGTTTGGACCGGCTGAAGCCTAATGCTACTAAGAAATGGGTTCAAGCAAAATCTGGTTGAGGAGTTCCTGACGGGCATCATTCCGGTCACCTTTGAGCGTCGGGAAAACAGCAGGGCGTCGGCGGACCTTTCTGGGTTCATA
>DAOUMU010000166.1:0-11677 GCA_034409055.1 Anaerolineae bacterium
AGGATAAACGCAACACGCAACACGCAACACGTAACACTTTATGGAATAATCTTATGAGCAATTTCACCATCACTATTGTCGGCGCAGGCGTTATCGGTACCTCGTTGGGGTTGGCCCTAAAGCAAGAAAAGGAGGCGCCGCATCTACTGATACATGACAAAGAACTAACGAAGGCCAGAGCGGCGGTTAAAAAAGGGGCTTTTGACAAAGCGGAATGGAATCTGGTTAACGCTTGTGAAAAAGCCGACTTGATTATCCTGGCCATTCCCCTCAATGGGATTCGGTCCACCCTGGAAGCCATCGCCTCTTACCTCAAAGAGGGGGCTGTTGTCAGCGATACCGCCCGTAGTAAAGTGCCTTCCCTGGCCTGGGCCGAGGAACTGCTGCCCGACCACGTTCATTTTATAGGCGGTAACCCGATTGTCCGGCCGTCCGGCTCCGGTTACGAGCACGCCACGGCCGACCTGTTCCGCAACAAACTCTACTGCCTCACCCCGGCCCCATCGGCCAATGAGCAAGCCGTGCAATTGTTGGTGGGCCTGGCGCAGCTTGTGGGGGCTGAGCCATTTTTCTTGGACGCCGTGGAGCATGATGGTCTGGTCACCGCCGTCGAGCACCTGCCGGCCCTGCTGGGCGTTACCTTGTTGAACACGCTCGCCAGCCAGAGTTCCTGGCGCGAAACGCGCAAGCTGACCGGCAGCCTCTTTACGCAGGTATCCGCCGGGGCCGTGGGCGAGCCTGAGGCGATGCGAGATGATTTCCTGACCAATCGTGATAATCTACTGCGCTGGTTGGATAGCTACATCGCTCAACTAAATCAAGTACGGGCCCTGCTCACCGATGAAGGTTCAGAGGAGGCATTGGTGGAATGGCTGGACAAGGCGGTGGTTGAGCGTCACAACTGGCTCATAGATTATGAGGAAGGCCGTTTTATCGGTCCGGAACGGATTACCTCTAAGATTGAGAAGCAGGGGCTGATGAAGCGGCTGATTGGCATTGGTCGTTAAATGTCTGTCTTTGTTTACATCGTCGAATGTGCTGACAAAACACTTTACACGGGCTGGACAACCGACGTGAAGCAGCGGCTAAAAACTCACAACGCCGGACGGGGGGCCAAATATACCCGTGAACGGGGTCCCGTGCGTCTGGTCTATGTCGAAGAGATGCCGGACCGCAGCACCGCCCTAAAACGAGAACGAGAGATTAAGCGCATGCGGCGGACCAAGAAATTAAAGTTGATTGCCACTAAATGCTTACCACCTGAACCGTAAGGGGCAAGTGTAGAGCGTAGGACATAAATTCACGCAATACGCAACACGCAACACGTTGCTTCTTGCCTTTCTCCCCAGCCTAGAGTAAAATCGGGCTTTGTTGGAGGGAGGCTAGCCTTGAACAAACAAATTTCCTCGCCAAAAAGCCTCGATATCCTCATGCTGTCCCCCACCATGTTTTTTGCCGATTATGGGGCCCACGTACGTATCCTGGAAGAAACCCAGACTCTGCAAAAGCTAGGCCACCGGGTGACTATCTTGGCCTACCCCAATGGGCGAGACATTGAGGGTATCACCGTGCATCGCTGCTGGGGTGTGCCTTTTAATTATCGAGTCATCGTTGGCTCCTCTCGTCACAAAATTTATTTGGACGTACTGTTGGCAGCAATGTCGTTGGGATATGTCCTACGCCACAAGCCGGATATTATTCACGCTCACCTGCACGAGGGAGGCCTGATCGGTTGGGTGCTGAGCAAGCTGACCGGAGCGCCCCTGGTTTTCGACTTTCAAGGTAGCTTGACGGCGGAAATGGTCGATCACAATTTCCTGGCACCTGACAGCCCCTTTTGCCGGCTGTTGTGCTGGTTGGAAACGCGTATTGACCACGCCGCCGATGTTGTTCTGACCAGCTCAACTCACGCCGCTAACCTGCTCATCGAAAAATTTGGTCTGCCTGTTGGCAAAATCGATCCCACCCCGGATTGCGTCAATGCCGATACCTTCTGCCCTGATCGCTTCTCCCCTGAAGAAAGGCAACAGTTAAAAACGACCTTAGGCATCCCGGCGAACAAAAAAATTATTGTTTACCTGGGCATTTTGGCTCCTTATCAGGGGATCGATAAATTATTGGCGGCCTTGGTCCTGCTGAGTCGGACTCGTGACGATTTCCATTTATTGTTGATGGGCTACCCGGCGGTCGAACAGTACAAAGCCAAAGCCAGGATGCTGGGAGTAGCTCAACACGTCACTTTCACCAATAAAGTCCCTTATGATGAAGCACCTCGTTATCTGGCCCTGGGCGATATTGCCACGGCCCCCAAAATGTCGGCCACTGAGGGCAGTGGCAAAATTTTAAATTATATGGCCATGGCTCTGCCGACGGTAGCCTTTAACATGCCGGTTAGCCGAGAGTTTTTGGGGGATGGCGGTATCTACGCCACAGAGTGCAACGAGCAGGCGCTGGCTGCTGCCCTCAATCGGGCCCTGGATTTGTCCGCCGAGGAACGAGCCAGGTTGGGCCAATATCTGCGCCAGCGAGCCATACGTTATTTCTCCTGGGAACGGGCCGGGGAGCAGATCGAGGCCATTTATCGAGCCTTACTGGCCGGCGAACCCCTCCCCACCCCCAAAACAAGACCGAAGATTGTCAGAAAATCTATAAATTAGGGCGGCGCCCTCAAAAATAATCGGCTTATCTCCGGCATCCAAGTTGACGCCGGAGATTTTTATTGGCGCGTCTAAAAATCGTCTCCTGGCTTACGGAGGCGAATCCTTTTACCTTTTAAGGAGACTTTAAAAGTAGAGGGCTATAAATAGTTTGGAAAATTCGTGTTTTAGTGCCTCAGTCCCCTTGTATCGGATGACCCCTTGTGATAGAATCAAGATGAAACGTATTATCGTATCATATTTGTGCGGATAGATAACTAAGTCATAGAACCAGAATTGCCAATGAAAAAGTAACTTCCGGTGCGACAACCTCATAGAGCATCCAACCACGTAAAACGTAAAGCGTAAAACATGAAATAAAGGCATAGATAAATCATTACGCTTCACGTTTTACGTTTCACGAGTTGGCTAGCGACATCAAGCGGAAGTTACTTTTTATCCCGCTGGCAAGCCAAATTCTGGTTTGATGTAAGTATTATCGTCAAGAGTCGTTGTCGGATAGACGGCAATTGTTAAAAATGTCGATTTCTAAACTTATTCTTACGACCAGCGCCTGGTTTATCATTGTCCTGTTGACCGTAAGCCCAGGCTTGGCTGAGGCACCGCCTGTCCAGCCACCGCCACCGGTTGGCCCCTCTGACTTTGTGCCCGGCGAAATCCTGGTCAAATTCCAGTCGCATGTGAGCCTGTCTGGCATTCAAGGCTCTCTGCGGACCGAGGGATTGCAGCCCCTGGAAGTTTCGTTGCGCAGCGGCCTGGTCCGCGTGCAAGTAACGCCGGGCCAGGAAACCGGAACCATTGACCAACTTATGGGCCGGGGTGACGTAGAATTTGCTACTTACAACTATCGTGTTCGAGCCTTGGGCGCTCCCGACGATCCAGAGTTTTGGCAGCAATGGGCCCTGCAGCAGGCCAGTGACCGGGATATTGACGCTCCCGAAGCGTGGGGTATTCATACCGGTGGCGACTACGTGACCGTTGCTATTATCGACACGGGTGTTGATATTGACCACGAGGATTTGCAAGCCAACATCTGGATTAACGACGACGAAGCACCTGGAAACAGTTTTGACGACGATTACAACCGCTATGTCGATGATGTCCAGGGATATGACTTCTATCATAACGACAGCGATCCCGACGACGACAACAGCCACGGCACGCACGTGGCTGGTATTGCCGCGGCTCGGGGCAACAACGGCCAGGGCATTGCCGGTGTTAGTTGGCAGGCCAAGATCATGCCGCTCAAGGTGCTGGATGCCGGCGGCAATGGCACCACCGATAAGGTCGTAGAGGCTATTTATTATGCTGCGGACAACGGAGCACAAATTATCAATATGAGCTTTGGCGGCGATTGTCTGGGAGGGTGGCCTCACGTTGAAGAGGCGGTGAATTATGCGGCCTTAAAAGGCGTGTTGCTGGTAGCTGCCGCCGGTAACAACCACCTCTCATCCCTCTTGTGTCCGGCCGCGCTGGATCATGTGATGGCCGTGGGGGCCACCAACGCCAATGATGAGCGAGCTTACTATTCAAATTACGGTCCAGGTCTTGATGTGGTCGCCCCAGGGGGTGATTGGAGCAACAGAATTTATAGTACCATACCTGGGACATACGGCTACAAGCATGGCACCTCTATGGCTACCCCGTACGTAGCCGGATTGGCCGCCCTGATCCGATCGCTGGCTCCCTCGCTTACGTCCAACCAGGTGAGAGACATTATCCAGACTACTGCTGACGACCTGGGTCCGGCTGGCTGGGATCAGGATTTTGGCTATGGTCGCATCAACGCCTGGCAAGCCTTAGAAACGATGAGCCTGCAAACCTCCCCCGCCCAACTCACCCTGTTCATTGACGATGACAGTGGCCCGGTCTGGGATAAGCTCCAGGTCACCACGATCAATCCAGATGCCATCACCTGGACCGCCGGCATCTCGCCCCCTGTCGAGTGGTTGGCGTTATCCCCGCCTATCTCTGGTGTCGTGTCGACGGCTTCTTCACCGGTGGCGGTGACCCTGGTCGCAACCCGCCCTCTGACTTATAACACCTACGCCACCACGGTCATTATCACCGGTACCACGGCCTCGGGAGAAACGGTTGGGCCGAGGACGACCGAAGTCCGCCTCCATTATGTCCCCGAAGTTTACGAACTTCGTCTGCCACTCATTATCAAGAATTAACCTCCGTGACTTAAGCAGGTTCAGTAGATCCAATTTTCAAGCTCGGAGCGGACCAGTGCGAAGCCTCCCCGTGGGACAGTCCGCGTTTTGGCCGCTAGACTGTGGTCCAGCTAGAGCAAATTTGGATGTACTGAGGTTACAATAAGGCTTTGTTAAAGAAGGTGACAATCTTCTCTTCGTACTCTTCAGGGCGCGCGGCCGGACCACCCCCATGGCCGGCCTCCGGGATAGCCCACAATGTCTTGGGTTCACTGGCCCGTTCATAATAATGGCGGATAAGTCGATGCCCCATATGCTGTTCAGGCTGATTGGCGATGAGAAAAACGGGACGAGGGGCAATATCGGCAATCACCTCGACCACCCCGGGTGGCGCAGAGACACCGGTACGCCAACTTAACAGTTTGAAACCCAGCCAATAGTTAAACGTGATCCATTGCTCATCCAGAGAGACGCATTCTGGCAGGTCCTTAATCATCGCGAAGCCTGGATCATCAGCTATGACGGCGCTGATCCTGTCCGTCTGTGCGGCTGCGCGCAAGGCAATTTGGCCACCGATCGAGAACCCGAGAATACCAATGCGCTCAGGGTCCGTATCGACCTGACGTTCCAGAAAGTCCAGCGCAGCCTGCACATCATCGACATCAAGCCAACCAAAGGTCCGCCTATCGCCGCCACTTTCCCCGTGGGCTCGTTCATCATACAACAATAGCCCGTAGCCATGGCCAGCCAGCATGGCCGCCCGACCCAGCATCTCTCTACGGTCTGCCCCGTAACCGTGGAGTAGGATAACCGTCGCCCCATTCTGAGATGGAATGTACCAGCCAGATAAGTTGACCCCGTCACGACTGGCAAAGGTGACGACCTCGTAGTCAAGATCAAGATCGGCCGGGGTGATACAGCAAACCGAACGATGCGCTGGATGGATCGTCATTTCCACCCAGAGGATAATGATTCCTACTTGAAACATAATCACCCCGCCAAGCAAACCGACCATAGCCAGATTAAGCCAATAACGACGGCCTCGTTTCCGTGATGCATTTGGTTTCATAATACCTCAGCTTAGCAATTGGTTTTTTGTTTTTTGAGCTAGCAGTCTGTCGGAATGGTTGAATTATAAAACACAGACCGGAAATACAAAAGATTACCCGCTACCTAATCACCAACAGCGGATCATCTCCGTAGTCTTTTGGTCAGAATTTGGGGAGAATGATGTCCAACATTCCGGCTTGCAATCGACTATAGTGAGGAAAACTCCAACAAAACTATTTTTATATGACGAAAGGAGATCCTCAAATGAATTTCTCAAATGTAAAGACTGTTTTAAGTGTAGGTGTTATTGGGCTAGCGGTGGCTTTGCTGGCTGCATTTGGCAGAGCTGAGCCGACCGTGGTTGAAGCGATGGACCCAGCGTTTCGGGCAGACAAGCTGCCTGTCTCCATGGCCGCAGAAGAGGCTACCCCCGTAAAATCCATGAACCCTCTCTCCCGGCCAAAGCCAGCCGAATCTGTCGTCAGTGCTGCCGAAGAGGCCGCCTCTCCGGCCTACGAAGCAGGCACGTTGCTCGAAGGGAGTGACCATTTTATCTATTACGTCACCGAGGCCGGTACACGTCAGCCCATTTATGATCGGGAAACCTTCTTAGCCTTCGGTTTTCAAGCCGAAGAGGTGATCAAGGCTAACGATCAAGTGCTGGCCAGGATACCGCTGGACCACGTTTTAACCCGGCTCGTCTTTGACGACCAGGACAATCTGTATTGGGTTGTAGACGGTCAGCGGTGGCAAGTGAATGCCTGGAAGCAGGTGTTGAACGAAGAGTCTTATCAAGGACTGCCCACCAGTCCGCTGGATCGCTCCCTGGTCGAGGTCCTACCGCTGCGATCAGGCTTAAAAAGCAATACCTTCCTGCGCCAGGATGAAACGGTGTATTACTTCACCGATTGGACCCTCATCCCGCTGAAGGAAAACAGCTACGATGAGAGGCAGGTCATCGAGGTGCCCTCCGGCGTCTTGGCCATCTATCCGCAGCAGGCCCGGCTAGAAACGATGTTTACCCGGTTAAAGGCCGATACCCCGGCCGCCAACGTGCGCCGTGGCCCTGGGCTGGAGTTTGAGGTCATCGGCACGATCTATGACACGAACCGGATTATTGTCAAAGGGCGGGCCGAGAACAGTTATTGGCTCCAGATTAAATATCAGGGGCAGCTCGCTTGGTTGGCCGGTGATCTGGTCAAAGATCAATCGCTGTTGAACTTGCTGCCGACCATTGATACCAACTCGTTAAAGCCGGAGAAAGTGAGTCGCCAACAAACCAACAACGCCAACATATACACCGGCATTGGCGCTCGTTTAGACACCGGCAATGGCTCGCCGGTGGTCATCGGCCTGGTTGAAGGCGGTCCGGCTCAACGAAGTGGGTTAGCGGTGGGCGACGTCATCGTCGAGGTTGATGGTCAGACTGTCACTGGTTTGTCCTTGTACGAAGTGATCGGTCGGATCCGTGGCGAAAAAGGGGTCGAGGTCATCCTGACGGTTCTCAGGCCCGAGACGAATGAGCGGCTGGCGATCCCTATCGTCCGGGATGAGATTAATCTGTCAGCCGTGACCTGGACCTGTAATGCAGATCCGATCCGGGGCTTTGGCAAAGTATGGCGAGAGCATCCCGAGGTCCACAAATGGCTGGGCTGCCCCTTCACCAACTGGCGACGGGATGAACACGCCACCAGGGCGGCCGTGCAAATCTTCGAACACGGCTGGATGCTGTGGCTGGAAACCGATACGGTGGCCAATGTTGACCCCATCTACGTCTTCTTTGAAGATGATAGTTCTTACATCCGCTACGGTGATCGGCCGCTGACCGATGCCCACCAATACGCGCCTACGCCCGCCGGGTTTTACAAAGTGGGCGACCGCTTTGCCAAGGTGTATTGGGAAGAGATTGGACCCCAGGGGCGGGAACGCCTCGGTCGAGCGACCAACGAAGCCAGAGACAGCCTGGGTGCGTTTCAAGAGTTCGAACACGGGCGAATGTTCTGGGCCGGTGAGGCCGATATCATCTACGCCATCTACCAGGGCCGCTATGACTTCGACGGCGATGGCGAAACCACCTACGTCCGGGGCTGGACCAGTTTCGAAGACACCTTCGAGGACCCAGCCGAAGAATAATACTGAAAATTAGCCAGGGGCGGTTGCCTCAAAAAAAGAGCCTCGGTGGCCACCGAGGCCCTTTTTTGACTCCTGAGAAACAAATCTTTGCTCGCGGCGTGGTCCATGACCCGCCGCCGGTCACGGACCGGCTTGGAGCGTGGGTTTCTGACCTATTACACTGGACTGGTTAGCTTGATAATGGCAAACACGGCCTCCTGGGGGTCTTCAATCACGGCAAACCGGCCCACCGGGGGAGCATCAGTCGGCGGCATATGAATTTGAGCCCCAAGTGCTTTGGCTTTCTCCACACTGGCATCACAGTCCTCGACGGCGAAGTAGACCAGCCAATTGGGCGGGACGTCGTCGCCCCACTCCTCGGTCATCTTAAGCATCCCGCCAGCCATGCGATCCCCGTTCATAAAGACTGTATAGGGGATCGATTCCATATCCTGAGTCTGGCTACTCCAGCCAAACAGTTTGGTGTAAAACTGGCCGGCTGTCTCGGGATCTTTGGTGGCCAGCTCGTTCCAGCACAGGGTACCCGGCTGGTTCGCCAGTCGCGCCCCGATGTGCGTCCGTGGCTGCCACAAGGCCAGGGTGGCCCCGGTCGGATCCTGAATGAGGGCCATACGCCCTACGTCCATCACGTCGAAGGCTTCCATCAGAACCTGTCCTCCCAGCGATTTGGCCTTTTGGGCACTCTCGTTGGCCCTCTTGACCGACACGTACGACACCCAATAGGCCGGAACGCCTTGCGATTTCTGTTGCGCGTCCATTTCATATAGGGCTGCCACCTCCTTGCCCTCGAGCTGCAACATGGTGTAAACCATATCTGGTCCGGCCGGGGTGTCGATCATGTCCCAACCAAACAGCTCGCCGTAGAACTTTTTCGCTGCCTCGGCATCGGTGGTAGCCAAATCTATCCAACAGAATGTACCCGGGGCATATTCATTAAACTCTGTCATGATTTTTTCCTCCTAATCATTTATGTTCAGTAGATTGATTACCCAACATTGGAAATCAGAAACCGGGTTTTTCGCTTGCTGAGGCATTTTTGGTACTCTAGAATGCTCACAAAGCAACGATTAGCTTTTCAGACGACAAAAAACCTGGTTTCTGTCCCCGTGTCGGGTAGTGAATTCAGTAGATCCAAATTTAACGCTCCAAGGTAGAGAAATTATAGAACAAATGTTCCGTTTTGTCAATTTTAGGTTTCAATCAGCAGCTTTGCCTTAAGGCTGGAATAGGGTAAAATAAATGAGTACGCTTAACACACAAAAAGGGGGTGATGGTCTTGACTCGAGAGCAAATTAAATTAACGGCCCTGGCCAAGTGTGCTGGTTGAGCCAGCAAAATGGCCCCGGAGGCCCTGACGCAGGTTCTGCGTCCTTTGCACAATCTATTTAGCCATAATGGCCATCCTGAACTGTTAGTCGGTCTGAGTGTGGCCGACGATGCCGCCATTTACAAGTTGAACGACGAGCAAGCCATCATCAACACCCTCGATTTCTTCACGCCGGTGGTGGACGACCCCTACGATTATGGGGCCATCGCCGCCGCCAACTCTATGAGCGACGTTTACGCCATGGGGGGTGAGGTGGTCTTTGCTTTGAACGTGAGCGCCTTTCCGGCTAAGATGGAACCCGCAATTATCACCGAAATTTTGCGGGGCGGCGCGGACAAGGTCATCGAGGCCGGGGCGGTTATTGCCGGTGGGCACACTGTCACCGACGACGAACCAAAGTACGGTTTGGCCGTCACCGGTACGGTTCATCCGGAACGGTTCTTTACCAAAGGTGGCGCCCGGCCAGGTGATGCGTTGGTGTTGACCAAGCCACTTGGTACCGGCACGATTAGCACGGCCCTTAAGCGAGGGATTGCTGATCCGAATCATGTGACGGTTATGGTCGAGTCAATGAAACGCCTCAACCGGGAGGCGACTCAGGCGGCCCAGGCGACCGGTGGGATCAAAGCAGTGACCGATATCACCGGTTTTGGTTTGTTGGGCCATGCCATGGAGATGGCCCAGGCCTCGGGTCACCAATTTGTTTTTGAAATCAATCAAATTCCGCTGCTCGATGGCGCTACCACCTATGCCGCCGACTTTGTTTTTCCGGGCGGCATGGCCAATAATAAGATGTACTTTGAACCGGATGTCACCTTTGCCCCGGGCATTCCTGACGACCAGCAATGGCTTTTGTGGGACCCTCAAACGTCAGGGGGCTTGCTGATTGCGGTCCCGGCGGCTCGGTTGACGGATTTTCTAAGCGCCTGCACCGAAGATGGCCGCAACCAGTCGGCCTGGCTGATTGGTCGGGTGACCACCGGCAGCGGCATAGAGGTATTACCCTAAATGGCAGATCAACCAAATCCTACCAGTAAGCAATCTCAACAAGCCAAAGATGACGATCAGGTCCTGATTATGACCCCCATCAGTATTGCCCGAGCCCGGCACGCCAGCACGCATGGCGCCTCTGCCGTGGACAAAACCCGGCGGGTTTTGCCGGCGAAGCAACCCCCACCGGACAGTCAATCTAACTCAGTTGTTCTTGGCCCTTACAAGATCGAAACCAACGATTCCCAATTTGGCGGTATCAGTGGTTGCTTGCTGGTATCTTTGCTCGGCATGATCTTTTTGATCGGTGGTATTATGGGGGGGATGATGGGGGGTGGACTGATTCTATGGGCCAATGGCTCGGAGGTCGCTTTGTGGGGCGGTACCCCGACCCCCACCCTGCTGCCAACCCCAACCCCTGCTCCGGCCGAAACGTTGACCCCGACCCCGACTCCTGAACCTATGCCCACCCCGCCGATTGAAGATATTATCGCCGGGATCGTGCCCTCCGTCGTCACCGTCATCAACCAACAACCCAACAGTTTCACCTTCAATCGGCCCGAGGAAGGTCGGGTGGTAGGCTCCGGCGTTATCGTTGATGAGCGAGGCTACATTGCCACCAATTATCACGTCATTGAAAATGCGGGCAATTTAAGTGTCATCCTGGCCGATGGTCGGGAGACGGTGGCCGAACTGGTTGCTTCTGATCCGGCTGAAGATTTGGCCATTATCAAAGTTAGCCTGACCGATTTGCCGGCTATCGTCTGGGGCGACTCAACCACCCTCCGGTTGGGCCAGACGGTCTACGCGATTGGTAGCCCCCTGGGCGACTTTCCAAACTCGGTCAGCCTGGGTATTATCAGCGGCCTGAATAGAGCCCTGGAACTGGAGCACTATGTCATTGACGGCCTGATTCAAACAGATGCGGCCATCAACCGGGGCAGTTCCGGGGGGCCATTGATTAATGCCCAGGGGGAAGTAATCGGCATCAATACCTTTATTATCCGTGAGAGCGAAGAACGAGGCGTGGCCGAGGGGATTGCTTTTTCCATTCCTGCCAATAACGCCCAGGCGTTGTTAATTCCCTGGATTGTGGCTCACAGTGGCCAATCGGTGCCCATTCCTGCTTCCGGGGAGTCGCAATAGATGCATATTTCAGACTTCGCCGGTTTTGAGGATACTGTCATTAGCAAATTGGTCGGGGTTTATCTCTTATTTGGGGTTATGATGCTATCAGCCTGTGGGGCAACCCCTGCGGCTACCGAGGTCGGGTTAGACCAAACACCAACGGTTACTCCAACGCCCACTCCCCACTCCCCAACCCCCACTCCTCAATCCCCAACGCCCACTCCCCACTCCCCAAC
>DAOUMU010000167.1:0-11408 GCA_034409055.1 Anaerolineae bacterium
TCCTGGTTACAAATAGCTTTCAATCTCTAATTTACCATATCGTTGACACAATGGCTATTCCCTCCCTGATAATGAGCCGATAATAAATCATAAATAGAGTAACCACAGAAAACGTCAGAATTAGGAATTTGCAAAGTCATTATAGTGTTACTCAGCCCGTATCCTCTTTTTTAGTTGCAGTTTGACCGCACTGCGCTTTCCGCTCTCTGCCTGCCACCTGCAACTTGCAACCTGGTTTAATTTTCTTGCCCAACCCACAACAGAGTAGTAGGTACGCATGAAGACTCAATTACTGCTAAGTGCCTACCAAAACGGCCTGATGGCATCCTTAGCCTCTTCAGCCAGAACGGAAGCAGCCTCATACGACCCAGCGTATTCCGAGCTCATTACACATAGTAGAGTAACGTACCTGGCCTGGTTCCATATCTCTGACTTCGTTAACCAGCAATTGATTGACCAACCGCTCCTCCGCACCCGGCCCTTTGATATCGACCTCACCCATCGTCGAGAGGTCTTGCATACCCACATTGGATCGCACATTGAGATGCTCCTCGACAGGAGAGGTGTACGAGAGCGGGAACATAAAATCGGCCGCCCCTTTGACCAGTTGACCCGCCGGGCGCAGATGAAAATCATACAAAGGGGTTCTACGTTCTGCCATTTGTAACTCCTTTGTGATCGTATGGCTGAATGTTGAGAGCTGCCCCCTATTTTTTGCCCAAATCAAAGGCCCGTTGGTAAATCTTTTCGTAGCTTTTCAGGCTCAAATCACGTGGGTTTCCAATCGTTTGGGGGTCTTCAAAGGCAATTTTAGCCAGCATCGGAATCTGATCTTCACTGAAACCCAATTCTTGGAGAGTTGGAATCTCTACATCTTCGGTCAAGCGCATCACAGCCTCAACCGCCTTTTCCGCAGCCTGCCACATACTGAGTCCGCGAATATCCTCGCCCAGGGCTTGAGCAATACGGGCAAATTTTTGCGGCTCACCCATATAGTTATACTCCATCACCGGACCGAGTAGCCGGGCGGTCAGGTCACCGTGAGGCACATCAATCACGCCCCCTGCCGACTGGCTCATGGCGTGCGCAGCCCCGGCGCTCTCAGTGCCGTAGGCCAGCCCGGCCAGCATCGCCGCCATACTCATCTTGTAACGGGCTTCAACATTGTGCCCCTGGGCAAAAGCCACCCGCAAATACTGGCCGACGTACTCCATCGCCAGTAGGGCCACCGAGTCGGGCAGCGGTTGGGCGTAGGCGCAGGTGTAACACTCGACGGCGTGGGCCAGAGCATCCATACCGGTGGCAGCGGTGACTGCCGGAGGCAAGCCCAGGGTCAGTTCAGGATCAATCAAAGCCACCCAGGCCCCAATGAGAGCTGTCCCCCCCACGTTGAACTTGATTTTGCGTTCAGGATCGGTGATGACCGCCCACAGGGTAACCTCGCTACCGGTACCGGCCGTAGTAGGAACACAGATTGTGGGCGGAATACGCTGCTTGATTGGCTGCGGATCAGCCCATTCATACTCTAAAATCGAGCCTCCATTACTGGCCACCACCCCCAGCGCTTTGGCGGTATCCATAGCACTACCGCCTCCCAGACCGACCAATCCATCACATAGTTCACTTTTGTAGAGTTCGGCGCCCTCATCAACCAGGGCAATGGGCGGATTGGGTACAACCTTGCTGAAAACGACATAGCCTAAATCGGCTGCTTGCAGTGGCTCAATAACCCGGTCGAGCAAACCAGCTTTAATGATGCCAGGATCCGTAACGATTAAGGGACGTTTCATTCCCAAGGCTTTTGCTTCATCGGCCAGAGTCTTGATGGCACCCAGACCATGCTTCATGACAGTTGGAATTTTAAAACTGCGAACGTTCATTGTTGAATCTCCTAACAATTTCGGGGATATTTAGAATGAGGCAACATTTTTATCTCTGCCACTCTGTACGTGGTTGACCAGCCCGAATCTCGGTCCGACGCTGCTCAGTAAAGGCTTCCAATTCCTCGGTAATGGCCTCATCCAGGGGAGGAGCCCGGTATTCGCGCAACATACGCTTCCAGAGGAGATTGGCCCGTCGATAGGTATCCTGGCCGCCTTCCTCTTCCCACTTTTCATAGTTATCCATGCTGAAGACAGTATGCTGGAAAAAGGCCGTATCGTAGTGACGAATCGTGTGCTGGGTACCGAGGAAATGTTGGCCCGGCCCCACTTCCTCAAAGGCATCCCAGGCAAAGTCCTCCTCGGTCAGGCTAACCCCATTGACGAAGCGGGCCATCATCCCACATATTTCCAGATCGAGGATGAATTTTTCATACCCGGCAATCAGTCCGCCTTCCAGCCAACCGGCGGCATGCAATACAAAATTTGTACCGGCCTGAACCGTTGGCCACATCGTACCGGCCGACTCGTAGCCAGCCTGGGCATCGGGAATGGGCGAGGCAGTGAAATTACCGCCCGACCGGTAAGGTAGGTTGTAATAGCGGGCCATTTGGGCGCTGGCATAGAGAGCCAGCGCATTCTCCGGGGTACCAAAACATGGAGCACCGCTCTTCATATCAATGTTAGCCAGAAACGAGCCATAAACGCAGGGTGTACCGGGGTTGAGCATCTGAGCGTAACAGATACCGAACAACGCCTCGGCATTCTGTTGGGCCAGGGTGGCGGCCAATGTACTCGGCGACATAGCTCCGGCAATGATGAAGGGAGTGACAATAATCGCCTGTCGAGCCTGGGCATAAACCTCCAGGGCGCCAAACATACGATCATCAAAGCGCAAAGGACTGGAAGCATTAATCAGTGAAATGACGGCCGGATTCTGGCGAATCGTCTCCACCCCAAACAAAATTTCGGCCATCGTCACGGTATCGCGGGCGTTGTCGGCCTCGGTAACACTGCCCATGAAGGCTTTGTTGCTGAGGGTTATGTGGGCCAGCAGCATATCCAGGTGACGCTCACCTACGTCAATATCATTGGGTTCTACCAGCGTGCCACCGGCGTGATGCAGGTGCTCCGCCATGTAGGTTAGCTTGACAAAATTTTGAAAGTCCTCCAGGGTGGCCCGTGTCCGGCCCCGGTCCAGATCAGCCACGAAGGGGGGACCATAGACTGGTGCAAAAATAATATTACGCCCACCAATGGACAGATTGTTGGCAGGATTGCGAGCCAGTTGGGTAAAGATCGGCGGTGCTTGCCGGACAAAATGCATCAGGGTGTCTTCGTCAATCTTAACTGACTGACCTTCTACGTTGGCCCCATTCGCCCGAAACGTTTCAAGCGCAGGTGGATAATCAATGATGAGCATACCAATCTCTTTCAGCAGGCGCATTGAGGCCCGATGGACGGTCACGATGCCTTCCTCTGAGAGAACTTCGGTCAGGGGTAACTGGTTGACGAGAGGTTTGACCAGGCCGGTTCGAGTGGATGATGTTCGCGGCCGGCGTTCTTTCCGGCGGCGGGAACGACGTTCACGATGACTCATATCTTAATTAACTCCATTGTCCCAGAAAGTCTCAAATAAATCGGTAATGTAGCGATGGCTATTCCACCTTAAAAAATATACCCCCTTGGGCCTGGGGAGAGAAATTTTCAGGCCATTCTGTCTGGTCGTTGTATCTGGCTTGGCTCAGATTGGCGTGGCTCAAGTCAGCCTCCTTCAAATTGGCCCACCCTAAACTGGCTTCACTGAGGTTAACATGGCTTAAGTCAGCCCCACTGAGATTAGCCCAGTTCAGGTCAGCATAACTCAGGTCAGCCCCACTCAAATTAGCGTGGCTCAGATTAGCCCCATTCAGGATGGCTTGGCTGAGATTGGCCTGGCTCAAATTGGCTCGGTTCAAATCGGCCCCGATCAGGTTGGCCTGACTCAAGTTAGTGCCGCTCATATTGGCTCCGCTCATGTTGGCCCAGTTTAAGCCAGCTTTATGTAAACTTGCCTCATACAAGTCGACTTTGCGTAAATCGGCCTTGACCAGGTCAATCTCACTCAAGTCAGCCCCATGCAGATCAGCCTCACTCAGATTAGCCTCGTGCAGGTCAGCCCCACGCAAATCAGCCCTACTTAGATCAGCCCCAGCCATATCGGTATAGCGCAAGATAGCTTCACGCAGCACTATCGGCTCATCGGTCCGGGCGATCCCGGCCAACAGAACCGGGCGAATCTCTTCTGCCCAGGTCCGAATCGCCTCCCAATCTCGATAATCGCCTTGAGGAGTTAAATTGGATGGCATAATCAATTGTCGATCGGGGTCCAGCGCACCGGCAAAAAGCCCCAGGCCAATTGGCTTGACTTGAGGCGCTTTCTGAAACACTGGCTCCATATAAGCTAAAACTATTCTGCGGCTCTCTTCCGTGTCATTCACCATGGTCAGACAAGTGGTGAAGTAGGCCACCGGTATCCGGCTCAGGGTCTCCTGGCGCGTCTCTAAGAACTGGATAGCCTCCGGCAGCCACCGGCCGGCCCGGATAGAACTTCCCAGCACGACTGCGCTGTAGAACCTAATGCCAGTTACAGCGCTTACATGACGTACATGCACAGTCACGCCTTCTTTAGCCAATACCTGGCCAATGGCCCCAGCCACTTCACCGGTCGATCCACTAACGCTGGCGTAGGCGACCAAAAATTTTCTGCGCATATGAAGATGACCCCCATTGACCCATTAACTTGATTGATTACCGGGAAGCGTTTGCTAAAGTCGTGCTCCACACAATACCCAGTACCCAAAGAGTACAACAGGTATCCATAGGGCACAGGCGACATAGACTGAAGCGATATTGGCTTTAGTTGTTACTGCCCATTTACAACAGTGAGGCAAATTGATGTTGAAAGCTGGTAATGTGGGCGCGCATAATTTGCGCTGCCTGCTCCCCATCGCCAGCCTTAACGGCGGCAATGATGTCACGGTGCTCCTCAATCGCTTCGGACAGTCGGCTGACCTTATGCAGGGAGATGTACCACAGGCGCAGCACGTGGGTATAGAGCCGTTCCAGGATTTCTTCCAAAAATTCGTTATGAGCGGCTTGAGCCAGCAGGCGATGGGCTTGATGATCCAGGCGAATCAGTTGGCGATAATCGTTACTTTTGATAATCTCGTCAGCCTGTGCAAATAGTGCTTCCATTTCGGCAATCTGTTCCGGTGTGGCTCGTTGGGCAGCCAACCGGGCAGCATGAGCTTCTAATTCAACCCGAACCTCAAAGATCTTCTGCAAGTCACTCATATTGAGGTCGGCAACAATGGTGCCCCGGCGGGGTAGAATAACAACCAGGTTCTCAAACGCTAGGCGTTGGAGCGCCTCCCGAATGGGTGTCCGCCCCAAACTGAGTTCAGCCATCAATTGGGCCTCGTTCAGCAGGCTGGCCGGAGGTAGTTCTGAGGTGACGATTTTTTCTTTGAGGACGCGGTAAGCTGCTTCACTCCGCGAGTCATGTTTGCCTCGACGTTGGCGCGAAGCAGTGAGCAGCGTGGCTGATAACATTTGGTAATCAATGTCCAAGCGGACAACAAACTGATATATCAATAATATATGATAAAGGTGATCACAGTATATAAAACCTTGTTTTAAAAGTCAAATTCTTAAAAGGATGGCTCTTTCAGTCACTACGAGCAGACTCGTATTCCTCGGCGGTGATAAACTCGCCACGCACAATTTCTCGATCAATCAGTTGGCGATTTTGGTCAAAAGTCAGAGCCACTTCGATACGTTCAAAGCAGAGTTGGTTACCCACTAATGTTTTGCGGGCGATAAAGCCGCCGTCATCACGGGCAGACAGATTATTGCGTAAGTCAAGGCGAGTTTTGATTACCTCACCACAGCGGCGACAGCGAACGTAGAGCCAATAGGCATCCTCATCCTGTCCTTCACCACCAGCAAACAGCGATTTCAGTGAGTTTAGAAAACCCATATCTTCATCTCCTCACAGATTAAATTTATCTTTCTGTAGAGAGGGCATCCCTATGCCCGACCCCGCATAGGGATACGAGGTCTACAAAAAGAAAAGTCCTCTTATTTAATGTAGAGAGGGCATCCCTATGCCCGACCTCAGTATTCTATAATTAAACAGTTCATACGTCAATGAATGTTCGGGATTATATCATTTTAAGCAATACCCCCTGAATTGAGGGGGGGCTCACAGAAATTTGACTTTTACCAGAATTCTCTATACTATTGACACACGAATTTACTGTCTGATTGGACACCTTTTCCTCCTTGTTTAAGTGTTACAACCACCTTGCCCCGCCTTTTTACATGCGGGGAGTATATTCTGACATAAACTAACCAATATAGGTCAGTTTTCAGCCCTTCTTGCCCACTTCCCTTCACCTTCGTAAGTGGCTCATTAAATGCTTGTTAATGAGGCATAGACTGGTGATAATTGGCTAAATGCCAAGGAGGCATTCAGATGACAACACCAGACACAGAATTTGACATCTCCTGTCGTAACATGTGGAAAATATTTGGCCCCCATGCTGAGCGCATAAAAAAGACTCTAAATCCAAAGCTGTCCAGGGATGAAGTTCTTGAACAAACAGGCCATGTAGTGGCGGTTAAGGATGTTTCTTTTGGAGTGCGCCAGGGTGAGACTTTTGTGGTGATGGGACTCTCCGGCAGCGGCAAGTCGACCCTGGTTAGATGTATCTCCCGTTTGATTGAGCCAACCAGTGGGCAGGTCATTATTGAAGGCGAAAACATGATGGCCATGGATGAAAAGCAACTCCGGGAATTACGACGCCGGAAGATAAGCATGGTCTTTCAACATTTTGGCCTTTTTCCGCACCGGCAAATTATCGACAACGCTGCTTATGGCCTGGAGGTACAGGGTATAGACAAGGATACCCGGCACGCACGGGCCAGGGAAGTGTTGAAACTGGTCGGTTTAGATGGCTGGGAGCGCCACTATCCCGGAGAATTAAGCGGCGGTATGCAGCAGCGAGTGGGCATTGCCCGTGCTCTGGCGGTTGACCCGGAGATTCTTCTTTTTGATGAACCTTTCAGCGCCCTGGACCCTCTTATTCGCCGGGAAATGCAGGATGAGTTGATCAACCTACAAAAGATGATGCAAAAAACCATCATCTTTATCACCCACGATTTTCTGGAAGCCCTGAAACTGGGCGACTTTATTGCCATTATGAAAGACGGCGAGATTGTACAGATAGGCACGCCCCAACAGGTGATCATGAATCCTGTCAACGATTATGTGCGGGAGTTTACCAAAGATGCGCCGCGTTCCAGAGTACTGGAAGCTCAGGCCATTATGAAAGATTGCCAGGTGGTGATTTCAGAGAACGATACTCCGGAAACCGTCTTATCACTGATGCAGAGCCAGAGGAGTCCCATTGTCTTTTTACAAAGTGAAAATGGTCGATTTTTAGGCTCCCTCTCACTTGAACAGGTAAACGAGGGAGTACTATCAAAGCGTCCTAATGTTAGGTCACTGGCGATCCAAGACCATCCTACCGTTTTCCCCCGCACGACATTAGCAAATCTTATTCCACTCGTGGCCGCCAGTGATACCCCTTTACCGGTGGTCGATGGCACCCACAAATTGATCGGAGTGGTTGACCAGACTGCCGTCATCCTGGCCTTTAGTAGTGAAGGGCAAGCAGTTCATTAGCCATGCAATCGGTCGTCAGCCGACAAGAACTTGTTAGCAAAGAGGACATACACCGATGGTCAATTGGCAATCATTGAGCGGGTATGTGCAAGTACGTAAGCGAGATTTGATCTACTTGACAGCCATAGTTGTCATTTTTCTGCTACCTATGCTTATTCGTTATCTGCCACTGGACATCAGCGAATTCCCCGAGGCCTGGAATATTCATCTACGTGAGCCCCTCGACAATTTTCAAGACTGGACCATTAGCAATCGGACCACGCATCCCCTCTTTGTCTGGTTTTTTGATCCCATCAGCGATGCGATTGATTTCGGCATCAGGCGGCTTGAAGCCTTTTTGTTGTGGCTGCCCTGGTCCGTGGTTATCATTGGCACGTTTCTGTTGGGCCAACGAGCCGGTGGGTTACGCGTAGCTTTACTGTCTGGGATGGGCCTGCTGTTTATGGGCCTGATCGGCTTGTGGACCGAGAGTATGCAAACGCTGGCCTTAATGGGGGTGTCGGTTTTCATTGCCCTGGTCCTTGGTATTCCCCTGGGTATCGTCGCTGCCCGGTATGATAAATTTGAGACCGGATTGCGTCCCTTACTTGATGCTATGCAGACGATGCCAGCTTTTGTCTATCTCATTCCGGTGCTGCTCTTCTTCGGTATTGCTCGTGTCCCCAGTGTGGTGGCCACCGTGATCTATGCCTTGCCTCCGGCTATTCGTTTGACCAATCTGGGTATCCGGCGAGTCTCGCCAACCGCTGTGGAGGCGGCCCGCGCTTTTGGTTCGACTCCCTGGCAGATTTTGACCAAAGTGCAGTTGCCGCTGGCTATGCCCGCCATTATGACCGGGGTTAACCAGACCATCATGATGGCCCTCGGCATTGTGGTGATTGCGGCACTGATTGGGGCCGGGGGACTGGGGCGTGAGGTGCTCATTGCTCTCCAACGCCTGAAGGTGGGTGAGGGTCTGGAAGCTGGGCTGGCTATTGTTTTTATGGCCATCATTCTGGACCGCATCAGCCACAGCTTTAGCCAACAAGATACGACTCATACGGCCAAACAAAGCCAGGGTTTTAACTTGCTGCCCAACCGCCTGGACCGCTTTGCCCTGGCTCGTGGCTTCGAACAAGGTTTGCAAACGATCTTGAATGGTTGTGATCGTCTCTCCCAAACCGTAACTCGTGGCTTAGCGGCCATCGTCAGTGGCGGTTTGAGACTGTTGGGGCAAAAAGAGACGGCCCAATCCGTTCCGCCCTTCTTTCAACGCCACGCTTTTTTGCTTGACTCCCTGCTGTTTATAGCCATTTTATTGGTTATTAACAGCTTTGTCTTCAATTTTGGCCAATTTCCTGAGTCCTGGAGTCTTGAAATGAGTCGACCGGTGGACGCTGGGGTGGCGTGGATGCGGGACAATCTGTACCAGATCGGTGATCTCCCCATCGGTACCGGTCCACTGAGTGAATTTTTGGTCCTCTACTGTATAAATCCTCTACGCTCTCTGTTCCAAAACTGGCTACCCTGGCCGTTAGTTATTCTGGGGATAGCTCTCCTGGCTCATGCTGTGACCGGATGGCGAATGGCTCTGTTCTCGGCGGTCGGGTTGTTTTTTATCGGGCTGCTAGGTATGTGGGAACACGGTATGGATACCCTGACCCAGGTCATTGTGGCCACGATCGTCACCGTTGTCATTGCGGTGCCGGTTGGCGTTCTGGCCTCTCGCAATGACACCTTTGAGGCCCTGCTGCGTCCTATCCTCGATACGTTGCAAACCATTCCCTTCTTTGTTTACCTGGTGCCGGTCATTATGCTTTTTAATATAGGCCGCGTGCCGGGCATTATGGCCTCAGTGCTATATGCCCTGCCGCCAGGCATCCGGCTTACTAACCTGGGCATTCGCAGAATTTCCCCAGAGACTGTGGAAGCGGCCAAAGCCTTCGGTTCTACGCCATTTCAGATCCTATCAAAAGTTCAGATTCCCCTGGCTATGCCGGCCATTATGCTTGGCATCAACCAGGTGGTGATGATGGTCCTGGCCATGGTCGTTGTGGCCGGCCTTGTCGGCGGTGGTGGGTTGGGATTGGAGGCAGTTATTGGGTTGGCCAAAAACCAAACCGGTCGGGGTATCGAAGCCGGGCTGGCCATCGTTTTTCTGGCGATGATTATGGATCGCATCACCCAGGCCTGGGCCAAAAAGCGGGAGGTTGCGGCTTACGAAGATTAACAATATTGCCTAGACATTATAGCCTTCGAATAAATAAAAACAGGCCCCCGACTCGTCGGAGGCCTATTTTTCGTATAGAGCTTACTGCGTGTAACTTTTACGCTTTCCGCTCCCCGCTCTACAGGTTACGG
Source organism: Anaerolineae bacterium (assembly GCA_034409055.1). Classification (GTDB taxonomy): domain Bacteria; phylum Chloroflexota; class Anaerolineae; order 4572-78; family J111; genus DAOUMU01. Next base: position 9,952 of record DAOUMU010000167.1, read on the forward strand.
TATCCAGCCCTTCCAGGTATCCTCGTTCGCCTCGATCCAGATTTGAGCCGCTTCCTCCGGGCTCTTGCCATCCAACTCCACCGAGGCCATCATGGAGATTTGATCTTTAGTGGTATAGTTGAAGTTCTTCAGGAACTGGTAAACGTCAGGGGCTTCGTTCTTGAGGTCCGCCCAGAAAATCTTGAACAACTCATCGGCCGGATAGGCACAATCAACGCCGCCAGTGTCTATCTTGGCGTAACACTCATCGCTGTAGGCTGGCAACTCCACCTGAGTCAAATCATATTGGGCATGAATAGAGTGCGGAGTCCAGAAGTAGAACAGAAGCGGTTCTTTTCGGCTGTAGGCCGAGTCAAGCGCGGCCAGGAGAGCTTCTTCTGAACCGGCCGTGACCACCTCAAAGTTCATACCCAAATTTTTGATAATATCAGCATCGTATTGCACCCAGCTTTGGTCACCGGCCAGAAATTGGCCTTTATCCCCCGTCTCGGCGGTGCTAAAGAGCTTGGCAATTTCCGGATCTTTAAAGCCTTCCCAGGTGGCCAACTCCGGATGCTCCTCTAACATATAAGTCGGCATAAACCAGCCAATGACCCCGACCGGACCGAGGAAGCCACCGTGTTCCACGGACTTCTGCTCTTCGATATATTTGGCCACATTATCGGCATGGCCCGAGAGCCACACTTCAAGGCTGGCGTGCAGTTCGCCATTGGCCAGAGCCGGCCACTGAGCGTTCTCATCCAGGGTGACAATCTCTACCGGGTAGCCCATTTGCTCCTCAAGTAGAATCTTGGCTACAGCTACATTTACCTGCGAACCCGACCAGGGATTTTCGACCAACTTGATGGTCATCTTTTCCTGCGCTGCCTGCTGTTGACTGCCACAGGCGACAATAACCACAGCCATTGTCAGGACCAAAGCCAATAATAACCATTTGTTTAGATATCTTTTACTCATAACCTCCTCCTTGAGATCACTAATAATTTTCTGCTGCCCTTTTGAGCAAGCGCCTTTGCCAATTTAAATCATAGGAATTTTCTTGTAGACTCCCCATCCCTATGCGGGGGCGGGCATAGGGATGCCCTCTCTACAGAGGAATAAATTTACATCATTAGTGGAAGCGAGTATAACATCTTCTCCCTCCCCTGTCAAACATTTTTGACCGACGATATGTAACAAACAACAAAATCACCCCAGGGTAAAATGGCATTTGACTTAATTTGTGATAGACTAGTATTCGCTGCAAAATTGCAGGCGCACGCTTCGTGCTATGCGCTAGAGGCAAGATGGGGATGGGGATGCCTGGCCTACGTTTTGCACTGGAAACTAGACTAGTTTCTGTCTGGAAACTATCCCTGGCTACCACCTTACCGGAGTGTGAATGCTCCGATTGTTGGGTGCAAGGCTCTACTACAGCTCGGCGGAAATCCTTCAGTAGTTGTTATGTCACTTTGTTC
>DAOUMU010000168.1:0-7315 GCA_034409055.1 Anaerolineae bacterium
AGCGTACTCCTGGTTACAAATAGCTTTCAATCTCTAATTTACCATATCGTTGACACAATGGCTATTCCCTCCCTGATAATGAGCCGATAATAAATCATAAATAGAGTAACCACAGAAAACGTCAGAATTAGAAAAATTCTTTTTTGTAGAACAAGTTGCTAGCTTGTCAATGGACCTGCAGGCAAGTTGGCAGCTTACTCCACATTATTTAACGATAAGTAGTAAATGGTTCGTGTTTCGCAGCACCGGTGTTGGTGGTTTCATGTACAAATTGTAAAACGAGGAGATAAATATTATAGGCACTGAGATTGGCCTTGTCAAAAATTTCTGGATGGGGGGGGTAAGTTTAGTTGACCAGAATAGATAGGCACAGTACAATACAAAATAGTCAAATCTTGTCGAGTAACACTCTAATGCTGGAGGTGAATTTTGATACACCATACTTGCTTCAAGTGTAAGCGTCGTTTTGAGTTGGATCCGGTGTTTGTCGGTTTTGAACTCAGTAAGCTCAAGAAGAAAAATCCAAAGCATTATCAGGCTATTTGTCCTGCCTGTCGCGTGGTTAATAAAGTGTCGGTTAAAGAGATGCAAGCTGATTTGGATAGCGTGGCTGAGGAAATTCAAAAACTCGTGGCTGACTATGAGCAGAGCAAAGCTGAAGCCAAAGCGGCAAAACAGGCCAAAGCCAAGCAGAAAAAAGCCCAGAAAAAACCTAAGAACGAAAAGGCCAAAGCTTAGCAGTTTGTCGGAGAAAGACCTCAGGAGGTTTCTGATAGGACCTGTGGGAGCAAAGTGATTATCCAGTTGATTTGCCAGTGAAATTAGCTCTAAAAACCTCCGAGGTCTGGCAAACCTGACTTTTCCGACAAACTGCTAGCCAAAGATATTTAAAAGTTGCTCCCACAAGCTTAACTCCAGATGAGCTATTGTCTGGAGTTTTTTTATCAGATGTTTTTTTATCCCTGATTTTGGTTGAATAATCGATGCAAATCACTTTGGAGCGTTTGGCAGAACCAATCAAAGCGATTCACGCTACCCCGCCAATGATGGTGATCGAGTTTGCCGGAGCGGGTGCCCAGGCCTTGACCTGGTTACACGGAGCCGGCGGTTCCTCACGTACCATGCTTGAGGCCACCGACCGCTATGCGGCTGCCTCATTGATTGAGGCCATCGGCTTTGAGCCGGAACAATTTACCTCTCCCCAGGTAGCGCGGGCCATGGCTACCAGGGCCTATATCCGGGCAAACCACCTGACCGACTATGATATCCCGGTGGCCGGTATCGGCTGCACCGCCACCATTACCACCGACCGGATCAAGCGGGGCGACCATCGCTGCTGTGTGGCCGTGTGTGATGCCCAGGGGGTTACCACGTACACCCTGACGCTGACCAAAGGGTTACGCAGTCGCCAAGAAGAGGAAAACCTGGTCAGCCTGCTTATCCTGAAAGCTGTCGCTGGGGTATGTGATGTTGAGGGCTTACCAGAACCAGATTTGGCGAGCGGGGAGGTATTGGGGCAGCAGGTTGAACCGATTGACTGGCCGGCCCGACTATTGGCGCAGGAGATTGACTGGGTGACTGTTTTACCTGATGGCCGAATGGTTCCTGGCGCGAGTTGGGCAGATAGCGGTGTGCATCGTAGGGGACTGGCCCTCCTGTCCGGCGCTTTTAACCCCCTGCATGACGGTCATAAACAACTGGCCAGGGTGGCGGCCGAAATATTGGGGCAGGAGGTTTATTTTGAGTTACCCCTGGTTAATGCCGACAAAGCATCGCTTGATTTGGCGGAAGCGCGCCGCCGGGTGGCCCAATTTGCTAATTGGACCTCTGTCATTCTCACTCGTGTCCCTTTATTTAGCCAGAAAGCGACCCTTTTCCCTGGCAGCGTTTTTATTGTCGGGGTCGATACGGTTGAGCGATTGGTTCAACTGCGCTTTTATCATAATGACCCGACTGAAATGTACGCCTCCTTCAAGGCCCTGCGTACGGCTGGCTGTCGTTTTTTGGTAGCCGGACGACGGGGTGACCATCACTTTTTCACCTTACGGGATGTGGAATTGCCGGCAGGGTATCGAGAATTATTTGAGGAAATTCCTGAAGAACGTTTCCGCATGGACATTTCATCGACGATTATTCGGGATCGCAACAAGAATTGACAAATTATTTTTTGGGTGTATACTGCTTTCGATTTCTTACGAAACTCCCTCAACTTGAGTAATTTCGAAAGCTACAGCGAGGTGGTCTTTTGGGTACAGAGCATCGACTGGTCGAGCGGAGGCAGGCTATCCTGACAGCACTTGAGGAAGCCGGCCAGCTTTCCGTAACAGATTTAAGTGCTCGCTTTGACGTGTCGGAAGTGACGATCCGGCAGGACCTGCAAGCCCTGAGTGAGCAAGGCTTATTGCTACGCATCCGAGGCGGGGCAGTAGCCATGAATGTGATGCCGGAATTGTCCGTTGAGCTGCGCCAGCAGCAGCGAGCGGCCCAAAAAGCCCGGATTGGCCAGGCCGCAGCCAGTCTGGTCAATGATGGTGATACGATTATTCTCGATGCCAGTACCACCGCGCAAGCAATTATTCCCCATCTCAAAACTCTCACCGAATTGACGGTCATCACCAACAGCCTCAAAACAGCCATGAGCTTGCTTGATACTCCTCAAATTCATGTGATTTTACCTGGTGGCAACTTGCGCCGTTCCGCTATTTCGTTAGTGGGCCAACCAGAATGTGAATTTATCCAAGATATCAATGTGCAAGTAGGCTTTTTTGGGGCGCGTGGGCTTACCGTTGCAGAAGGTCTGACCGATGTTAATCTGGAAGAGGCCAATATGAAACGGGCTATGATTGCACGTTGTCGGCGAACGGTAGGTGTGTTAGATGCTCGTAAGTGGGGTAAAGTAGCTGCTATTACTTTTGCCCGCCTCGAGCAGATTGATACCATCATCAGTGATACCGATGCGCCTGATGATCTGGTTCGTCAAGTTCGGCAGCATCAGGTTGAAGTTATTCTCGTGTAATTGTCTTATCTAGAAAACAACAATCTAACTCGATGGAGAGAAAAATTAAATGGAAAAACCTATTCTGGAAATGAGGCACATTTTCAAGCGCTTTGATATGACCCAGGCCCTGGATGATGTGTCTCTTACCCTTCACCCTGGTGAGATTCATGCTTTGGTGGGCGAGAACGGGGCCGGGAAATCAACCCTCATTAAGATTATGACAGGTATTTATAAACCCGATCAGGGTGAAATCCTGCTGGATGGGCAGCCTGTGCAGATTCATAATTCACAAGAGGCGCAGGCCTACGGCATTGCTGCTATTTATCAGGAACCGATGGTCTTTCCCGACTTGAACGTCGCCGAGAACATCTTCATCAGCCACCGTGATCGTGGTCCCCTGGTGCGCTGGGGTAAGATGTACGAGAATGCCGAAACCGTTCTTGCTAAATTGGATGTCAAGCTCGATGTCCGTATGCCGGCTCGCGGTCTCACGCTGGCGGCGCAGCAGTCAGTCGAAATTGCCAAGGCCATCTCGCTCGATGTACGCGTCCTGATTATGGATGAGCCGACTGCCTCGCTCTCGGCGCATGAAGTAACCCAGTTGTTCAAATCGGTACGTGCGCTGCGCAGTCAGGGTGTTGCCATCCTGTTCATCGGACACCGGCTGGAAGAAGTACTTGAGATTGCGGATCGGGTGACTGTACTGCGCGATGGCAAGTGGATTTCATCCACGCCGCGCAACGAGGTCACGTCGGAGAAAGTCATCCGAGATATGGTGGGGCGCGAGGTCGAGGACTTTTTTGCCAAGAGCGAGACTGAGCGCGGCGAACTGCTGATGTCTGTACGCGGCCTGGGCAAAGAAAATGTCTTCTCCAACATCAATTTTGATGTTTACCAGGGGGAGGTATTGGGCTTTGCCGGGCTGATTGGCTCGCGGCGCACCGATGTTGGCCTGGCTTTGTTTGGAGTTGAACCGGCCGATACCGGAGAAATCATCTTCGAAGGGCAGGAGCAAAGGATTCGCTCCCCGGAACAGGCGCTCCGACTCGGCATCGCCTATGTAACCGAAGACCGCCGCCAGCTTGGTTTGACTATGCCTATGTCAATCATCACCAATGTCTCGCTGCCGATGCTACGCAGCAGATACTTGACCCGTTTGGGACTAATTAAGCTGAACGATGAGTATGCCACCGCTGAAGAATACCGCCAAAGACTTTCAATCCGCACCCCGTCCGTAAAAGTTGAGGTTGAGAAGCTTTCTGGCGGCAACCAGCAGAAAGTTATGTTGAGCAAATGGCTCAACGCCCACCCCAAGCTGCTCATTATGGATGAACCAACCCGAGGTATCGATGTGGGGGCGAAAGCCGAGGTTCATCATATGATCAACGACCTGGCCGCCCAGGGGCTGGGAGTCATTCTCATCTCGTCCGACTTGCCTGAGGTTCTGGCGATGAGTGATCGCCTTCTTGTTATGCGCGAAGGCAAACAGATGGGCATATTTGAGCGGGAAGAAGCTACCCAGGAGAATATTATGACAGCAGCGATGGGGCAAAACCAGGTGGCCGTGGAGGTCCAGCAATGAACGCACTCAGACGCCGCTTTCGTCCCGAGCAAATTCGGGAGTTAGTTCTTGTTTTTCTTATTATACTGGTCATCATCTTCTTTGGAACGCAGATCGACAATTATTACAATGCGCGATTTTTTAACCGTGTCTCTACCAGTGTGGCCATTATCGCCGTGATAGCCGTTGGGCAAACCCTGGTCGTTTTGACGCGTAATATCGACCTTTCGGTTGGTTCGGTTGTGGGCTTTACCGCCTATTTTGTTGGCCAACAACTCGCCCACAACAACGACATCGCGCCGCTGGTGGCGGTCCTGATGGCTGTTGGTGTTGGGGCCGCTATGGGCGCATTTAACGGCGTCGTGGTTGCGTATGGCCGGGTTCCGGCGATTATCGTCACGCTGGGTACACTGGCGCTTTATCGTACTCTCCTGGTCGAATACTCCGATGCGCAAACGGTTCTCACCGCGGATTTGCCGGAGTGGCTCCTTGACCTCCCCCGCGCCAACATCATCAGCTTTGGCGATTTAGACCTACGGGTAATGGTTGGGGTAATGCTGGCTGTTGCCCTGATTTTCCAGTTGGTTCTTACGTACCTGCCCTATGGCCGCCGACTCTACGCCATCGGTTCGAATCCCGACGCGGCTCGCATTGCCGGTTTTCCGTCGCAGCGTATCGTGTTCATCGCTTTTGTGCTTTGTGGTGCGTTGGCCGGCCTGGCCGGCTTCATGTTCCTGGCCCGCTTTGGTAACATCACGGTCGTCGCCGGGCTGGGCCTCGAATTGGCGTCGGTGGCCGCGGTCGTGGTCGGTGGGGTGAACATCTTCGGCGGCATTGGTTCGATGATCGGTGCCCTGCTAGGGGCTATCATGATTGATCTCCTTGAGAACAGCCTGATCCGTTGGTTGGAAATCAGCGAGTTCTGGCGAGATGCCTTGTTGGGGTTGCTCATTCTCCTGGCAGTGGCTACCGACGCCGTGATTATGGATCGCTTGCGCAACCTCTGGGCGCGAGGCGAACTTGAGGTCAAATCAGAAGCTGATCAACGTCTGAGACAGGAGGAAAGCAGTCATGTCGCTTAGTTGGGAACGACTCAAGAGCTGGGAAGGCTTCTTACTTGTTCTGCTGCTTGTGATCATCGTCATCAATAGCCTTCAGGCCCCGGCCTATCTCAGTATTGGGAACCAGGTAAATTTGTTTATCCTCTCCATCGAGAAGATCATCGTCGCTCTTGTGATGACCTTTATCATCATCAATGCGGAAATCGACTTGTCGGTGGCCTCGATGATGGGCCTGTCAGCCTGCACGCTTGGCTGGCTCCACGAGCAAGGGGTGCCGATTCCGGTGGCCTTTCTGATAGGACTGTTGGTAGGCGTGCTTGGCGGCCTGTTCAATGGGTTCTGGATTGCCCGTGTTGGCCTGCCGTCGCTGGTGGTCACGCTGGCTATGCTCATAGGTTTCCGGGGGATGGCTCGTGTTTTACTGGAAGACCGCTCAATTGGAGACTTTCCAAAATGGTTCGATGCCCTGGGACAGCAGCCACTTATCGGCCCATTTCCACTGGCTATGATCATCTTCTTCGTTTTACTTGTCATAGCCATCATTATTCTACAATACTCCGGCTTTGGGCGTTACGTTTATGTCATCGGCAATAACCGTGAGGTGGCTCGCTATTCGGGGGTGAAAGTGCAGTGGGTGAAGATGATCCTGTTTGTCGCTTCGGGCACAATTGCCGCTTTAGCCGGGTTGCTATTCGCAGCGCGGCTAGGGGCAGTCCGGGGTGACGTAGCGTTAGGCTTCGAACTGGACATCATCACGATGGTCTTGCTGGGCGGAGTAAGCATTTTTGGCGGTTCGGGATCGCTCTTTGGCGTACTGTTATCCATCCTGATTGTTCTGAATCTACGCAATGGAATGTCTCTGGCCAACATCACCGGTCACGTGCAAACCGGGGTGATTGGTGTCCTCTTGATTCTTTCGGTGCTTATCCCTAACCTGGCCCAAAATGTACGCACAATGTGGAACCGTCGTACGGCTGCGGCCAAGGCCAGTTCCGAAGTGGGTTAGGTAAATACTTGTGGAAGGAGGAGGACCTATCGAGAAAACCTTTTTAATCGTGATTGTGACCTTTTATAATTTCTACAAGCCAAAGGAGGAACAAATGAGTAAGTATCGTAACATTGTTGTTATTCTATTAGCCCTGACAATGCTAATACTGGCAAGCTGTGCAGGCCAGCCAACACCGGCTCCGGCAGAAGCTCCTGCGGAGCCAGCCGCTGAAGAGGAAGCAGTCAGCGAACCGGCTCCGGCGGAAGAAGAAGCTGCTGAGGAAGAAGTTGTTGAAGAGGCACCTGAGCCTTCAGCAGATGCAGGCGTGAAGATGGTGCTGTTGCCCAAGTTCCTGGGTATTCTGGTCTTTGACCAGGCCTATGAAGGCGCTCTGGAAGCTGCCACAGAAATAGGGAATCCGGCGGAACTCCAGTTCCTGGGCCCAACACCGGAAAACAGCGTGGCCGGACAGATCGAAATTGTGACCACGGCAGCGACGCAGGGCATGGACGCCATTATGATCTCCAACAATGCCGGTGACCAGATTGTCCCAGCAGCTCAAGCGGCCCGTGATGCCGGCATGACGGTGGTCACCTGGGACTCGCCGATTCCCTCGGCCGAAGGGGAACAGGTGTTCATCGCCCAGGTTGACTTTGACGAAACCGGGCAGGTGATGGCGGATATGGCCCTGAGCATTCTGGGCGAGG
>DAOUMU010000169.1:0-18307 GCA_034409055.1 Anaerolineae bacterium
TTTATGTACCAGGCTCTATTCCAAGTTAACCGCCCACACCTTGTGCATCTATCTCAACCGTCTGGCGGGTAACCCTGATTTTTTGCAAATCAAGTCTTTGGCCTTTCCTATCTAGCATAAGGCCCTACTAATTTATTGTATTGACTGGAGTTCATGTTTAATAATTCGTTTGGCATTATCCCCCCTGCTTATGCCACAGCATGCTAACAATTCCTAGATAGAAAAACTGGTCATATTGATATGGTCCTCGACTATACCCTATCGATATGACCAAAAAACTCTACCCGATTGATAGGATATAAACTTTCACCCATTCTACCACTTTTCCCCCCATCATTCAATGCTTTTTTCACAAGCAGATACTCTGAGCAAACCAGGCCGGTTGAGTCAACCGGCCTGGCTCGTTTCATCAAAATTCATTTTCAAGATTAGTTGGACCGGCTGGCCCGGATTAACAGCTACAGGCGTGTGTAATCGTTGGGGGAGCGTTCCAAATCGGTAAACGGATAGGTAGCAGATTAGCGGATACTGGCCGTAAATCGCAGGTCTATCCGCTAATCCGCTAAATATCCGCTGCCCAATTGGCTACGGTTCGTTGGCTATCGTACCAGATTTTCGGGCCTTGTCCCAACTGTATGCCCATTGGCAGTATATGTAGGGCAAGTTGCCAACTTGCCCACAGCACCGTTGACAAGTTAGCAACTTGTCCTACAAAATTAGGCCAACAGCAAATATGGCTCCTCAATCAGTTGGGAGACCCGCTCAAGGAAACGAGCGCCTTGCATGCCGTCAAGCGGACGATGGTCAACCGACAGGGTCAAGTGCATCACGGGGCGCACGACCACGGCCCCGTCCAGGGCCACCGGTCGCTCCCGGATGCGGCCTACGGCCAGGATGGCACTCTGGGGGGAGTTGATGATGGCGTGGAATTGGTCGATGCCAAACATGCCCAGGTTGCTCAGGGTGAAGGTGCCTCCTTCCAGGTCTGGCAGGCTTAACTTGCCTGACCGGGCTCGGGCGACCAGGTCGGTACGCCGCTGGGCAATCTGGCTCAAGGTCAACCGGTCGGCCTGGCGGATCACAGGTACGACCAGGCCCTGGTCGAGACCAACCGCCACGCCCACATTCACTTCCGGTTGGCGCAGCAGCCCGCTATCCTCAGCCTCTGTTGCCTCAACCCAGGCCACATTAACCTCGGGAAATTCGCTCAAGGCCTGGGCGCACACCTTGACCAGGATATCGGTGATCGTCAACCGAACTCCGGTGCTGGCCTCCACTTTGGGCAACAGCCCCTCTCGCATCCGGGTCAGGGCAGTGGCTTCGACTTCAACCGACAGGTAAAAGTGGGGGGTGGTGGTGAAACTGTGGGTCATACGTTCGGCCACGACCCGGCGGATCCCCTGCAATGGCTCTACCTGGCCCGGCCTGGCCGTGGCCGGCGTGGGGGCAGGCGAGACCGGGGCCGGACCTGCGGCCCGTTGGACATCCATTTTGACGATGCGCCCGCCGGGACCCGTCCCTTCCACCTGGGTCAGATCAACCTCCAGTTCATCCGCTAACCGCCGGGCCACCGGCGAGATGCGCTGGGGTGGGGCGGCTTTCACCCGGTCGGCGTACCAGCGCACGTCGGCTTCGACAATACGTCCGCCGGGACCACTCGCCTCGACCTGGGTCAGGTCAATCCCCAGTTCATAAGCTACTCGCCGCGCCCGGGGCGTGGCCATGAGGCGACCGCCGGCCCGACCACCGGCAGCCTGTTCACCTTTCCCCGGCTCTGATGGTGGGGCAGGACGGCCCGCTGCGGTCGGGGCCGGAGCCGCTTCAGGCGCGGTGGGGGCCGTTTCACCAGGGGCTAAAACGTGGCTAAGCGGGGCGCCAATAGGCACGGCCCTGCCCGCCTCGACCAGGATGGGCCCCAATACCCCATCGGCCGGCGCTTCGATCTCCATCGTCACTTTATCGGTCTCAATTTCCAACACCGGCTGGCCCTTCTTGACCGGATCTCCTTCGGCCTTGAGCCAGCGGACCACAGTGCCTTCCGTCATGGTCAGGCCAAGTTGGGGCATATAAATGTCAGTGGCCACGGCTAGTACCTCCGTCCAAAGAGTCCTTTGACTGTCTCGACGACCTGCTGCTCGTTGGGAATGGTCGTTGCCTCCAGCACCGGGGCCATTGGAATGGGGACGTCGGCCGCGCCAATGCGCTTGACCGGGGCGTCAAGATCGTCGAAAGCTTCATCGGAGATGATGGCCGCAATCTCAGCCGTAACCCCGTAGCTCAGGTAGCCTTCGTCAATTACCACGGCTCGCCCGGTCTTATGAACCGACTTGAGGATGGTTTCTCTGTCGAGCGGTCTAAGGGTGCGCGGATCAACGACTTCGGCCTTGATACCTGCCTCGACCAGAATGTCGGCCGCTCCCAGAGCCACCTGGACCATACTCGAAGTGGCGACCAACGTCACGTCATTCCCTTCCCGTTTAATATCGGCCACCCCCAGGGGAACGGTGTAATCCCCGATAGGCACCGGTCCTTTAAGCCCATAACTCATCTTGTCTTCCAGAAAAACGACCGGGTTGTCGTCACGGATAGCCGATTTGAGTAATCCCTTGGCATCGTAAGGCGTCGAGGGCATAACCACCTTCAGGCCGGGGATATGGGCCACCCAGGCTTGCAGGCTCTGCGAATGTTGGGCGGCTGCCCCACGGCCCGCGCCCATGGCGGTACGAATGACCAGGGGGACTTTGGCTTGCCCGCCGGTCATATAGTGCAGCTTGGCCGCCTGATTGACAATTTGATCCATAGCCAGGGTCAAAAAGTCGCTGAACATGATCTCCACGACCGGGCGCATCCCGGTCATAGCAGCGCCCACGCCCAACCCGGCGATACCCGCCTCGGCAATGGGCGTGTCCATAACCCGCTCTTTGCCAAATTCAGTCTGCAAACCCTGGGTAATATTGAAGACACCGCCGGCATTACCAACATCTTCACCCATCATAAATATGGTGGGGTCACGGCTCAATTCCTCACCCAGTGCTTCGCGGATAGCTTCACCCATGGTTATTTCACGTGTATCAGGCATAGATATGCTCCATTACTTCGCTCAGGTCGGGCACGGGGGATTGGTTGACAAATTCAATTGCCTCTTGCATCTCGGCCTCAACCTTTGCTTCGATTTCTTCTATTTCTGCTGCTGAAAGCTGCTGATTCTCCAACAACCAGGCCCAGAAACGCCTCACCGGTTCCTGCTGCCAGCGCGCCTCTATCTCCTCCTGGGTACGATAGCCCCGGGCCACCCCAACGTCACCCATGTGGTGACCGCACAGGCGATAGGTGCGTGCCTCGATAAAACTGGGGCCCTGACCGGCTCGAGCCCGGTCCACCGCTTCTTTGGCCGCTTCGTAGACAGCGATCACGTCGTTGCCATCGACCTGGGCGGTGGGTAGTCCAAAGGCCGCAGCCCGCGCCCCGATAGGCTGGCCGGGGGCCGTCACCCATTCGGAGCGAGAGTACTCGCCAAAGGTATTATTTTCGCACATGTAGATCACCGGTAATTTCCACAAGGCAGCCATATTCAGTACTTCCATGAACACCCCCTCATTGGCGGCCCCATCGCCAAAAAAGCAAACGGTCACCTGGCCTGAGTTTCGTTTCTTGGCTGATAGGGCAGCTCCGGTGGCAATGCCTAACCCCCCCCCGACAATCCCGTTTGCGCCCAGAACACCCAGGCCAAGGTCGGCGGCATGCATGCTACCGCCTTTGCCCCGGCAATAGCCGGTCACCCGGCCACACAACTCGGCCAACAATCGTTTAACGTCGCCGCCCTTAGCGATGAGGTGACCGTGCCCGCGGTGGGTACTGGTGATGTAGTCGTCATCATTCAAGGCCAGGCAGGTCCCCGCAGCGACCGCCTCCTCGCCAATGTAGAGGTGCAGTAGGCCGACGACTGTCCCTCGTTTGTACAGTTCCTCTGCGGTCTCCTCAAAACGGCGGATGCGCCGTAATCGATAGTACATCTTGCTTAACAAAGCTTTGTCTAATGACATCTATTCCTCCAAGCTTTTTTATCTATGGCTCCACGATCGGCAGCACCGACCCTCCTGCTGGCAAGACGATCAGGGTGGCGGTCGAACCGGCTTGGGTCAGGGCCGATTGTAGAGCCTCAGCCGGGTTGTCAAAAGGATAGAAGCCCAGTGAGCGGGCAAAATCGGGCGGTAGGGCCGATACCAGGTAGATATCAGCCCGTTTCATGGCCATAGCCACCGCTGCGGCTTTGTGTCCACCCAGGACAAACTCTCGCTGAATACGAGCCAGGATTTCATCGGGAGAGGCTGCGGCTGTCATCCAGGCTTCAAACGTCTGATTACCCAATCCTTCGCTACATTCCGCAACCAGGACGATGACACCACCGGGACGCACGGCCTGAACGGCATTGTCCAGGGCTTTTTGGGCCTGGTATAAATTCATGTCCTTGGGATAGCCACCGGCACTGACCAGCACAATGTCTGCCTGGTGAGAAATGGTGACCGCGCCACGCGCCTTGATTAATTCACAGCCTTGCCGGTGGGCCGCAATCATATCGCCGGCCACCGCCTCAGCAATACAGTGCTGTCCATCCACCACCACGTTGAGGATAAAGTCCACCCCGACCAGGGCTGCCCCTTCCTCTAAATCATCCCGCACCGGATTGCCTTCGACCCGACCGGCCACGGCCTGGGACCGGACCATCAGGGCGTGGTTGGCACAGACCGTGGCCTTGGAGGCGCAACCGGGCAGAATAGCCTTGGCTCCCCCGGAGTAGCCGGCAAAGTAGTGAAACTCCAAGTTACCCAGACAGATCCGCAGGTCAGCCTCGACGACCGGGCGAAAAATTTCAACCGGTGTGCCGATTGTAGTCACTCCCAAGCGGATGGTGTCGGTCGGGTCGTGGTTGATGACCTGGAAACGGCGATACAGGGTAGGGCCAACCGTCGTCTCAAGCTCGGTGGCGCTCATCGGGCGATGCAGTCCGAGAGCGATCACAATGGTGATCTTCTCATCAGAAATACCGGCCGCCGTGAGCTCGGCCAGGACCGGGGGCAGCAGTCGGGCGGAGGGACAGGGACGGGTTATGTCACTGGTGATGATGGTCACTTTTTGTCCTGGCCGAGCTATGTCACGCAGCCGCGCCGTACCAATCGGATGGGTCAAGGCCTGGTGCAGAAGGGTCGTTTCGTTGTTGCTTGTGGGGCACGGCCGGGGGGTTAAGACACCCAACAAGTTGGCGGTGGGTATTTCGAGTTTGTAGGTGGTGTGACCAAATGGGAGGTGCAGGGTGCTGGTACTCATTTGACTGCTGCCCCGTGATCGCGCTGAGCGGCGTGCAGGTATACAGTTTGCTGCCAAATCTGCTCATCTTGGAGCGAATATAGTTTGCCAACGCAAAACTCGACCTGGCTCATACAGGTATCTCGCCAGACCCCGCTTTGGATGAAGGCGTCATGTTCTTCCGGGATAGAAATGTCCCACTTGATCAGGTCGCGACAATTACAGGCCCCAAATTCAGCCTGAAACTGGTCCATCAAGCGGGCTACGATGCGGCGAGCGATTCGTTTGGCCTCTTTGTGATTGGCGATACGCTGCGCAGCCAGTTTGCCTACGGCCATGGCTGCGCCAGAAATCGCCCCACAAACACCCCCTGAATAGGCCACGCCACCGTTAAGGGCCATGGCCGGAGATGAGTCGGTCGCGTCCGGTAAACCATAGAGCTCCTGTAGCACAATCAAGCTCGTTTCTGCGCAACCGTAAATATTGTCTTCGGTCAGAAAATAAGAACGAGCCTTTTCCATAACTTCCTGTTCGGTTATGTCGAAAGCCATAAAAAAACCTTTCCAGCAATGGTTATGGCTGATCCGTAGGTTTCAGGTTTTCGGGTGGTTTTCCCAGGTCTTCGATGTGCTTTTGCATAGCCAGGGCCGCTTTTTCAGGTTCGCCCGTCATTAGCGCATCCAGTAATTCTTCGTGACGCCTGGCCAGGTACTCCAGATCATAGCTGGATATACGGGTGGTGACAATCGTCCAATAGCCAAACTGCAACGTCTGCCAGAGTTGATACAACAGCTTGTTGCCAGAGATTTGCAAAATGGTTTCGTGGAAGTTGTTATCCAGCCGAATCATCCGCTCCGCGTTCTGGTTTTGGGCCGCCTCGATCATCTCGTCCAAAATTCGCCGCAGAGTCTGCACGTCCGCTTCGGTCAAGCGAGAAGCGGCCAGGCGAGCAGACAGGGACTCGAGGGCGGCCCGCACCGAATAGACCTCGTACAGCTCTTCCGGAGAAAAAGAACGCACGGAAGTCCCCTTGTACGGTTCTGCTTCCAGGAAACCCAGCAGAACCAGGTCCCGGATTGCCTCACGCACCGGCGCTTGACTGACCCCGAGTTGGCGGGCCAGGGCACTTTCCACAATTCGATCCCCCGGTTTGAGTTCCCCTCTCAGGATTGCCTGGACCACAAACTCTTTGATTTGTTCACTCAGTACAACCCGGGGTAGGATTTCTGGTTCTTCACTTTTGGATCTTATTGGTGAATACATCATCAAGCACCGTTTACAGCAACCGCTCTACCTCATCCCAAACGAGCTGAGGTGTTTTGGCTCGGATTAGATAATATGGACGCTGGCAAAAGCGATGGCAGAAGTCGGCCCGTTTGAGCCGCAGTTCATCGGTATCAATCACCGGCATTGGCAGGCCCGGGGCCAACAACTGATTAAGGCCAAAGTAATTCATCAGCGAATGGTAGGTTTGATACTCTTTCTCAAAGGGAATCATTTCGACCACTTTCGTGTCAAAATGGCCGTCAATGGCGGGTAGAATAACCAGGTCAACGTTGGCAGGTTCTTCGTAATTGAAAAATTCAGGTGTTTTGTCGAAAAACTTGGCCACACCCTGATCCTGGTTGGGCAGGTCGGACCGCTCGGTGCCTTTGGCTCGCACCCGCAAAAAGACGCTCTTGGAGCCCATCACGGCCAGGCCTTGTTCATCCGTGACGGTGGTTTCAGTAGAAATCACCAGCCCGCCTCGCCGGCAACCTTCAATTTGGGACATGGTTTTACCGTGATTGGTCTCCCCCCCCAGGAACATAATCGTCAGGTCCCGGTAGCGAACGGCTGAAGCGTGAAAGGCATGGAGACCGTTTTTTTCCATCTGCAAGGCCAGCATAGATACCAGTATTTTTTGGAGTTCGCCTTGATGCCAGTTCCCCTTCAGAGTCAACAAGTTGTTTTCGTAGCGGATATCTTTCTTGACGGCCTCCTGGTCCCAGACAACGTGAGGCTCCGGGCTGGTCACCTCGGGCTCAATTTGTACGTTGGCCAACCGGTAATTCAAGAAGGTCATTTCATCCAATACATGGTCCAAAGACGAAGAGCCGTAGACATCAATACGTAGGCGAGCATCACCGGACGACATTTCTTCGGAAAGTTGCAACATGGTTTTTAATACTCCTTTCACTACCCGACACGAGGAGAGAAACCAGGTTTTTTGTCGTCTGAACCAAGCTAATCGTTGCTTTTTGGGCATTCAGGAGAACCAAAAATGCCTCAGCAAGTGAAAAACCTGGTTTCTGATTTTCAAATGTCGGGTAACGAAAATACTCCTTAGAGATTAGTGATAGGGCGGCTTTGCAGCAAGTAAATAGTGCCGCCCTCGACGCCCCACTCAATGTCCTGGGGACAGCCGAAATGCTCCTCGACCTTGTTGCCCAGATCGACCAGGTGTCGCAGTTCGTCGTCAGTCAGCACCCGTGCCGACACCTTGTCGGGGGATACCGACTCGGTATGGATACCGCTGACCCCATCCCGCCAGTACATAATCTTCTTGTCCGGCACAAACTCAAACAGGACCTCATAGGTTTCCCGGTCCACTTTGTAATGATCTGGGGTGATAGCACCGGAGACGATCCCTTCACCCAATCCCCAGACGCCCTCAATGACCATCTGATAGTAATTGCGCATGACCGGGTCTACGGTAAAACTGACACCGGATTTTTCAGAGTTGACCATTTTCTGCACCACCACGGCCATAGAAACTTCGCTGTCGTCAAATCCTCGCTGGCAGCGGTAAAAAATGGCCTGGGAGGTAAAGAGGGAAGACCAGCAGCGGCGCACAGCCTTGAGCAACGACTCCTCTCCCACGACGTTCAGGAACGTCTCTTGCTGCCCGGCGAAGCTGGCTCCGGCCAGGTCTTCGGCTGTGGCGCTGGAACGGACTGCTACCGGAATGTTGTCACCCAATTCGCGGTAGCAGTTCAGGATAGATTGCTCCAACTCGTCCAGGATGGGCACCTGCTCAAAGAGCTGGCGAAGCTGCGGTTCCACCTGCCGAAGTTGATCGCAATCACTGCGGTCCAGGTCCGCCAGTAGTTGGTCGATCTTGGGGATCAGACCGGCATTTTCCACCATCTCCCGATAGGACGGAGCGGTGATGACAAAGCCGGGGGGGATAGGTAACTCAGCCTGGACCATATCCCCCAGGTTGGCCCCTTTGCCGCCGGCCAGCGGCACGTCATTTCTGGTCAGTTCGCTAAACCAGGCACACAACGGTTTCGACATAAGCTTTTCTCCTACTGAGTAGCAGTCACCCCGCCATCGGCAAAGATGACCTGCCCGGTGATAAAGTCTGAGGCCGGCGCGGCCAGATAAATGGTCAACGCAGCCAGGTCCATGGGTTCGCAAATACGGCCCAGCGGAATCCGTTCCACCAGGGGATTGTAAAAGTTGGGATCTTCCAGATAATCTTTGACCAATTCGGTGCGGGTGAAAGTGGGTGCAATACCATTGACCGTGATATTGTATTTGGCCCACTCGGTGGCCAATTGCTTGATCATCAAATTCATACCGCCCTTGCTAGAGCAGTAGGCAATGTAACCCCGGCGGATGCCGAGCATGCTGCGGACGGAGGTGATATGGATATGCTTACCCCCTCCCTGGGGGATCTGCACCTTGGCCGCCGCCTGAGACAGGAAAAAGGCGGCTTTCAGGTTAAGGTCCACCACCTGGTCCCAATCTGCTTCGGTGTATTCTTCGGCCGGGGCCTCTTTGTGGGTGCCAACACAGTTGACCAGCACGTCGAGCCGGCCGGACCGTTCGGCCACTCCGGCCATCAATTGCTGCATCTGGGGAATGTCAAGGGCGTTCAGTTCAGCGCCCCAGGCCTGTCCCCCGGCAGCCGTGATCTCGGCCGCCAGGGCCTCAGCCCCAGCCTGGTTAATGTCGGCGATGACCACCGTCACTCCAAAAGCGGCCAGCCCTTCACAGACGGCCTGGCCAATACCACCGGCTCCCCCGGCGACCACGGCCACCTTGCCTTCCAGATTGTAAAGATTGCGATAGGTGTCTAGTGAGATCATTTTTTCTCCTCGTGTTAAGTTTTACCCTGAAAACCAGGTTAGCCCCCAGCCAGGGGTGGAAAGATCTGTACCTGGTCTCCATCCTGCAGGCTCCGTTCTATATCCGACGCAAAGCTCCCATTGATCACCACCTGCCAGGCCGCCCTGGTGATAATTTCCGGGGCACTATATCCCAACTGCTGATCGATGCCCAGGTGAGTCACCAGGTCGGCCAGCGTGGCCCCATCGGGTAGGGCGATAGTGGCCTGACCTCGCTCGGCGTCTGGAGGGAGACAATCTCGCAAAATGGAAAAAAGCTGTACCTGGATTTTCATAGCTAGCGTTTGCTCCTAGTCCACAAGAGCCACGGCCCGCACCGGGGCGGCTGTGCAACCCTTCCATTTGATCGGAAAGACCGACATCTTAAAGCCAAACGGCTGGGGAATGGCGTCCAGATTGGCCAGGTTTTCCAGATGATAGTATTCCCGCTCCAGCATGACCTGGTGGGCCGGCCAGAACTCTTTGGTTTCAAACATGGATTTAACCGGCCGATCATAGGTGGGGGCATCAATCCCCGTCATCTTGATGCCCTGGTCAAGGAGCCAGTGGGTGGCCTCGCCGGTCATACCGCAATGTTCGGTCAGGTAGCGCATTTCGGTGTTATAACGAGAAGCGCCTGTTTTTATCAGGACGATGTCCAACGGCTTGAGGGTGTAGTCAATCTTTTTCAGGGCTGCTTTCATATCATCCACGGTAATCCCATGTCCGACTGGCTTATCACTAAAGTCAAGCACCACCCCATCACCATAGCAGTATTCTAAGGGAATTCCTTCCGGGCCGGGCGCATCCGAGCGTAGATGTCTCAGTGAATCGACATGGGTACCTACGTGATCACCCAACACGACGACATAGTGTGCGGTGAGCCAGGTTGTGCCGTATTCGGCCGCGCCGATATTGGTGGCAAATTCTTCCCAACTCTCCAGCATCGCCAAGACCGGGCGAGCCACGCGAGGGAACACCACCATGTCACCGCTGACTTCCATACTGAGATCAATTAGTTTTGTCATTTTTTACGATCCCTTCTCATGTGGTAAGATTTTGCGTTGTACCAAATCGTCGGCCACGTCTTCCAAACCCAGTTCTTCCAATTTTTCACGCTGGGGTTTGCCGGTGTTCTCATCCCAACCGTGAATTGTGTACCAGGCTTCCTTCATAGGCTCCAGAATATCGTAAACTTTGCCCCTGGCCGGACCTTCCGGCATAGGATCCTCGGTGAAACGAGGGGGCATGGTGTCGTTGGCGGCGGTCAGACCGAGCCGGGCGTTGTGCGCTCGCTCCAAATTTGTGACCCGCTCAGCCGCCAGGAGTAGATCGTCGCCGCTGACTTCGATACCCGTTGCCGCCGAATAGAGCGCCGGTACGGTTTCGAGCATTTTCTTCAACGTCCGTTCGACGGTTTCGGCGTAGTAGGAGTAGGGAAATTTACAGAATCCCATGAGATCGGGGATGGTCACGATCTTTTCCCACAGCATGAGTTTCGTGGCCGCCTCTATGGTCGGCAACGAATCCAGTCCATAGGCCCCCGGCGCTGAAATCCGCAGGTGGTCTGCTCCGCGAGGGGAGACTGCATAGCGGAAATTGTAAACCTTGACCGCCCGGGCATCCACCGGTGGGGGGGTCATGCCTTTGACATGGACGGCATAACGCTCGGAGTTGCGGCCAATCTCCTGAGCCGCGTTGAGAATACCCTCGGCCAGCAGGTCACCGAAGCCCTTACGGAAAGTGATTTGCTCAATCAACTCCAGGATGGAGTGGTAATTGCCCCAGGTCAAATCTATGCCCCGGGTGTCATCTCCGGTGAGAATGCCTCTTTGCCACAACTCCATGGAGAAAGAAATCAGATTCCCGGTCTCGATGGTATCAAGGCCGTACAGGTTACACAGTTCGTTGGCTTTCAGAATCGAAGCCAGGTTGTCGTTACCACAGCCTGTGCCAAAGGCCACCATCGTGCTGTACTCCGGCCCACCGACCTCCGTGCCCGCAAACTCGCCCTCGGTGACCCGGGAATAGCGATCACATTTGCAGGGGCAGCGGTAGCAGGCGGTCGGCCTGACCAGGTACATGGCATTGAGGGCGTCACCGTCGATCTTTTCCTTGCCCTCAAAGAGTCCGGTCTGATAGTTCCGGGTGTTGACCGCGCCGATGGCGGTGTGGTGATCCAGCAGGGCGGTTGTGCCGTATTCCGGTAACTCCTTGCCACTGCGGCTGTCTATCTTCAGGAGTTCGAGTAGTTCGTCTGATAATTCTTTGAAAGCAACCGGGTCGTGGAGGGGTACCTCTTGGCTGCCCCGCACGGCAATAGCCTTCAACCGCTTGGAACCCAGAACCGCCCCCAGGCCGGTTCGTCCGGCGGCGTGCTCGCCATCGACAATGAGGCACGAAAAGCGGACTAGGTTTTCACCAGCCTGACCAATACCGGCAATACTTATCCCTTTACCGACCTCGCTTTGGATGATCTCTTCGACCTGGCGCATATCTTTGCCCCACAGGTGACGGGCATCACGGAGTTCAACCTGGTCGTCATTGATCCACAAATAGACCGGCCTGGGTGACTGGCCCCGAATAATAATCAGATCGTACCCGGCTTTTTTTAATACGGCCCCCCAAAAACCACCTGAGTTGGCGTCGCCGAGGATGCCGGTCAAGGGAGAGCGCCCCCCCAGGGTAAAGCGCCCGGAAGAGGGAGCTGGTGTTCCCGTCAGCGCCCCAGGGGCGATGATGGCCACGTTATCCGGTCCGAGCGGGTTTGCCGGCGGTGGAATGAGATCATACTGCAAGCGCGAAGTGAAACCACGCCCGCCAACATAGTTGCGAGCAAAGGCGCCATCGAGTGGTTCCTTCTGGACAATCTTGTTGGTCAAATCTACCCTTAAGATGGTACCTGTGTAACCGCCTTTGATATTCATCAGTTCACAACCTCCCATTGAAAAGATTCAAGCTGTGCAATTAGGGGACGAATAACCTTCCCGAAGCTACAAAGTCTCAGTAGATCCAATTTTCAAGCTCGGAGCGGACCACAGTCCGCGTTTTGGCCGCTGGACTGTAGTCCAGCTAGAGCAAATTTGGATGTACTGAGTCTCTTCAAATTGGCTCAAAACTTGCCATCGTAGCCACATCTCGTCCAGTATGGTGCTAGCCAGCTTCCGGGAAGGTGGGCTAATTGCACAGGTCGAAAAAATTCGTTTTGCAGTAGATTACCAGCAGGTGACCGTTTCACCTTTGATGTTGATGAAATGTTTGCTAAGGGATTCACTACCCGACACGAGAAGAGAAACCAGGTTTTTGGCGTCTGAACCAAGCTAATCGTTGCTTTTTGAGCATTCTGGAGGACCAAAAATGCCTCAGCAAGCGAAAAACCTGGTTTCTGATTTCCAATGTCGGGTAATGAAGCTAAGGGATAGGGCTGGGAGACTCGATCCCCCCAGCCCCATCCAGTTCAGGTGCATTTTTGAGGAAAAAGTTTCCTCAGTAGCCCCGTTCGCATCCAAGGATGCTCACTCCTCAAAATGGCCAAAGACGCTTATCCCAGAATCTCGACCTCGCCGGTGTTGCCGTTCACTCGGACTCTATCACCGGTCTTGATACGTGAGGTAGCATCCCCCGCACCAACCACGGCCGGGATACCGAATTCGCGCGCCACGACAGCCGTGTGAGATAGCACACCACCTGCGTCGGTAACTGCGCCCTTGATCTTACTAAAGAGCACCACCCAGGCCGGATTGGTCATAATGCAGACCAGGATTTCGCCGCTCTTGACCTGGCTAAAATCCTCAGGTCCGGTCACCACGCGGGTGATGCCTTCCACTACGCCGGCCGCAGCCGGGAGACCGCGCACCACATCTTCGATCACCTCTTCGCCTCGCTGGGCCCGTTCCCAGCGTTCGGGCCAGCCCCAGAGGGTGTGGTAGGGCTCTTCGTACATGGCCCAGTGGGTTACAGTGCCGACCCAGTCTCTCGGGCGACTCTTGTGTGCCTCTTCGTAATCGCGCCGGGCTTGCTTGATGATGCCCAGGCCATCGTAGCCTTCTGGATTGTCTGCCGACTTGGGGTTGGCCACATAGGCCCGCAGTTGGTCATACTCGAGGAACATAATGTCCTCAACATCTCGAAGCAGCCCTGCCTTGACCATCCGCCGGCCGATTGCCAGCAAAACGAGACGCATCCGGGCAAAGGTTCCCTGGTCCATGTAAAAGTGATGGTCCGGGGTAAGGGGCATCATCCGGGTGGCCAGGTCAATGACGGTATTCAGTTTCGCCCGTTGTTCAGGGGTGGCTGTCTCAGGTACCAGCGCCTTGAGTTCTTCGATGGCCGCATGGTGATCGTCTACCATCCGCTGGTGCTCGGAGGGGAAATCGTAATCCGCGACCAGGTAGCCCTTGATGGTTTCGACGGCGGGGGTGGGATCTTCGACCCACAGTTTGTTCACATATTCGTGGGAGTACATCGAGGGTTTGACCCCATACTCTTTGCAGTAGGCAACCACGTCCGCCAAAAAGGCTTTGCCCTTTTCGCCCTTTTTCAGCTCGGGGATAATCACCGTGGCGGTTTCGCCGGCATCAAAGACTGCCTTGAGTTCAGGGTCAGCTTTGACCTTCTCTTTGAGCTTCCAGAGCGTCTCCAGGCTGTCCCAGTTGCGGTCCTTGATGGAGATCAGGATGCGGCCGACGAGGGCAGGGTCCACCTCGCCGATGACTTCACCCACGGCCGCTTGCAGGTCCATCGAGGATTGGAACTGGGCCAGGTTCAGAATCCAGTGCAGGCGGAAGTGGCGATCCTGGATGTCGATGGCCTCTTCCAGAAAGACCATCAGTTCCTGTAGGGAGGCCTCCTCGGTGGGAAAGGTGTCCAGGTACTCAAAATTGCGGTTGATTTCGGGGAGGTAGCGATCGGTCCACCAGTCCAGAAAATTACTGGCATAAGTGGACATGATCCAGCCATAATAGGGCCCAAGCATCCCGGCCGACTCGGCCTCGCGCGGGACAATAGCGGTGTACAGGTAGCCGTTGATGCGTTTGCCGATCCAGGCCTTGCCGAGGGGAAAGCCAAAACGCCGGTACATGTAGTCCAGCGTCGGTCCCCACCAGCCATTCAGGCTCCAATACATAGGGGAGATCGGATTGGGGACGTGGTTGTCGTCATAGAACCAGAATAGCTCCTTCTCTTCCTCACTTTCCCATTCAATAGGAAAGCTTTCATCACCGAAAAATGTTGCCAGAACTTCACTTGAATCAGTCATTGGTTAAAACCCTCCTAAAAATATTGTTATTGATGATACGGAGGCGATATGGCTGACCACCTCCTTGTGCCCTAAAATAAGCCCGCATATGCTGGGAGTTCAGCCGGAGTGGTTAGCGGTTAGCGGTTAGCAGTTAGCCTAAAATAAGCCCGCATATGCTGGGAGTTGACCTGCCACGGCATGGGGATACCGTTACGGAAGGCAACTTCCCTAAATTTGTACCCATATCGACCTGCTGAATAGTCCGCCTCTGGTTATCGCTAAACACCTGCCTTTCCGGGCAAAAAAGCCCTTATGTCGGAGCGGCATGGGGATGCCGCTCCTACTTTCAGGAATCTTGATGCCGCTCCTGCTTTCAGGAATCTTGATGCCGCTCCTGCTTTCAGGGATTTAAGTTTGCGATAATTTTCACTATCGATAATCGATTATCCATTATATGTTAAAGGTTTAAGTTTGTCAATAAATTAGGAGTAATTTTGATGTTTATCTCGGCCGCAGTACAATATTGAGCCGTTGTGCCCTGAAACCACCCAATAAAAACAAAAAAGCCGGTCAAAAACCGGCTTTTCTTGCTTGGAATTGGTACGAGATCAATCCCGAGTAGTGAAGTGCTCAGATGCCAAGCCTTCACCACCGATGAGTTTAGGGGAATCGTGGTTGCTCTTCCCGAAACGTTGAGCTAGATAAAAAAGACCCAACAAGCCCGTCAGCAGGTAACCGATCGTAATTGGTGAGAGAAACAGGCCAATCTCTCTTGCCCGGTTATTAGAACCAATCTATTCTCTTCAAATTTGTGGGGAACGCAGGGGCGAGGCAAGGCGGAGCATAGCTTGTTTGTTTTGACTACCACCAATCCGCCTTGCCTCGCCCTTACTTTTGGAGAGGATACCTCTCTGTTTTGACTAATCTACCTTTTTTCCAAAAGGCCCAAGACCAGCTTAGAATGAAACAATGGCTGTTTCCAGGTCAGAATGGATCTCCAGGAAGTCTGAAAAGCCCGCTTGCTCAAGCGATTGTTTCACCTTGGCCTGGGGATTGAGCAGCTTGAATTGCTTCTGCCGGCCGCTGGTTTCCAGATCGCGGGCAACAGTCCGAAGCGTTTCCCAGCCTCCTTGGGGGTCTAATGGCTCCTCACCGCGCAGCAGAACGGCGATACTGTGTAAGGCCAACATGCTTGAGATACCCAGCGAGGGGATGTCGCTCATATCAAAAATGATATGACGTGTGCCGGCCTGATAGGCTGCCTTTGCTTTGGCAATCAAATCCGGGTAGCATTTGGCATTTAGCGCGCCACGGACATGCAGGATTGACACCGGCACTTTACCCTGAACGTGCGTAACGGTTATGTGTGTCTGCTTCTGCCTTTGAATTGTTTGACTGGCTTTAGCCGGGATGGCAGGCCGTTTAGGAATAAGGGCGATGCCGTTAGTAAGGTGTCCGGCCAGTTTGCCCAACAACATGGCCGGCTGGTTTGTAAAAGTTTTTCTGTCTTGGATGAACACAAATTCCTCTCTTTTCTGTTGATACAACTATAATTTTTTAAGGGTAAGATTCGACTTTGTAGACTGGCAATTGCTTCCACCCACGGCAGGTTGGGGGAGCAGCTCGCCGGTGGTCTCCCGAACGGGCAGTTCCGCCGCTAGCCAGCCCAAAAAATCGGACGCCACCGGCGTCAGTTCGGCAATGAGCTGCTGCCTGGTCTCTTCCCTGAACCACGTCATCTGCCTGCTCCAGCAAATGGCCAGGGCGTGTGGTGTGGGTGAAGCAACGCCTTGCCCGGTCCGGGCCAGCAACAGGGCAGCATCGTGGGTCAGAAAATACTCGTCAAAGTAGGACGCAGCCCACTCAGGATACTGCCGGGCAAACGTGGCGTAGGCGCGGCTTACCGCCTGGCGGAAGGCCCGGCGCCGGGACTTAGACTCCAGCCAATGCTGAACTGCCTGCTTGATATTTAATGTAGCGATCATTGTATGCCTCCTGTTTCGATGTCTACTACCTGGTAAGGTATGCCATAAGCTTAACTGGTTTTTTTCCAGACTTGTCAGAATTGGCCTGACAAGTTATGATTACTTTATTAAATTTTTCGTAGAAGCCAGCCAAATTCTTCAAAGTTAGTCAGTCTCAGTACATCCAAATTTGCTCTAGCTGGACCATAGTCCAGCGGCCAAAACGCGGACTGTGGTCCGCTCCGAGCTTGAAAATTGGATCTACTGAGTCTGATTAAAGTATAAAACATGACTGTTCGGGCAGTGTTGCCAACCTGTTGCGAAACTGTTGCGAACGCCCTTTTTTGGGAAATTTCTTGGGGAAAATGACACATGTTTGCCAAATTCGACTGCTGGGTAGCATCCAGATTGAAACAGAAGGGGGCTTACTCCAGGATTTCCGGTCCCGCAAAGCCCTGGCCATGTTGGCTTATCTGGCCCGGCACAAGCAACCCGTGGCGCGTAGTCACCTGGCCGATCTACTGTGGGGTGATCAACCCGAAGCCCGCGGCCGGCGCAACCTGAGCCGGGAGTTGACCTATCTGTCCTCCCATCTCCCCGGCTGCTTCGAGGTCGATTACTACTCTGTCCAATTTAAGCCCACGGCGACCTGTTGGGTGGATACCAGTACCTTTGATGAATTAGCCCCTGCTCCACAGCCGGCCCAGCCCGAGGGAGGTCAGCCCAAACAGACCAAGCCAGTTGCGGCTTCTTGGCTCCCCACCGCCTCAAGCACGCCGGAGGAGGCTGGCTTTTTATCCAAATATAACAAAGCGGCCGGGCAAAAACCACCCGATTCTTGCGCTCTTTGACCGTGATAACCGACTCACCGCAAGCTCCAGGTGGTCCCACCATCCACGCTCTTGAAAAGCCCCCCGCCGGTGGCTGCAAAAACAATGTCGGGGTCGGTGGGATGAACCGCGATCGATTTAACATAATAAGGATAGCCGAAGTCCCGGTTGATACCTAAGCCGTTATTGATTCTAATCCAGTTTTCGCCCCCGTCGATACTCTTAAAGACCCCTTTGGCGTTACGATTATCTTCGTAGCCACTGCCGGCATAAACGATATCCGGATTGCTGGGCGCATAAGTCAGGGCGGAATAGGCCGAATCGGCCCCGCCAAAAATCAAGCCATCACTGACCGAGCGAAAATCCCACGCATTTTCGGTTTTAACGATGCCGGCCTGGCCTGAGTTGATACCGGCCAGGTAAACATCTTGCTGGCGGGGGTGAGCAGCCAGGTCAAAAGCGCCCTGGCCCATATTGTAAGGCATCGGAATAAACGTACGGCCAGCGTCGACCGATTTGTAAATTGAGGCCCCCAGGCCGGCAACATAAATGACATTGGAGTCAAAGGGATCAACCACAATCTGGTAGAATCGGGCCAGCCCCAACCCTTCTCCGTACCCTGGCGAACTCCAATTCTCGCCGCCATCGGTAGAAACCACCAACTGTTCCCCAACCGCAGCATACAAGGTGTTGGGGTTCCTGGGATCAATTACCATCACATCCACCGTCCGGTTAGAAACGAGGCCGTTCATCTTGGCCTGCCAGGTATTACCCCCATCGGTCGATTTGAGCACAGCGTTCCAGGTCGGGGCATACAAGCGGGCCGGATTGGTGGGATCAATCACCAAAGCAACCACACTCGAGGCATCCAGCTCG
>DAOUMU010000170.1:0-6447 GCA_034409055.1 Anaerolineae bacterium
CGAAAGCCCTTCTTTTCAATCCGGGCATAAATCAGGCGTCCGGCAATGGGGGCCGTTGACAGGCCGGGCTCAACTTTGGTTGTCGCTTTGGGGGCCCAGGACACAAAACATTCTTCACCCGGTTTCAGCAGCCGAGATTTTTGGTTGGCCCGTTGTAAGGCCTCGGCCACACACTTTTTGAACCGCAGCAGGACATATTTATGACAATGACGGGCCACTTGGGCCACCCGATAGACCCCAAAGTTAATATCGGCCACGTATAAGCTCTCGGGTTCATCATCAGCCCTCATCAATGCCAACACGAAAGCCGTTTCACTTGTGTGGTTATGGCCTTCGGCATAGGTCACCACTGTCTGGGTGTATAAGCAAAAGACGGCGACCGCTTTGACAATGACCCAATAGGCGGGCCCATACTGATTACTGGCCTGACCGTAAGTTTCGACCAAGTCCCCTTCCGGCGGCAGACGAAAGGTGGTCCCATCCATCAGCCGTACGGCGTGGCCTTTCCAACTGTTGACCAAGACCGGTTGGCCCTGTTCAGCTTGGCCTAGCCAGCCCCGAATAACTCGGGATAGATGCTGCAGCGCTTCGGTCAGCATCACCTGGGGCAGCCGCTGACGCCCTTGAACATAGGCCGAGCTATTCTCTGAATAGACCCGCTTCGATAACGGGTCTTCGTGTTCGTCATAGGGATCGATATTGTCAACCGCCCCCGTATGGATATGGCTGACCGCACCATCACAGCTATGGTCTTTGTTCAGTCGTTGGAAGATCATCAGCCACAGCACGACCAACGGGGTAAACAACCGCCAATAGCGCCTGATGTGCTGCCGCTTGAGCAAGGCTTTCAGCTTTGGACGCGGTAACAATTCCTGATAGATGGGCAAGATTTCTTCTGGACTGGGTTTAATCACCGGTGTTGTTGGCTGTCGGTTCGTCATATTTCTTTCAGCCTTTCTGTTGATCTCAATCTCTATTTTGCCTAACTCGTAGCATCCCAGCTTTGGCCCGATTACGCAAATTTCTGTCTGGCCAATTTCTCATTTCTTAGTAGCATTAGACTAAAGCCCCGTGCTGAAAGAGCAAAGCCCGAAGGGGCTAAAAACGTGCTTTTTTAGGGCGTTTTAACGTCCTTGGCCCTCTTAGCGCGATAGCCCTGCCCTGTGGGTTAGCCTCGCGCCTGTGGCGGATTGATTACCCGTTTAATTTTTTAATCTTCATAAGTCGTTACTACCTGTGCCCGCCTGGTTACAAACTCAAAATCTTTTTCTGAAAAGCTATAGTACAGCTCGGCGTAAATCCTTCGGTAGTTTCTCGCTCGCCAGGGACACCTGCACTTGCAGCGCAGGTGCAAGTGTCGCCAGATCCCGACCTTATGCGCCTTAGACGGGGATTTGGCAATCCCCTTCGAGCGATCCCCACGGGAATTCCTAAAAAATCAAATTTTCATCCTTCATCTTAAATCGTTCTGCCTACCGCCTCAGCTACGCGGGCTACCTCTGCCATCAGTTCCACAAAGCGCTGGGGCTTGAGCGATTGCTCGCCGTCGCTAAGGGCTTCGGCCGGGTTGGGATGGACTTCGATCAGCAGGCCATCGGCTCCGGCTGCAACGGCGGCCTTGCTGGCGGCTTTGACCAGGGTCCATCTGCCCGTGGCGTGGCTGGGATCAACGACCACGGGCAAATGGGTCAATTCTTTCAGCACCGGCACGGCGTTGATGTCCAGGGTGTTGCGGGTGTATTTTTCAAAGGTGCGGATGCCCCGCTCACACAAAATCACTTTGTGGTTGCCGTTGGACAGGATGTATTCGGCGCTCATCAACAACTCTTCGATGGTACTCATCATACCACGTTTTAGCAAAACAGGCATGTTACTCCGTCCGACCGCGTTCAACAGGGCGTAGTTTTGCATGTTGCGGGTGCCGACTTGCAGCACGTCGGCGTATTTGGCCACCAGGTCCACCTGTTCCGGGGCCATAACCTCGGTTACCACGTACAGACCCGTTTCCGCTCGCGCCTCGGCCAAAATTTTAAGCCCCGGTTCCCCCATGCCCTGGAAGCTATAGGGGGAAGTACGGGGCTTGAAGGCACCGCCGCGTAACATGTGAGCCCCGGCCTCTTTAACGGCCAGGGCGGTCTGCATCATCTGCTCCCGACTCTCCACCGAGCAGGGGCCGGCCATGACAATCACTTTCTGATCGCCAAAGACGTGGCCGTTAATGGTAATCTTGGAGTCCTCCGGTTGAAAATCGCGGCTGGCCAGCTTGAACGGACGCAGCACCGGCACCACCCGGTCGACCCCATTCATGCGGGTGATAGCGCCCCGGTCCAGCCGGCGCTCATCGCCAATGATGCCGATGATGGTCCGCTCTTCGCCCCGAGACAGGTGCGTCTTAAAGCCCTCTGTCTCGACCCGGCTGACCACAGCTTCAATATTTCGTTCCGTGGCATTTATTTTCATGATGATAATCATTTTCCCTTCTCCTTAGATAAGATTATGTACATAGAACCAGAATTAGGGAGTTCCGAAACGGAAGTTGCTTTTTGCCCCGCTGGCAAGCTAAATTCTGGTTTGATGGACAAATAAAAAAAGGGCGCGACCGGTGATGTGGTCGCGCCCTAACGGGTTCTAGAATAAAGTTACGTCAGCCTCCGCTTAGAACACGCCACAACATCTCCCAGACATAATAGCCCCAAAAATAAAAAACGCCCGCAAAGACAGCCGCGAGCGTCACAAACCAAACAGCACTCATCGAATCGTGAGCCTGAGCCACAACTTCTACCCTGGCCTGATTTTCAAGCAATCGTCGGTATCGTTTTGACATTGGGTATTCCTCACCAAAAGCTTAGCTGCATCATAACATAGAACCGGGGCCATGTCAACCCCCATGTAGGGTAAAAGTTTGGTAATAGGACAAAATGGGAACTCTGGTTAAATTGCTTCTTTTTAAGGCTGGGCTTATAATTGCCTGGTTGGTACGACCTGATGGTATCAGGTCTGAACCATCTCCAAATTTTTAACCTTTACCCTGGAGAAGCCTTATGTCCAATACCGAGCGCCGTCAGATGCAAGCGTATCTCAGCCGGCCTGAGAAAGAGCTGATGGAAGAGTTGAGCCTCTACGCCCCGACGGTCAGAGGTCCGGCCGAGGTGTGGGCCAAAATTGCCGGGCCGGTGCGCCAGCGCCTGTGCGTGGAGTGGAACTACTGCGAAGTGCGCCAGGATGCCCGCTGGGCCGACGACCTGGACCTGGCCCTGGTGGTGTTGGGGGTGCTGTCAGAACGGACCCTGAACCTGCCCATCCCGGCCGACCTGGCCCTGGTAGCGGCCATCGTGGTCAAGCGGGGGTTGGATGCATTCTGTGGTTGTTTGTAGGTGCTCAAAGAGGTGATTTGTTTGGGGGCCTGTCGGTTGTGAGACAACCGGCGTGAAACGTGAAACGTAAAACGTGATGATTTGGGTGTGTTTATGTAGTAGTCAAGAACATTTTGAACAATAGAGGAAAAAATGTGGGACGCAGATTTTCGCTGATTAACGCTGATTAACGCGGTTTAGCCAATAAAATCAGAAAAATCAGCGTGTATCTGCGTTAATCAGCGTTCTATAGAATTGTTCAACATCATCTTGACTCTTACAGATTTAGGTGTGTTTAAAGTGAGTCGAACAGTTGTTATTACGTGTTGCGTGTCGCTTGCGTGCCTTTGGCGGCGTGTTACGTACCAAAAAAACACGCAATACGTAACACGCAACACGATGTTTTGAAATGCTCTGACTCAAATGAAACACACCCTAATGATTTTATGTGAGCTTGACTTTTTTGGCCATTGTTCAATATGCGGGGAACCCTTACGTGTTAGGACGATATCACCGCTTCAACCCAGTGGCAACATCCCGGTGATTTTTACGCTCTACGCTTACCGCTTCCCGCTGTACGCTTCATCACAGGAGTTATCACGAGTGTTGACACACCAATGATGAAAATATCCGTACCGTAGGGCAAACTTAAGTTTGTCCTACAAGCTCTATTTACAGAGGAGGAACAACTATGCTGCCACCCGAACTGATCGTGACCATCGAACATATCGACGGTGACCGATACCTGGCCAAAACCAGCCGGGCTAACGGCGAGGAAATTTGCCGCCATACCTTTACCTATGCCCGGGACCACCTGATTGACCTGGAACCGCAGTGGATGCTGGAGCGGGCCATCCCCCGGGCCAGCGTCCAGGCGGAGGTGCGCCGCCAGGAGGAGACGGCCCCGGCCCTGAGCGCGACCGAACAGTTGGCCAGCTACGGCCAGCGCCTGTACGCCTTTCTGTTTGGCGATGGCCAGCGCCTGCAAGCCTTTCTGGACTTCAACGACGCCTACCGCCGCCAGGCCCGGCTGACGTTGAAGATGCACAGCAACGCGGCCCGGTTGTGGCGGCTGCCCTGGGAATACCTGCACGACGGGCAGGACTTCCTGGCCCTGCACGGCCGCTTCCTGCTCAGCCGGGTTCCCGACGACCTGGGCGAGTTGAGCCCGCCGTCCGTGCCTTTACCCCTGCGCATCCTGGTGGTCATTGCCGCCCCGGACGACCAGGCCGCCCTGGACACCGAAGAGGAGATCGGGGTCATCCAGGCCGCCCTGGCCGAGCCGGTCCGGGCCAACCGGGTCCAGGTGGAATACCTGGACGACGCCACCCTGCCGGCCATCGGCGAGGTCCTGGGCCGTTTTCGACCCCACGTGCTGCACTACACCGGCCACGGCGTCTACCAGGCCGAGGCAGAGCGCAGCGTGCTGGCCCTGGAACAGGAGGACGGCCGGGCCAGGTTGGCCGGCATAAAGGACCTGCGGCCCTATCTCAAAGAAGCGCCCGACCTGCGGCTGGTCTTTCTGTCCGGCTGCCAGACGGCCCAAACCAGCCCGAGCCCGGCCGACGCCTTCAGCGGGGTGGCCACCGGCCTGCTGCAGAGCAACATCCCGGCCGTGCTGGCCATGCAGTTCTCCATCCTCGACCCCTCGGCCATTCAACTGGCCGCCGCTTTTTACGCCGCCCTGGGCCGGGGCGAGACGCCGGCCCAGGCCATCCACCGGGCCCGCCTGGCCCTGTGGCAATTTGAAGAGGGACCGGGCTACGATTGGGGTATTCCAGCCCTCTACCTGCGGGCCCAGGGCATGCGCCTGGTGGACCCGGCCGCGTCCCCGGCCGAACCGTCCGGCGGGCCGCCCCGCCTGATCGACATGGCCGGCCTGCCCCTGCCGCCCCACTTCGTCGGCCGCAAGGCTCAACTGCGGGACCTACGCCGGGCCCTGCGCACCGGTTCGGTGACCGCCGCCTTTATCCGGGGCATCGGCGGGCTGGGCAAGAGCAGCATCGCCGCCAAGTTTCTACAGCGGCCCGGCCGCGACCTGGACGGAACCCTGGTCATCCGCTGCCACCAGGTGGACCCGCTGGACATTCCGGCCAAGCTGGCCCATTTCCTGGCCGCCCAGGGCAAGGCCCACCACGCCGAAGCGGCCGCCCTCCTGCTCGACAGCCGCCAGCCCCCGGCCGACCGGGCCCGCCAGGCCGCCGCGATGGTAGCCGACCGGCGGTACGTGGTGGTGTTTGATAATTTCGAGAGCCTGCTGGCGATGGGCCGGGGGGCAGAGGGGCAGGGGAGCAGGGGAGCATCTGGCGGTAGGCCGGGCATCTTGGAAGGAGAGGGTAGGCCGGGCATCCCCATGCCCGGCTCGGAGGGAGAGGGTAGGCCGGGCATCCCCATGCCGGGCATCCCCTCGCCCGGGGCCGCCTTTGACGTGGCCGACCCCGACCTGGCCGGCCTGCTGGACGGCCTGCTCTCGGCCCGCTGGGGCAGCCTGTGCCTGTTTACCGGGCGTTACCGCTGGGCCGCCCTGGCAGAGCACCTGGGCCGGGGCACGGCCATCGAGCTGCACCTGCCCCAACTGAGCGCGCGCGAGGCGATTATGCTGATGGACAACCTGCCCCGCCTGCGGCAAGAGCCGCTGGAAACCAAGATCGCCCTGTATAAAAAGGTGGGCGGCCACCCCAAGAGCATCGAGCTGCTGAACGGCTGGCTGGCCGGCGGCCGGCTGACCGACCTGCTGGCGGACCCCGCCCTGGACGATATGCTGGCCCAGCAGTGGGAGGCTTACTTCCTGCGGGCCCTGCTGGCCCACCTGACCCCGGCCGAGCAGGAGGCCCTGACCCGCCTCAGTATCTTCCGCACCCGGTTG
The DNA here is from genome assembly GCA_034409055.1 of Anaerolineae bacterium. GTDB lineage: Bacteria > Chloroflexota > Anaerolineae > 4572-78 > J111 > DAOUMU01. The sequence continues at coordinate 6,220 of DAOUMU010000170.1, forward strand.
GACGAAGAAGAGTTTGCGTACGCCAACGTGCCGGCGGCGACGATTCACCGCTGGCTGGACCTGTCCCTTTTGCAGCGGGAAGCAGAGACCTACACCCTCTACCTGGACTGATGAAAAGAGGTTCAAGCGGACTGACATAATTGATCCCGTTTTTGTTCCGTTTTCTGGGGAAAGGCAAAAGCTGCTCTTCGCTTGGCTTGAATAGATTGCCCAAGTTTTTCCTTGCCC